>JBAXBG010000383.1:0-1059 GCA_037142115.1 Verrucomicrobiota bacterium | reverse complement strand
ATTGCGGCCAACTCATGTTGCTGGTTCGCCAGCTTCCGGTCGGAACGCCCGGTGGCAAGCATGCGGCTCACCGAGCCCGGGTGGCCCATTGCCAACCGCTCCGCGATCCAGGCGTTGCTCACGCTGGTATTTGCGCGCACCAGCGCCGCCAACACGATCTTGCGTGGGTCGCTCTTGGTCATCGCTGCAAGCACCGATTTTCCGCCCGGCACACCGAGCGTCTTGAGTCCATCGCGAACGATCCTCCCCGCCTCCATTTCCCCGCGGTCGCGAATGGACTCGCCAGTGCGGCTTCTCCCGCTGGCCGCCTTGCCCGTGGCTTTGTCGAGGAGTTTCAAGAGTCGGTCTTTGAATGTCTCCTGGCCCAAATACCACCCGCGGCGCATCGCTTGCATCGCCGCTTCATCGATCTTGCCCTCGTGATTGGCCGCGCGCGCTTCCAGCCATGCCACGTAGGCGCGACGCCCGCGACCATCCCGCGCCAGATCGAAAGCCCGCAACACGCGATCCTTGACCAACCAATCCGGACCATTCCCCTTCAACAAGCACGGCAGGCTGCTCCACTGGTAGCGGACCAGCGGTCCCATTGCGCCTCCGGCCAGACCGGCCCTGGCGGGATTGAGATGGATGTAATCCGCCACGATCCGGAAGGAATAGGCATCGGACTCCGAGCCGTTCACCGGCACCGCCTTGTAGCGCCCTTGGAAAACATGCCCGCGCCGCCGCCGCGCACGGTTCCATCCCTGGCTGAACGTGCCCATCAGGTATTTCATCCCCGACACCAGATTCGCCTGCGGCGTCTCCAGCAGCAGATGGAAATGATTCCCCATCAGCACCCAGGCATGAACCCGCCAACCGTGACTACCACAAACCTGCCCCAGCCGGAACACGAACGCCTTCCGGTCGTCTTCGGTCTCGAACACAACCTTGCCCCCGTCGCCACGCGCCATCACATGGTAAATCGCCCCGGGATATTGAAAGCGCGGAGGCCTTGCCATATCTTCACCGCTACCGCAACGAAGATCCGTCGTCAAGCGTTTGGTGAATGCGCGAGGACTG
>JBAXBG010000382.1:0-1061 GCA_037142115.1 Verrucomicrobiota bacterium | reverse complement strand
TTGGCGGCTTGGCGGCTTGGCGGCTTGGCGGCTTGGCGGCTTGGCGGCTTGGCGGTTCATCACCATGTTAGAGGATCAGGGGTTAGACGATCTCGAGCTCCAGGTAGGCCTCGATCGCCCGGGTTGGATCGTGGGAGCGCATCAGCGCCTCGCCGATGAGCACCGCGTTGGCCCCGGCCTCCAACATCCGCAGCGCGTCGGCCGGGGTCTTGATCCCGCTTTCCGAAACCAGCAGGACCTCGTCGGGCACCTCCTCCGCGAGCCGCTCGGTGGTCGCCAGATTGATCTCGAAGGTCTTGAGGTTGCGGTTGTTCACCCCGATCAGATCCGCGCCGAGCTCGAGCGCGCGCTCCATTTCCCGCAGATCGTGGACTTCCACCAGCACGTCGAGCATCAGCGACTTGGCCTCGTCGTAGAGCCGGCGCAGCGTGGCGTCATCCAGCGCCGCGACGATCAGCAGGATCGCGTCGGCCCCCGCCACCGTGGCTTCGTGGATCTGCACCTCGTGGATGATGAAATCCTTGCGCAGCAAGGGTGCCCCGGAAAACTTCGAGATTTGCGTCAGATAGCTCAGCGACCCTTGGAAATATTTCTCGTCCGTCAGCACCGACAGGCAGGACGCGCCACCGTCGAGGTAGCGCCTGGCCTGCCGGACCGGATCGAAATCCGGGTCGATCAAGCCCACCGAGGGCGAGGCTTTCTTGACCTCGGCGATCACCCCGAGGCGGCCGGGCCCGCAATCCAGCGCGCTGCGGAACCCCCCGTAATCGTTGCGTTGCAGGGCCGCGGCGCGCAGCAGATCGGCCCGCGGCAGCAGGGCGGCGACTTCGAGACGCTTGGTGGCGATGATTTCAGCGAGCTTGTCGGACATGGCGTGCCGCCAAGGAAAACTCAGGTCCGGACGAATGCACATCGAAATTTTGCAAATTTTGGCTTGCCCGTCTCCCAGTCCGGTGTAGAAAGCGCCCACGCGTTTCGCAACGCGGGCGTAGCTCAGTGGTAGAGCGCCACCTTGCCAAGGTGGATGTCGTGAGTTCGAATCTCATCGCCCGCTCCAATTT
>JBAXBG010000381.1:0-1103 GCA_037142115.1 Verrucomicrobiota bacterium | reverse complement strand
ATGCTGGAGAGCAATCTGCGGCGCATTTTCGCGGCCCGTCCCGACACGCCCGATGAGGTTGAACGACAGATTGAGCGGGCGCGCCGCTGCTTCCAGGGGCTGTTCGGTATGGGCGCGGAGCAACGCCCGTTGACCCCGCGCCACTTGGCCATCCGGAACAAGATCATGGCGGTCATCGACGGGACCTCGGCCAAAGGGGGGTATGAGCGGACCCTGGCCATCCAGGATTTCCAGCGCCCCACTTTTGATGCGCCGCTCTATGACGGTCCGGTCCTGACGCTGCTGGCCGAGGCGGAAGAGAATCTGCTGGTTCCCACGTCACCCACCCTGGCGCTCTGTCGTGAGCCGCGGCGGTTTCACCAGGTGTTTCCCAATGGCCGCTGCCTGACCGTAACCTCCCGGCAGGCCGACGATCCGGTGCCTCACGCCTCTCTCATCTTCCACCATCAGGCGTACAATCCGGTTATCTCCGCCTGGTACCGGCGTTTTTCGGCGCCGAGCCTCATCTCGGCGTTCTGATCCGCCATGGATATCATGAGACAGCTCATCACGCCGGCGCTGGCGCCGCTCCTCAACCACGGGGCGCGCCTGATCGTGCATCGTTTTGCCCGGCTGGACCCGCTCGCTACGCAGCGCAAACTGTTTTTTCACCTGCTGCGGAGCGGCTCCGCCACCCGGTTCGGGGCTGACCATGCCTTCGCCTCCCTGGCCCGGAACCCGTTCGAGCATGCCTATGATCTCTACCGTCGTACGGTCCCCATCCGGAGCTATGCCGACTTCTGGCGGGATTACTTCAGTTCCGGTTATACCGCCGGTAGTAAATCGCCGCGCCTGGAACTCAATAACGTCACCTGGCCCGGTCAAGTCCGGCTCTTCTGTGAAACTTCGGGAACCACCGCCCCGACCAAGTACATCCCCTTCACCCCTGAGATGTTCGCCGCCAATCGCCGGGCAGCCCGTGACCTGGTGGCCCACTATCTGGCCGCCGTACCCCGGAACCGCCTGTTCCGGGGACGGTTTCTGTATCTCTCCGGAAGCACGGCGCTCTCGTCCCTGGGACCCGGCATCGAGAGCGGGGACATGAGCGCCATCACGCTCCGGCA
>JBAXBG010000380.1:0-1122 GCA_037142115.1 Verrucomicrobiota bacterium | reverse complement strand
CCACGCCTTGGGCAAGGCCGGCAACAGGTGCAACTCATCGCCCTGGCTCTGCAGCAGCATTTCGCAGACGCCGGCGGTGTAACCGAAGTTGCCGTCGATTTGGAACGGCGGGCAGGTGTCGAACAGATTCGGCAGGATGCCGCCGCCCAGGAGGGCGGAGGCGAGGGTGTAGGCGCGGTCGCCATCCTGCAGGCGGGCCCAGAGGTTGATCTTGTTCGCGGTGCTCCAACCGGTGCTGACATCACCCCGGGCATTGAGCGACACCCGGGCGGCCTCGGCCAAGGCCGGCGTCTTTTGCAGCGAGATCTGCCGGCCCGGATAGAGGGCGACGAGGTGGGAAATGTGCCGGTGCTTGTTAGCAGGGGTGTCGAGCGCACCCTCACCGCCGGGTTTCTGTTGGGTGAGCTCTTGCTGCCATTCGAGCAATTGGCCCCAGCTCCCGATCTTCGGCGCGAGCAGATGCGCCCGCTTGTCGGCCAGCACCGCGCGCAACCCGGCGTCCACACCGAGGGCTTCTGAGGCTTCGAGGGTATTGGTGAAGAGGTCCCAGACCAGTTGCTGGTCGAAGGAGATGCCGGGCTGCTTGGGGCCGTGCTCGGGCGAGAGGCCCAGCGGAGTGACCAGCGTGCCGTCGGGTTGGGCGATGAGACTGTCGAGCCAGTATTGGCAGACGTCTTTCATGGCCGGGTATGCCCGGCTGCGCAGGTATTCCTTGTCGCCGGTGAACCGGTAGTGGTCGTAGCTGTTTTGCAGCAGCCAGGCGCTGGTGCCGGGGCACCAATCCCAAGTCGAGCCGCCGAACAGCCCGCTTTCGCCACGCATCAGCCAGCCGCGCTTGTCAAATGCCTTCCGGGTTGCCTCGGTGCGCACCGCACGGATCGACTGGATCCACTCGGCATACGGTTGGAAACATTCCGATAGGTTGGCCGCGTCGGTCGGCCAGTAGTTCATTTGGAGGTTGATGTCGGTGTGGTAATCGCAGCGCCACGGCGGGTTGTTCGAGTTGTTCCACTTGCCCTGGAGGTTGGCGGGCAGGCCGCCCTGGCGCGACGAGGCGATCGTCAGGTATCGGCCATACTGGAAAAGCAGCGTCTCCAGTTGCGGGTCGCGCTCCTTGGATTT
>JBAXBG010000379.1:0-1143 GCA_037142115.1 Verrucomicrobiota bacterium | reverse complement strand
CAAATGGCTTGACGGCCGCGGGGGGGCGTGTTGCGCTCACGCCAATGCAAGGTTCAGCTCCGTTTCGGTGGTGTCCAGGCTCACGGGTGATGCCCCGGGTCTGGCTGGCGGGGTTGATCTGGTGCCTGGCGGTCAGCGGGCTGGCGGTGGCGGAATCGTGGCTGGTGGCCTGGAAAGAGCAGCCGTTTCACAGTGATGCCAGCGCCAAGGTTTTTGTCGCGGACCGGATGGAAGACAAGGGCCCGATCACCTGGTTCTACAAGGGATCCCAGAAAAAGGGTTTCGCCAAAAATGAGTTTTACCGCTGCCTGAGCCTGGAGCCGGGCGTGCCCGCGGAACTGACCAATCCGGAGCAATTGGCCTCGCTGAAGTTCAATTTCGAGAAACTGAGCGGCTTCGCCAAACAGTATCCCAACTCCTCGGAAATCCTCCATCCGCAACTGGTGGCCATGCGCGCGATGCTCGACAACTACCAGGCGGGCAAAGCTTATTTCGCCGGCCGGTGGCTCCCGCAAGCCGAGTGCGAGGCGCTCATCTCGCAACGCGACGCGGCGATCCGCACCGCCGCCGCCGGGCGCCAGCTTCTCGCCCATCAGCGGGCCGAAATCCTCGAGTTCCGCCGCCGCGACACCAGCGCCCATCAGCGGATGGAGTCGCGCAAACTCGCCTACGCCACACTGGGCGGGATCGCCATCTATCTGGTTTTCCTGATCGGCGGCATGGCGCGCGGCCTGCGCAAGCTGGTGTGGTTGCTGCTGCTGGTGCCGTGTCTGGTGGCGGGCTGGCTGACCTATCAGCAGGGCGGTTGCGCATGGGTCCCCGCCTTCCAAAAATACCTGCAGCTGCTGCCTGAGCATTTGAAGGATCCGGCCGACATCCCTCCACCGTGACCCTGGCCTGGCCGGTGGTCCTTCCGGGCTTCAGAACGGGACGAGACGTCCCTGCCCCCTAAAAGAATGCGCCCCAATGATAGGGTCGTGTTCCTCGGGAGGATGATCCATTCTGTGTCTGCGGTTTCCAGGGTTTCCAGGGTTTCCAGGGTTTCCAGGGTTTCCCTGGATAGAAAAATGAGAACCACTGATTTCACTGATTGTACTGATGATTAAGCCTAAATAGAAAAATGAAAAACGGCAGGACGGTTCA
>JBAXBG010000378.1:0-1143 GCA_037142115.1 Verrucomicrobiota bacterium | reverse complement strand
TGCTTGGGTGCCGCCCCAGTAAAAGAATGAGAATTACGCAAGACGCCCGGCCCCCGCCCGTAATAGCCTCCACTCATGAGCAGCAACAACGACAAGGCGGCCGTAGATCAACTCCATGCCGTGTATGGCCGATTGAAGGAGGAAATCGGTCAGATCATCGTCGGCCAGCAGGAGGTCATCGAGCAAGTTTTGATGGCGGTGTTTTGCCGCGGCCACGCCCTGCTGGTGGGCGTGCCTGGCCTGGCCAAGACGATGTTGGTGTCCACCCTGGCCCAGGCGCTCGATCTGAGTTTCCGGCGCATCCAATTCACGCCCGACCTGATGCCCGCGGACATCACCGGCACCGACGTGCTGGAGGTGGATCCGGAAACCGGCCACCGCGGCTTCCGCTTCGTGCAGGGTCCGGTGTTCGCCAACCTGCTATTGGCCGATGAGATCAACCGCACCCCGCCCAAGACCCAGGCCGCCTTGTTAGAAGCGATGCAGGAGCGGCACGTGACGGTTGGCGAGCGCACGATGCACCTGCCGGCGCCGTTTTTCGTCCTCGCCACCCAGAACCCCATCGAACAGGAAGGCACCTATCCGCTGCCGGAAGCCCAGCTCGACCGCTTCCTGTTCAACATCATCGTGGATTACCCGAGCGAAGCCGAGGAACGCGCCATCATCCGGCGCGTCACCAGCCCGTCCACCGCCACCATCGCGCCGCTGATGACCGCGCAGGACATCATCCAACTTCAGGACATCGTCAAACGCGTGCCCGTGGGCGACCACGTGATCGACTTCGCCGCCGCGCTCACCCGCGCCACCCGCCCCAAGGAAAAGGAAGCCCCGGATTTTGTTCGCGAGTTGGTCGCCTGGGGCGCCGGCCCGCGCGCCGGCATCGGGCTGATTTCCGCCGCCAAGGCCCACGCCGTGCTGCGCGGCCGGTTCCATGCCACCACCCGCGATGTCGCGGCCGTCGCCGCGCCGGTGCTGCGCCACCGGGTGCTCACCACCTTCAACGCCGAAGCCGCCGGCATCACCACCGACGAAATCATCCGCCGCCTGCTCGAAAAACTCACCCCGCGCGAGGAAATCAAGGTCTGATCCGACCGATCCGACCGATCCGACCGATCCGACCGATCCGACCGATCCGACCGATCC
>JBAXBG010000377.1:0-1144 GCA_037142115.1 Verrucomicrobiota bacterium | reverse complement strand
ATCCACGCTGGCGCCAACTGATCGTGCGGGCTACCCATCCCTCGGGGCGCAAGGGGGAGGTGTCCATTCTGACCGAGGACCACACCCGTGCCGCCGCCGAGTTGGTGCGACTGATGTTTGGCCGCTGGGTCCAGGAAAACGATTTTAAGTATTCGGACCTGCACTTTGGCTTCAAGCAGATCACCAGCTACGGGGTGATCGGGTATGCCCAACTGAAGCCGCAGTTGACCGACCGGCAAATCCAGAGCGGGGCGGCTCGGGCCCTGGCCGAACAAGCCCGACAAGTGAGGGCGCAATTGGGTCGGGTGCTCTGGGCCCAGCGTCAGGCCGAACATCGTCAAGGCGTGCGCCAGGCGCGTCAGGCCGAACTGGAAAAGGCCCACGCGGCGGTCCCAGAGTCTGCTGAGCAAAGTGGAACCTCAGCCGCCGCAGACCCTGCGGCTGCGGTTCGGCGCCGGGAACTGGGGCGGCTCAAAGCGGCGCAAACCCGCCACGAAACCCGCCGTGTGGATCGCTCTGAAAAGCTCAAGGGACTGGAAGAACAGTTGAATCAGATTTTGGTTCAACAAGGACAGACCGGGCAAACCATGTCGCGATTGGAGGATCTGATCGCCCGCCAGATGGTGCGGTTGGACACGGGGCCCAAGCGGCTGTTGGACGCGGTCAAGGTGGTTGCGCGCAACGTCTTCTATCGAGCCTTGGCCCCGTTTAAGGCCGCTTACGACAACTATCGCGACGACCACGAACACTTCCGACGGCTTACCCAAAGCGCGGGCGTGTTGCGCTGGAACGGGCGGAAACTGGAGGTGCATCTGTTACCGGCAACGCCCTACGGTGCGGCGCTACGGCGGGTCTGGGAGCAGGTGTTGAACGGCGTCAATGAGACCCAGCCCGTGTGGCCAGACGGGAGCGGGCGCCAGTTGGTGTTTCGGCTGGCCGCGCGTTCGGAACTGCAGGTCTGTCTGAGAAGAATCTGAGCGGGGGGCAGTCGGCCCCAAGTTAGCGCGGCGCAGGTGCCCTCCGCTCGGATTGGTGGAATTGCTCCTTGCTCGCCGTGCTCGCCCTTCAATCGGAGAGTTCTGAGGTCTGAGCTTTGAAGCCCGAAGACCGAAACCCAAGGCCGTGCGCGATTCGGCCTTCGACC
>JBAXBG010000376.1:0-1148 GCA_037142115.1 Verrucomicrobiota bacterium | reverse complement strand
AGCGCAGGCTTCAGCCTGCTGTGATGGGGCGATGATGCGTGGTTCGGGCCGCACCGGCAGGCGGATGCCGCACGACCCTAACAGCACCGGTGCCAGCAGGCTGCCGGCAAGGGTTCGGAGCCGCGGCACCCCGCGCATCAGCTTGGAAGATACGAACAGATGTATTCGCAGATGCCATCGCACACGGTGATAGTGAAGCCGCTGTTGGCGGCGACCTCGAAGGCCGCGCCGGCGTCCACGGCGACCACCTCCGAGGTGCCATCCAGAACGATCTGGCAGGAACCGGCGATGATCTCCATGCGCTCGGGCGCGGCCGTGCCGAAGTGGAACTTGCCGGGGTATATCAGCCCGAGGGATTTCTTCGTGCCATCGGAAAAATGCACGGTGTGGGACACGACCCGGCCGTCAAAATAAATGTTGGCCTTGGTATCGACGGTGACGTTGGAGAAACTGGACATGGGGTGGGATGGTGGGGTCTGGGAACAGGGAGATGGATCAGTCGATGGGCATGGCGGCATCCTTCCAGGCTTCCCAGCCGCCGCTGAAGATCTTGGCGGGGTAGCCGAAGCCGGAAATGTGAATGGCGACGGTGCGGGCGTCCGGGCAGGTGATGCCGGTGCAATAGACGACGATGGTGTGGCCTTTCGCCAAGGCCGCCTTGATTTCGGCTTGCCGGGAGAGGATCTGGTCATCGCAGCGGTTTTTGGTCAGGTTGATGGCCCCGGGGACATGCCCGAGGTGATAGAAAAACGCCGGCCGGGCATCGTAAATCAAGGCCTTGCCCGATTGTTGCAGGGCAAAGAAATCACCGAGGGAAATCGACCCCAGGGTCCCCCGCCCGTTCATCCGCACCGGCTTGTGATAGTCCGACGGCGCGGCGGGCGGGCGGCCACCAGCAGGCGCGTGCGCTGTCGGCACGGCGCAGGAGGCCAGGGCGAGCGCGGCGACCAGGAGAGAGGATCGTGTCCGTGGGCCCGTCATTTGACGATGGCGAGCAATTCGACGTCGAAGACCAGGGTGCCGGCAGGCGCGCCCGCTGGCGGATTTTCGCCATAGGCGAGTTTGGCGGGGATCCAGAGGCGGCGCTTTTCGCCAACCACCATGAGTTGCACCCCTTCGGTCCAGCCGGGAATCACCTGGTTGAGCGG
>JBAXBG010000375.1:0-1158 GCA_037142115.1 Verrucomicrobiota bacterium | reverse complement strand
ACCAGAGCGCTGCCACCCTTGGGTTCAGCCTCAGCCGGATCTTGCTGCCCAACCTGCTGCTGAGCGCGGCACCGTTGGTGTTCCTCGCCGGGGTGCGGCGCTTTCTGGGCAAGCCCGCGCTGGCCCTGCTTCCGCTGCTGGTGTTAGCGGCCAATCTCGTCGTCTTGACCTGGTATACTCTGGTGACGCCCGACATGGCGCTGCGCACCTTCCTCCAGGAAGCCACGCGCGCGCTTTTTTTTCTGATCACCGCGACGGCCCTGTTCGCACACCGCGATCCGGACCTGCGCCTGTCCACCCGCGTGGCCGGGGGGATTTTCGCCTTGGTGAGTTGCAGTTTCGCCCTGCGTGCCGTGTTGGTGTTTCCTGAGATCGGTGCCGCCATTCCCAATGAGCAGATCCTGCTCAGCAAAAACGCCCTGCTTGGCACCACTGTCAACTGCATGCTGTGGACCTTCGGTGCCGTGTTCCTGGTCCAGCAACGCCAGGCTTCCATCATTGCCCGCCTGCACCGCAATGCCCTGGCCTTGGAGGGTGAGAAACGCGTCGCCGAACACCAGCTTCGCCTGTCGCGTGACCTGCACGATGGCTTTGGCGGAGCCGCCGCTTCTATCCACATGCTCGCCGCCGCCACCGATACCTCGCCCGAGGACAGCCGCCGGTTGCTGGAAAAAATCGCCTTGCTGGCGGGTGAGGCCAACAGCGAAATTCGTTCGATGATGAACAAGCTCGATAACCCGGAGCTCTCCTGCGGGAAATGGCTGGCGGAGTTCCGGTTTTACGCCTCGACGTTGCTCGATGGGGCGGAGTTGCGGCTGGAATGGCAGGCCACGGGCTTCGACTCCGCGCTCATCGGTGATGCCTTGGCATCGCTGTCGCTGCTGCGCGCCCTCAAGGAAGTTTTGCACAACATCGTGCGTCATGCCCAGGCACACGCCGTCACCATCACTTGTCACGCCACCGCGGATTCACTCGCCATCACATTCCGCGATGACGGCATCGGCATCCCGCCGGGGCCCACCACCGGCCGCGGCCTGCCCGGCTTGCACCGGCGTGCCGCCGACCTCGGCGGCAGCCTGCACATCACTCCGGCAGCTCCGGGCACCTGCCTGGAATTCCTCATCCCTCTGCCACTCGCCTTCCAGCCTCACATGTCCT
>JBAXBG010000374.1:0-1168 GCA_037142115.1 Verrucomicrobiota bacterium | reverse complement strand
TCTGGTCTCTGGTCTCTGGTCTCTGGTCTCTGGTCTCTGGTCTCTGGTCTCTGGCTTCAGCTTTTCTCAGACCAGCCCCACGGCGTGGCGCACCCGGTCGAGCACCTTGGCGGCCTCCTCGCGGGCCCGTTCGGCGCCGGCGGCCAGGATCCGGTCGACATACCCCGGATCCGCCAGGACCTCGATGCGGCGGGCGCGCATCGGCGCGAAATAGTCCCAGTAGGCGTCGGCCAGGCGTTTTTTCAGTTCGCCGTAGCCGATCCCGCCGCGCTGGTGGTCGGCCACCATCGCGGCGTAATCCGCCGGGCTGGCAAACAGGTGATAGAGAGCGAGGATCGTCGAGTTGGCAGTGGCTTTGGGCTCCTCCACCGGGGTCGAGTCGGTGGTGATCTTCATGATGAGTTTTTTGAGCGGCTTCTCCTCGCCAAAGATCGGCAGGGTATTGCCATAACTTTTGCTCATCTTGCGGCCGTCGAGTCCGGCGACCACGGCGGTGTCCTCGCGGATGATCGGTTCGGGCAGCACCACGGTGCCCTCGCCGAACACCTCGTTGATTTTCACGGCGATATCGCGGGTGACTTCAAGGTGTTGTTTTTGATCCTTGCCGACGGGCACCTGGGTGGAATCGTAGAGCAGGATATCCGCGGCCATCAGCACCGGATAGGCGAACAACCCGTGGTTAGGAGCGATCCCCTGGGCGATTTTGTCCTTATACGAGTGGCACTTCGCGAGCAGGCTCATCGGGCAAACCGTCGACAGGATCCAAGCCAGCTCGTTGACCTCGGGCACCGCGCTCTGGCGGAAAAACACCGCCCGCTGCGGGTCCAGGCCGCAGGCCAGAAAATCGACGGCCAACTCGCGCACATTCGCCCGCAAGGCGGCGGGATCCTGCGACGAGGTCATCGCATGATAGTCGGCGATGAAATAAAACGCCTCGCCCATATCCTGCAAGCGCACGGCCGGCTCGATCGCGCCGAAATAGTTGCCGACGTGAAGTTTGCCGCTGGGCTGAAGACCGGTGAGAGTGCGCATGGGCACAGCATGCCTGCCCACTGCCGTATGGGTCAAGCCGCATGGTCGCTTCCATCGCCCCTCGGGTGCAGGACAATAAATCAAGGAGCGGCGGAATCCGTCCGCCGATGGCCATGGCAAGCCGACGAACTGCGGG
>JBAXBG010000373.1:0-1187 GCA_037142115.1 Verrucomicrobiota bacterium | reverse complement strand
GGGGTCCACTCGTTTTCAGTGCAATAACTGGCGGTACGCAAAGCTAGCACTGGCGCGGGGGTGGTCTGGGTAGATCGTTGATTTCATTGACTTTCCTGTTCACTTTCATATTGGCGATTCGTGGCGTCAAACCGTGGTCGGTTTCATCCATTGGTGCCAGTTATCGGTGCATTTGGCCGCGAAGGCAGGATTTGGTCGGCGTAGCGGTCAACTGGGAAGCGAAACACACCCCGCAAGTTGATGCTCTCCAGCCTGGTGGGGGCAATCTTGCCAATCAATTCCGGTGGAATGACCTGGCGGCGGTTCGACCAGCGATCCAGAACGATCTGCATTTGTGAGGTATTCCACGCCATCACAATGTTGGCCATCAGGCTCAACGCGTCGGCCACAGCCTGCATTTCATCGACGCGCTTGGCCTGTGCTGGGCTGATCCGGCCGGTGTAGATGGCACGCTTGAGGGCGTTGACCGCCTCGCCCCGATTGAGCACCCGGCGCAATTCATTGCGGAAAGCGTCCTTGACAAAGTAGTCCGCCAGGAACGCCGTGCGCAGCAACCGCCCCAACTGTACGCCGGCCTCATAGATCGGATCGCCCTGGGCGGCGGAGCCGAACCGCGCCAGAGCTGCCACCGCACTGGCATGTCCGCTCATGACCGAGGCTGCCAGGTGCACCAGACTGTCCCAATACTTTTCGATCAAAGCGATGTCGACATTGGCTTCGCACACCGCAGCGATCTCTGCGGGCACTTTGGCGCCGCGCGGCACGAACAGGTGGCGCTGTTTGAGCTCCTTCAACCGCGGGCAAAGATCAAAACCAACCAACCGAGCCAGTGTCATTGCAAAGTCTGTGTAGCCGTGGGTGTCCACCGCCAGTTGGCTAGTCTCCAGCTTTTCTTGGCGGATGACACCTTCAATGGCCACACCCGCCTGGCGTTCATTGAGCACAAAGGGTTGCGCATGGAAGATTCCCCATCGGTCTTTTACATGGGAGTAGATTCCAATGGAAGGTGTGTTGCGCCGGGGATCTAGCCGGGCTTGCCACACCCGTTTGGTGGTCTCCATGCTCATCATGTCAGACGATGCCAAATCGGATCGACCCCAGGTGGTGGCGATCGGGTGTCGCTGCATGAATTCCAGCACCGCCTGGCAGGCCTGGCTCAGGCGGCGTTCGTCCCGCGCCCAGCGCAT
>JBAXBG010000372.1:0-1209 GCA_037142115.1 Verrucomicrobiota bacterium | reverse complement strand
CCCCCCAACAAACATTTCTCTCTGAAAAAAAGTTCATATTTTCCACTGGACTCATTTTGAGAAAGGCTCTATTTTGCATCCATGGCAAGCGTCATGGTCATGCAAGGGCGGGAACTCAACACTTCGGATATCGAAGGGATTTGCGGACTCCTCCAAGCGCATCCCGAGTGGAACCGCACCCGGTTGAGCCGCGAGTTGTGTGCGCTCTGGGATTGGCGCAACGCTGCGGGCCGTCCCAAGGATATGGCCGCACGCACGCTGCTGCTCAAGCTCGAGCGGGCCGGCCACATCGCGTTGCCCGCTCGGCGGGGGGCTTCGGTCAATGCGCGCCGCAATCTCCACATTGCGCCCGTCCCCGCTCCGGAGAAACCCATCAGCTGCGCGCTGCGCGATCTCCAACCCTTGGGCGTGAGTATCGCCAAACCCGGCACACCCGATGCGCGGCTCGTCCAAGGTCTGCTGGCGCATGAGCACTATCTCGGAGCGCGCAACAGCGTCGGGGAAAACATCCGCTACCTGGTGCGCGACCGGTTCGGCCGTCCGGTCGCCTGCGCGCTGTTTGGTTCGGCGGCGTGGAAGTGCGCCGACCGCGACGCCTTCATTGGCTGGAAGCGCACCACGCGTGAACGCAACCTCCAACACCTCACCAACAACACCCGTTTCCTGATTCCGCGCTGGGTGCGGGTCCCGCACCTCGCCAGCCATGTGCTTGGGCTCATCGCCCGGCGCATCCGCTCCGACTGGCAGGAAAAATACGGCCACCCCGTGCATGCGCTCGAAACCTTCGTGGAGCGTTCGCGCTTCCAAGGAACATGCTACCGAGCGGCCAACTGGCAGCGGCTCGGCGAAACCTGCGGGCGCACCCGCAACGACCGCGACAACACGATCCGCGTCGAGATCAAGGATGTGTATCTGCATCCGCTCACCCCCCGCTTCCGCCAGGAACTTTGCTCGGCATGACACGCGAGGAAGCCCAAGCCATTTACCGCGCCGGCGAGGAAACCGTCGTGCTCGTTCTTGTGGAACTCTCCGCCCGGGTCGATCAACTCACAGCCGACTTCGCCCTCCTCAAAGCCGAAAACATCGCCCTGCGCGTCGAGTGTGGGACATTGCGCGAGCGCGTGCGCACCCTCGAAGGACAACTCGCCAAAGACTCGCACAACAGCCACAAGCCTCCCTCCTCCGACGCCCTTTCCAAGCCCGCCCCCA
>JBAXBG010000371.1:0-1234 GCA_037142115.1 Verrucomicrobiota bacterium | reverse complement strand
CCGGAGCCAAGGCGGACCCGATGGCGGCGACGAGTCCTTTAGCTTCCAGGCCGTGCGCGCCGGCACCCGGCGAGCCAGCCGCAGCGGCTCCGAGCGTCGGGGGCGAATCGGGGGCGGCACCTGGCGTTTGCCCTCCTGAGGGAGCTTTGGTTTTGCCCATCTCGAGCAAGATACTTCCTCCAATACAAGACTGGTCGGCGAGCGCACCGGCTCCGGCGTTGATTGCCGGAGCCAAGGCGGACCCGATGGCGGCGACGAGTCCTTTAGCTTCCAGGCCGTGTGTGCCGATACCCGGCGAGCCAGTCGCAGTGGCTCCGAGCGCCGGGGGCGGATCGGTGGCGGTACCCGAAGGTGGCTTCTCTGAGGGATTGGTTTTGCCCGCCTTGGGCAAGGTATTTCCCGCAGCGCAAGATTGGCCGGCAGGACAGACGGTTTGGTGCGAACACGCTGGGCTGCTGTTGTTTGGGGAATCGCTGGCGGCCGTCAGCCAGGTAGTCGAACCGGCCCAACCGTGGTTGCGTCAAGCCTTGGGCAGTGTGTTAGCCGGTGCGCTCAACGTCGAGCAGACCAAGTATCTGAACCCGGACGACCTGGAACTCTTGCTCGGACCACAGTTGCGCGGGCTGGGGCCGCAGCGGCGGCGGCTTAAGGAGCTGGCCGAAGGACCGACCGCCAACCGGCTTTTGCGCTGGAACAGTCAGCAAGTCGGCGCAGATGAGCAAAGGGATTTTTACTTGGACCCGCACACCAAGCAGTACACCGGCATGGCCGAGGTGCTCAAAGGTTGGTGCCCGACGATTCACTGGGCCGACAAGGCTCTGCACAGCGATTTCCTCCACACCGCCAGCGGTCAGCCGATCTACTTTGAATGCACCGACAACTACGAGGATCTGCGGGTGCGGCTCTGGGGGCTGTTGGACCGGGCGCGGGCCGCGCTGGCTTGGCCCCAGGATAAAGTGATCACCATCATCATTGATCGCGCGGTGTTCGGGAAGGAAACCTTCGATCGAGTTTTGGCCGAGCCGGCGATGCATCTGGTGACTTGGGAAAAGGGCTATCAGCCCGGCAATTGGAAAGAGAGCCAAGTCAGCGGCCAATGCGTAATCCAACGAGTGCGCAACCACTCGGCGGATCGAGAGAGTTACCAGTTCCGCTACATTGACCAGAAATGGGCGGTCGATCCACGCTGGCGCCAACTGATCGTGCGGGCTACCCATCCCTCGGGGCGCAAGGG
>JBAXBG010000370.1:0-1247 GCA_037142115.1 Verrucomicrobiota bacterium | reverse complement strand
AAACTCGGCCATGACAAACCGGCCGCCATCCCTACACTCCGCGCCGTGAGTTACCAGGTCTTCGCCCGCAAATACCGCCCCAAAACCTTCGACGACGTCCTCGGTCAGGACCACGTCGTGCGCACGTTGCGCAACGCGATCGCCCAAAAACGCCTCGCCCACGCGTATTTGTTCGTGGGACCGCGCGGCACCGGCAAGACCTCGACCGCCCGGATCCTGGCCAAGGCGCTCAACTGCTCCGGCGGCCCAAAAATCGATTTTGATCCCGACGAGGATGTCTGCATCGAGATCGCCGAGGGCCGCTCGCTCGACGTGCTCGAAATCGACGGCGCCTCCAACAACGGCGTCGAACAGGTCCGCGACCTCCGCGAGTCGGTCCGCTTCGCTCCCACCCGCGGCCAATTCAAAATCTACTACATCGACGAGGTCCACATGCTCTCCAACGCGGCGTTCAACGCCCTGCTCAAGACGCTCGAGGAACCGCCGCCGCACGTCAAATTCATCTTCGCCACCACCGAGGCGAACAAGATCCTGCCGACGATCCTGTCGCGCTGCCAGCGCTTCGACCTGCGCCCGATCCCCACCGAGACCATCGCCGGACAATTGCTCCACATTGCCGGGGTGGAAGGCATCACCCTCGACAAGACCGCCGCCTGGGCCATCGCCAAGGGGGCCGACGGCGGCATGCGCGACGCCCAGTCGATGTTAGACCAACTGGTCGCCTTCTGCGGCGAGCACATCACCGAGGAGAGCGTGCTCGATGTCTTCGGCTTCACCTCGCGGGAAAAAGTCGCGGCCCTCACCTCCGCGCTGCTCGCACGCAAAACCCCCGCCGCCCTCGCCCTGATCCAAAAGGAAGCCGAAAGCGGCCGCGAGCTGTCACAACTGCTCGGCGAGCTCATCGGCTGCCTGCGCGCCCTGCTCATCGCCAAGCTCGACCCCAGCGCCGACGGCGAGGGCATCCCCGCCGAACTGTGGAGCCAACTGCTGGAATCCGCCGACGACTACCCGCCCGACCGGATCCTCGCCGCCATCGACGTGTTCGCCGAAACCGAAGGCCGGATGAAATGGGCCACCAACAAGCGCCTGCATTTCGAGCTTGGCGTCATCAAGTCGATCCAGTCGCTGGGCGAAGTGCGCATCGCCGACGTGATCAAGGTGCTCACCCGTGGCGCGGATTTCATCACCCCGGTCAGTGACGGCGGGGTGCAACCGCCAAGCCCACCCGCCTCGGCGATCCCAGCCCC
>JBAXBG010000369.1:0-1262 GCA_037142115.1 Verrucomicrobiota bacterium | reverse complement strand
CGCGCGCCTCCGCGCGCCTCCGCGCGCCTCGCCACCCCGTCAGCACGGGAGCCGGTGGCTCCACATCGGCTGTCAGAGGGCTGAGGGGCGCATCATTTCACCTCAAGGGTGGCGGTGCCGGTGGTGGCTGCGGCGAGCACCCAGCGCCCACCGATATGCGCCGCGGGAACGGCTTTGTCGCCCATGAAAACGCCGTGCGAGTTTTCGCCGGCGGGAAGTTCTATCATCGCGGTCACCCCCGCGGGCAAGGTCAGCGTGAGCTGGAAGGTGGCACCGTGGCGCCAACTCACCCATATCGGGCCGCGCGGGGTCGGGATTTTGCCTTTGGCAAACCGCAACTGGCCCGGATTCGGGCGGATCAAGACGCGGCTCCATCCCGGCGCGAGCGGCTGCGCGCCGAGGACCCAGCGCGGCAACTGGTTGGCTGGCGCGGCGCCCCAGGCATGGTTCCAATCCTGATTGGGCTTGTATTTCTGATCCCACGCCTCCCAGGTGATCGTCGTGCCGCTCTCGACCATGTGGCGCCAGCTGCGGTCGTTAGGCGCGGTCATCAGCGCGAGCGCGGCGCTGCCCGCCTCATTGGCGAACAGCCCGTCTAACATATATTGCGCTCCATAAACCGAGCACGCCATGCCGCGCCTGGCGACAAAGTCCGTCACGCCCGCGCGCTGGTCGGCGGGCACCAACCCGAAGGCTAAGGGGAAAAAATTCGCGTGTTGCGATGCGTGGTCCGTGCCTTCGCCGTCGCGGTAAACCCCGCGCGCGGAATCAAACAGCTTGTCCTGAAATGAGGCCCGCGTGCCGCGTTCCCGTTGCAAGTAGTCGGCCGCCTCGGCGTCATGGTTGAGGGCCATGGCCAACTCGGCCATGAGTGCGAGTGCGCGCAGATGAAAGGCGTTGACCACCGTGTTCACCGGTGTGAAAACGAAGCCGTCGCGCTCCGCCGTCGGCCAATCCACAATGTCATCGCGCTTGGTTTGGGCGTCGCTGCTGACGAGCAAGCCGTCGGCCCGCGCGCGTTCCAGAAGCAGCTTGGATTTCAACCTGGTGTAACGCGGGGTTAGCCAGGCGGTGTCGCCGGTCTGCATCCAGTCGGCGTGCGCCATGAAGATCATGTGCGCCGCCCATTCGGTCGGCCAGGTCGGGTGCTCCAGCAACCGGTCAAACGTGTCGCGCGCCATTTGGATTTCATTGTCAGCCGCATAATGGCCGAGTTGATTGAGATAGGCATCGGCCTCGTAGGGAATGCGCTCGCGGTCGCC
>JBAXBG010000368.1:0-1284 GCA_037142115.1 Verrucomicrobiota bacterium | reverse complement strand
TGTAACGCTCCGCACTAATCGCGGGAAATCGGGTGCGTTGGATTTCGGATTAATCTCGGGGTTGGCGTAACGGGATCCGTTGGGAAGGCGGTGATATCCCGCATGGCAGGCCGACGGAGCGCAGGGCTTTGAGCCGGGAGGCGAAAAGCCCGGAGCGGAGGCGGCCTGCCATGCGGCGCGGCCGGGGGCAGGGTTGCGGGGGGCGGGCCACGCTTGCGCCTTGGCACCGGCGGATGTGCAGTTAGAATCCGGCCGTGCAAATCCACGAAGAAGCATTGGCTGGAAAATCGCGCCCCTGCGCGCCGGAGGACTGCGCCAGATGCGCCGGCAAGCAAAAGCTCCACAAGCACAAGACCTACCAGCGCAATGCCGACACCTCGGGGCAGGGCACCGAGACGGTGCAATGTTACCGCTGCCCGCGCTGCCCCGTGTACGTCAGCGTCATTCCGCGGGGCATGTTGCCCTATCGCTGCCTGCCCGTCGCACGCCTTGAGCAACGTCTTGACGCCTGCCACGGCGTGGCGCGCCCAGTGGCGGGCGAAGGCGCACGGCCTCCGCCCGCCTCCGAGGCGGAGCGGGGTTGCCTCGAGCGGGCTGAGCAAAAGCTGCTCGGGCGCATCCCGTTCCTCCGCGGATGCCTGGGCCAGATGCTGCCGGTGTTAGATGATAATGACCTCGGTGGCTTCTGGAGGGCACTGCGCGCGATCGGCAGGCTCGGGGAAATTATCCTGCATCTGGCGGCGAAATTCAAGACCTCGCTGCTGGCTTGTTACCGCAGCTTGAAACCGCGTTGGGAGCGGGCACGAGGCCCCGCTTGAGATCTAACGGCATTCGGCGGACAATCCCACAAAACCGTGTGATAGGCATCCGCCAGAAATCGCCCGAGGCTCGGCGGCGTTATGCAAAACAACGCGCCCAACCCCAAATCCGCCCTCGCGCTGCTACGCTTCGAGGTCATCTGCCACCTCAAGAACCTCCATAAGGAGGGTGTTCCGCTCGCCGAGTGTCTGCGGAGCGCCTCCTCGCGCCCATGGCCCGAACCCGATGGCAAATACTACTCCTGTCGTACCCTGGAAACCTGGTGGTATGACTACGCCAAAAGCGGTTACACCGGTCTCACCGGCAAGGATTCCCGCGCCGACGCCGGCAAAAGCCGCTCCATCGACAAGGAAACCGGTGAATGGATCCTCATGAAAATCCAGGAAAACCCCAACACCCCACTGCAAGTCCTCCACCGCCACTGGCAGCAACACGGCCACGACCTGCCATCCATCAGCTCCGTTT
>JBAXBG010000367.1:0-1297 GCA_037142115.1 Verrucomicrobiota bacterium | reverse complement strand
GGTTTGCTCGCCGTCACCTCGGGAGCCGTCACCTCGGGAGCCGTCACCTCGGGAGTCGTCACCTCGGGGGGCTGTGCCACTGGCGGCGGGGTGGCCGCAGGCGCGGGCTCGGCCACCACCACGGCCGGTGGCAGCGGACGCGTTGCCGCCGCCGACGGCGGATCCCAGGGTTCCAGGTCATCGAAGTCACCCTCGGGGGTGGCTGGCCCCGTCAGCGGGCCGACGCTGCGGCTTTTCGGCAGCGTCTTGTTGACGTTCATCCGGATCAAGTCCTCGCCTGCGGCAGGCTTGATCGCCGGGCTGGCGCCGGTTTCGTACGGCCGGTCAGACGCCCGCTCGCGCGGCGCGGGGAGGTTACTCGCGTACCCCCGCGGGGTCTCCTCCGCAACCGGCTCCGGCACCTCATCCGCCTCGTCATCAAATGCCCACAGATCGAGCTCGGTGGTGTCTTGGCTCAAGCTACCCAGCGCCGGGCGGTGACGCGGCGGCAAGGAAGAGCCCTCGGAGGATGAAGGTGGCTGGGGTGTCATGGCGAACGCTGCGGCGGTCTTACGTCTGGCAAGATGCCTTGGCTAGCGCAAATCACAAATGACAAATTCGCGAAATTTCGGATTGCATCGGCGGCCTGCCACCGCTATCCGAATGGCGGACTCCTTACTCCCAATACCATGGCTGACCGCGAAGATAAAAATACTGAAAACGCACCTGGCAAATTTTATGTGGACAGCCAGTGCATCGACTGTGACCTGTGCCGCGAAACCGCGCCAAACAATTTCAACCGCGCCGAGGACCAGGGGTACTCGTATGTTTACAAGCAGCCGGCCAATGACGAGGAAACCGCCCAGTGCTTGGAAGCCATGGAAGGCTGCCCGGTCGAAGCCATCGGTGACGATGGCGACGCCTAAGCGCCAGCTCCCGTCATGAACCGCCACCCGCGCCCCGGCAGAATCCGTCAGGAAATTCTGCGGGAGTGGCGTGGCTGCGACGAGGCGACCGACCTGCACGCCCGGGTCCACGCCCCGGCCCAATTCATCGCCGCGATCCTGCGTGCGGCCGGCGCGGAAGAGGGCCTGCATGAGGACCAGGTGCGCGCCACCTGGAAGGAACTCGCCGGGGATTTCATCGCCCGGCACTCCGAGCCGATCTCAGTGCGCAACGGCCATCTGGTGCTCCGCGTCACCCAACCCGCGATGCGCTTTCACCTGGAACAGATGAAACCCATGCTGCTGACCCGCATCCGCGCCCAACTCGGCCCAGACCGCATCCAATCCGTGAAATTCACCCTCGGTTAAGCCCT
>JBAXBG010000366.1:0-1303 GCA_037142115.1 Verrucomicrobiota bacterium | reverse complement strand
TGGACTCCTGAAATCACCTCCGCGTCTCTCTCAGCGACCTCCGCGCCTCCGCGTTTCGCTGAGTCCCCGGACTTGGTCCTTGGAACCCGCCCCGCGATCCGTTATTCAGCCAGCCATGCATGACGCCCGCATCGACGCCCTCGCCCGCCAACTCGTCCGTTATTCGACCTCGCTCAAGAAGGGCGAAAAAGTGCTGCTCGATCTCCATGATGTCCCCGACTCGATCGGCCTGGCGCTGATCCGCGAGGTCCGCGCCAAGGGTGCGCTGCCGTTCCTGCGCCTGCACCAGGGGCGGCTGACCCGCGAGATGCTCGAGGGCGCCGCCGACGCCCAATACGCGGTGCTCGCCAAACACCTGCTGGCGGAAATGAAGGACATGGACGCCTACATCGCCGTGCGCGGCAGCCATAACATCTCCGACAACTCCGACGTCCCGGCCGACAAAATGAAGCTCGCCATGAAGCACATGCGCCCGGTGCTCGATTACCGGGTGAAAAAAACCAAGTGGTGCGTGCTGCGCTGGCCGTCGCCCTCGATGGCCCAACAGGCCGGCATGAGCACCGAGGCGTTCGAGGACTTTTACTTCAAGGTCTGCCTGCTCGACTATCAGGCGCTGGTCCCGGCGATGACCGCCCTCAAAAAACTCATGGATCGCACCGATCGGGTCGAGATCACCGGCCCGGGCACCGACCTGCGCTTCTCGATCAAAGACATCCCCGCGGTCTATTGTGGCGGCACTTACAACATCCCCGACGGCGAGGTCTTCACCGCCCCGGTGCGCGATTCGGTCGAGGGCGTGGTCACCCACAACGCGCCCACCATCTATCAGGGGATCCCGTTCGACGCCATCCGCCTGGAGTTTTCCAAGGGCAAAATCGTCAAGGCCGAGGCCGGCGCCGCCGCCAAAACCCGCCAGCTCAACAAGATCCTCGATAGCGACGAGGGTGCGCGCTACATCGGCGAATTCGCCCTCGGCTTCAACCCGGCGATCCGCGAGCCGATGCGCGACATCCTGTTCGACGAGAAAATCGCCGGCTCGTTCCACTTCACTCCCGGCCAGGCCTACGAGGAGGCCGACAACGGCAACCGCTCGCAAGTCCACTGGGACATGGTCAACATCCAGCGCAAGGATTACGGCGGCGGCGAAATCCGCTTCGACGGCAAAATCATCCGCCAAAACGGCATCTTCCTGCCCAAGGCCCTCGCCAAACTCAACGGCTGAACGCCCGGACCGCGAGTCTCCAGACTCGCCCGGACCGCGAGTCTCCAGACTCGCCCGGACCGCGAGTCTCCAGACTCGCTA
>JBAXBG010000365.1:0-1330 GCA_037142115.1 Verrucomicrobiota bacterium | reverse complement strand
GACCAGAGACCAGAGACCAGAACGAGAGTCGCGCTCCGATCTTCTTCTGCCCTCTGTCCTCACGGCGCGAACAAGACTTTGCCGGCGCGCTCCGGCGCTTCCAGCCGTACCAGCGCGTCCTGAAACGCCGCCAGCGGGAAGGTGCTGTCCACCGGCTGCAGCAGGGTGCCGGCGGCCACCCGGGCGGCCAGGTCCTGATAGACGGCCCGCACCTCCTCGGCGGGGGCGTTCTCCACCCAGCGGGTGACCCACAGCCCGCGCACCCGGAGATCGCGGAAGATGACCAGGCCGTTAGGCAGGGTGAGCGGTTTGCGGCCCATCGCCCCGTAGGTGATGTGGGTGCCGCTCTCGCGCAACAATTTCATCAAGCGCAGCGCGCTGTCTCCGCCCACCGCATTGAAGGCGAGCGCGGCGGTGGCCCCGCCCAGCACGGCCTTGGCGGCGGCGAAGCCGTCCTCGTCGTCGGTGAACACCTGGTCCGCCCCCCGCTCTAGCAGCTCGGCCGCCGCCTCGGCGCGGCGGACAAAGGAAACCGTGTGGATGCCCAGCGCGCGGGCCAGCTGGATGACGCAGCGGCCGACGGCCGAATTGCCGAGGTTTTGCACGATCCACGCGCCGCGCTCGAGAGTCTCAAAGCCATGCAGCAGACGCCAGGCGGTCGCGGGATTCACCTTGAGCATCGCGGCTTGCAGCGGGTCGATGTCCGGCGGCAGTTTGAACAACGAGTCCGCGGGCACTGTGGTGTGGCTGGCCCAGGTCGCCGCCCGGCGCAAAAACATCACCCGGTCCCCCGGTTGGAAACCTGCGGCGCCGCTGGCCACCACCACCCCGCAACCCTCGACGCCGGGCACTGCCGGCAGGACCGGCTTCACGCCGTAGGTGCCCTCGATCGTGTTGAGGTCCGCCGGATTGAGCGGCGCGGCTAACAGCCGGACCAGCACTTCGCCGGCCGCGGGCGGCCGCGGCACCAGCGGCACCAATTCAAGGACGTCGGCAGGCTTGCCGGTTTGCTGGAAAACCAGTTGTTGGCCGGGCGGGCGCGAGGGATCGGTGGTCATGCCGGGACTGTGGCAGAACCATCCGCCGAGCCAAGCCGGAAACCGCGCGCGGCCGCTATCAGGCAGGTTGCGGGCCGATCTAACTCCCGCGGCGTCGTGTAGTGCTTCCTGTGGCAGGTTTATCACAAATAGAGTGCTAGTAATGTGGTGGGTTATCCCGCTAACATCTTTGGCGTGACAGACCTGCGGCGAGACACCGCCAACCTCCGAACCGGTCCCGCCCGTTTTGCCCCGCTCCTTCCTTCCACCCTGCCTGCCCCGATGACCACCCC
>JBAXBG010000364.1:0-1333 GCA_037142115.1 Verrucomicrobiota bacterium | reverse complement strand
TCGCTCGCCA
This sequence comes from Verrucomicrobiota bacterium, assembly GCA_037142115.1. Lineage (GTDB taxonomy): Bacteria > Verrucomicrobiota > Verrucomicrobiia > Verrucomicrobiales > Akkermansiaceae > Luteolibacter. The sequence continues at coordinate 1,323 of JBAXBG010000364.1, read as the reverse complement.
TCGCCTCCAACATGATTGCCGCCAAGCTGGCCAACACCCGCCACATCCTCATGCGCGCCGCCCGCGACCACGGCCCAAAATCCGCCGACCGCGCACTCGCCCTAACCAACACGGCCGATTTCCTCGCCGTCCGCATCGGCCTGGTCGCGCGGGCGACCAACCTCGACACCTTGCGCGGCATCGAAGGCGACGCGGCCGCCGGCTACTTCGCGGTGTTCGCCCAGCTTCTAACGAATCATGATCCCGCCATCACGATCTCCGGGCGCTCCCGCCGCCCGCCGCTCGATCCCGTCAACGCCTTGCTCTCGTTTCTCTACTCGCTTCTTATGCACGACTGCCGCAGTGCCCTCGAATCCTGCGGTCTGGATTCCCAATGCGGATTCCTGCATCGCGATCGCCCCGGCCGCCCCTCGCTCGCGCTCGACCTGATGGAGGAATTCCGCGCCTTCCTGGCCGACCGCACTGCGCTGTCGCTGTTCAATCGCCAGCAAATCACCTCCAAAGACTTCGACCTCAAGGAAAATGGCGCGGTCTTGCTCAAAGACGACTCGCGCAAAAAAGTCCTCACCGCCTGGCAGGAGCGCAAACAGGACACAATCACCCATCCGTTTCTCGACGAAACGACCACCGTCGGCCTGCTGCCCCAGCTCCAGGCCCGACTGTTAGCCCGCCACCTGCGCGGCGACCTCGACGCCTACCCCGCCTTCCTCGCGCACTGACGCGCGCCTTTGTTATTTCATCTTTCTGATTTCAACTTCCAGCTTTCAATCCCATGTATGTTCTCATCACCTACGACGTAGCGACCACCACCCCTGCCGGCAAATCCCGCCTGCGCCGCACCGCCAAAACCTGCCTCGATTTCGGCCAGCGCGTCCAAAACTCCGTCTTCGAGTGCAAGGTGGACCCCGCCCAGCTTGTCGCACTCAAAACACGCTTGCTTGATATTATCGACCTGCAAACCGACAGTCTTCGGTTCTATCACCTGGGCAGCAACTGGCACCACAAGGTCGAGCACCACGGCACCAAAGTGGGCTATGACATCGAAGGCACGCTTGTAGTTTGACGCACCAGTCGCCAGAGTCCCCCACAGCCCGGGCAGCCAGCCAGTCGCCGCGCGAACCCCAAGCGATCTCAAAATCCCCGGGTGGTTCGCGCCAGCCTCTAGGCCTGCTGCTTCAGCTCTTTGACATCCCCTGCAACAAAACCCAAGGCTCCCGGCGCGCCCAAATTCCTAGGTTCGCGCAGCACTCTGTTCTTTCCCTACTGCCGAAAGGATTCCAAACTCACGCCGTCGCCCCCTTCGCGGGGGGCGCGGATTGAAAC
>JBAXBG010000363.1:0-1335 GCA_037142115.1 Verrucomicrobiota bacterium | reverse complement strand
CGGGCAGGGGAGCCCCCAGAGCGAGCGGCTCGGCGCTGGCGTGGGACGTGAACAAAGCGGCGGTCATCAGTTGGGCAAAGAGGCGCATTGCGACAATTATCGCACGGGAAGCGCAATCCGCAAGCGGCGGGAAAGGTCCGGAGGGCGGGGAAAGGGGGATGTGGGTGAAGCTGAGGCGCATCGGTGCTTGATCGCGGGTCACCTGCACGCTTCCGAAGTAGATCACCTTGCGCCCGTAGCGGGCCGGTTTGTCGAGGGCGGCATCCGGGCGCTGGTGTTTCTCGACGTCCAGGGCGGGCGTGGTGTTGGTTGGCCGAGCGCCAGATTGAGATGGGCACCAGAGCGGATCGTGGCCGTTTGTCGTAGGTGACATCTCTGCGGTGAATCGGTAAGTGCACCGACGGATGGCGATTCGGCGGTTTACTCTCGGCCTGTTACCCGCTATATCCTAGCTGTTGTGCGAACGTGGGATGACATGCCTGATTGGATCTACCGGCGTGTGTCGGATTGCCAGCGGAAAGCAGTTAATCTGCTCATCGGCGATGGTTACGAGATTAAGCAGGCTTGGCCGCACACAAACAAACCGGAATCCATGCGTCGTCATCTTGTTTTCGCAAACGGTAGACGGCATCTGGATCCCGCCCGAGAGGCGTCGCTACATTGAGCTGTTCATGGATGAATCCGGCATGATCAACGAAGTTCGGACGACTTCCTGGGATGAGGATCTCAATGCATGCGAACTTACTGGCGTCCGGCCCGGTCTGCCGGTGGATAGGGGTCAGCCATGAACGCGCAGGGCTTCCTCAGCGGCTTTCGGCGCGTAGCGCTCTGGCAAATCCCCGAAGGGCATGCCTGAAACTGGGTGGCGGCGATGAGCAAAGGCGCAAGCGGCGTTCAGTGCTCAACCTGACCGCCCTATCCACCTTCCAATCTGGCACCATGTCGGTTCAAAACCTTGGAATGTACCTGCTCGTGTTCCGCCCTTGCCTATTCCACCACCACCTCAACCGCCCTCAAGCCGGGAGCGGAAAGCAAGCCTGCATGATTCCACTGACGGGCCAGGTCCAGTTCCCGTTGGCCGATCTTGGCAGACTTGGCCAGGTTCACCCGGGCGGGCAGTGCCTCCAGATTGAAGAACCGGGCCGCCAGTTCGGGCACCACGGAACGTGGCAGGATGTGGTCCAGCGCGATGAAATCACCGGTGTGTTCGCCCTTGGTGATTTCCGGCGACCCACCTTTCCTGAGCTTGGCCATGCCATCGATTGTCAGGCATCCGAAGATTTGCAGCTTCGTCCGGTTGCTGAGGATCGCCAGCAGGTCCGCCTTGGCTGCAGG
>JBAXBG010000362.1:0-1394 GCA_037142115.1 Verrucomicrobiota bacterium | reverse complement strand
CGGTGAGAGCTCCGCCAGCCACGCCGCCAGATCGGTGGCGGCGGGGGTTTCAGGCAGCGCGTCGAGGTTGTGGAGGTCCCAGCGGAACACCAACTTGTAGCCGTCCCATTCGCCTTGGGCACCGCAATCGCTCATCCAGTTGGCTGCGCGGCGGTTGTCGGCCAGCGTGTATCCCACCAGCTGTTCCAAGCCAGCGCGAAAAGCCGTCAGCCACATCACCGCCAACAACAGGGTGCCGATGCCGCGGCCCTGGTCGGCGTCGAGCACCATCGCGGAAATCTCCGCCTCCTGGGTCTGGTTGGCATTGCGCCACCAACTCGCCCCGCCGACCCCGGCAAATTCCCGCGCCGGATCCAACACCGCCCAGGTCACGTGCTTGTCCGGATTTTGCCCGATCAGGCGGTCCAGCATCGCGTCGCCCAGCATTTCTCCGGTCCGCGTCCAAAACCGTTGATACCTCGCCTCCGGCGACAGCAGGCGATACGCCTCGGCCACCAGCGGCCGATCCTCCTCGAGCAGCGGCCGCACGACCACCGGCGTGCCGTCGCGCAATAACAGTTCGAACCGATCCTTCATGCCCGCGCAGCCTAGCCGACTCCTGCCACCACCACCACCTCGAACTTTGGCTCCACGCCCATGCAACGGCACCGGTCCGGCGCTGAAATAACGAGCAGGTACGTCTGAGGCGGACCCCGGAAATCGGGCCAGTGGCTAAGCGGTGATTGTGGTGGGCGGGTGCGGACTGTATCAATTGGGTCAGGTTCCGCATTTCAACATTTCTGCCAGTTTGTTTGCTGGCATCATTGCAAAATGACAGGCGTTTGAGAGGTTGCAGGAATCGGGATCAGTGTGCAAAAATTGACAGAATCGCAGGAGCCTCCCAGAAACCGAAGATGGGGCCGGGCAGCCAAGCACATGGCGGCGGGACGCAGCCATCACGGCCTGCCGCGGGACGCGGCAGCCACGGTGCGGAGGTTGTTCTCATGTGCAAGAAGGGAAAGACCCATTGCATGCACATGACCCCGATTCCCCACGGTTCGATTTGACAATCGTCCGTCATTGACGGATACTCACCGCGTGCGACTCACTTTTCAAGAAACCTCGCTCTTCACCCGGCAGGTCACCGAACTCCTGTCTGACGAAGAACTGAACGCCCTGAAATGGGCACTCAGGGCCAATCCTGAAAGTGGCGACCTCATTCGCGGATCCGGCGGACTTCGCAAACTACGCTGGGCCGGTTCAGGCCGGGGCAAACGTGGCGGCTTGCGCGTGATCTACTACTGGCATGTCCCGCACCGCATCATCCTCCTTCTTCTCGCCTACCCCAAAAACGAACAGGAAACCCTCACACCGACACAAACCAAATTCCTCAAAGCCATCATCGAAAACGAATT
>JBAXBG010000361.1:0-1413 GCA_037142115.1 Verrucomicrobiota bacterium | reverse complement strand
CGCGCAGCGGCGACCGAAACACCGGGCCGCGCAGCGGCGACCGAAACACCGGGCCGCGCAGCGGCGACCGAAACACCGGGCCACCCGCAACTTTCGCATCGGCACGGGGTTCATGTGGCTGTAAAACCACACCGCACCATGAACCGCAAACCACTCAATCACGACGATCCGCGGGAAAACGACGCCGTTTGGAAATTGCTCGACCAAGCGCCGCCCGCCACCGCCGGGCCACGCTTCGCGGAGCGCACCGTGCGGGCAGCTCGTCTCGCCAGCCAAGCCCAACCCTGGTGGCAACGCCTGTTTGCCCCCGCCCCGCTCGCCGGCCTGGCCGCCGCCACCGCCGCCTTGGTTTTCTCCGTGGTCAACTGGAGCGGCCAGGCCGCACCTCAGTCCGGCGCTCCCAACGCCCAACTCCATGCCACCCGCGTCGCCGAAATCCAGGACATCGCCGAAACCGAAACGCTGATCGCCGCGGCCGACCAGTTGGACGACTTCAGCGACCGAGAACTGGTCAGTCTAATCGGATTTTAAGCACTTTCCCTCCGCCCCGTCCCGGTCCATCTTCCGCCGCGATGCTGTGCCTGATTTTTGATCTCGACGGAACCTTGGTCAATTCCCTGCCCGGGATTGTGGGTTCGTTGAATCGCTCGCTCGTGGCGCATGGGCTGGCCGCCCACTCGAACGCCGCTATCCGCTCGTTCGTCGGCGACGGGCTGCTGATGCTGGCCCAACGCGCGGCTCCCGCCGGCGCGGCCCCGGCGCTGCTCGATTCGCTCGTCAGCCAGTTCAAGGACGACTACGAACGGACCTGGCCGGAGGGCACCCTGGTCTATCCGGGCATCCACAACCTGCTCGAGGAGCTCCAGAAGGGCGGCTATCCGCTCGCCGTGCTGTCTAATAAAACCCACCGATTCACCGAGGTGATGACGCGCACGATGTTTCCGCGCATCCACTTCGCCAAAGTGTTAGGCCAGCAGGAAGGCATCCCGCACAAACCGCACCCGGCGGGAGCGTTTCAAATCGCGCTGACCCTCGGCGCGGCCGTGACAAACTGCGTGATGATCGGCGACTCGACGATCGATTTGGAGACCGCTGACAACGCCGGCATGCAGGCCATCGCCGTGGCCTGGGGCTACCACGACCGCAAGCGCCTGATCACCGCCGGTGCCACCCGGATCATCGACCACCCGTCCGAACTGCCGGGACTGCTCGGTTAGATTGAATCCAAAGGGGAAAATGGGATCGGTGGAGCGGTTCTTGTCCGGTCCCTCAGTGGTGCCGGAAAACGGGGCGCGAGTCTCCAGACTCGCTCTGGCTAGACTTCGACCATGCGAGAGCGGCGGAAACAACGGTTCCTTTGGCGGGCGAGTCTGGAGACTCGCGCTCCCGGTCGAGAGCGGCCTGCTCGGTTAG
>JBAXBG010000360.1:0-1416 GCA_037142115.1 Verrucomicrobiota bacterium | reverse complement strand
GTTGAACGCGCCGTCGAGGTTGTAGGCCACGGCCAGCGCGCGGTAGTTCATCCAGATCACGCTGAAGCGTTTGTGGTCGGGCAGGGTCTCCCCGGCGCGGGCCTCAAACACAAACTCCGGCGACAGCCCGATGCCGCAGATCTGCAGGGTTTCGCGCCGGCCATTGATCACCGCCACCAGCGAGTCGCCGGGCTGCAAGCCGTTGGCCACCGCAAACGACTCGCCCAGCACCACCTCGCGCCGGTCGTCGGGGCGCGGAAACCGCCCGCTGCGCAGGAACACCCGGTTGAGCTTTTGCGGCGCCCCGTCCTCGGGCAGCGAAATGATATGGCCGGTGGCCGGGGCCGCCAGCCCGGGCAGGTCGAGTGTCACCTCCACCACCACCCGGGTTTCCACCGCGGCCACCCCGGGCACGCTCGCGATCCGCTCGGCCACCGCCAGCGGCGCGCGCTTCAGGCCGGCGAACACGTCCGCCAGCGCGTATTGCTGATAGTAGGCGGCGCGGGCCGACTCCAATGTTAGAATCAGGCTGCGCGTCATGATCATCATGCACAGCCCGCTGGCCATCACCAGGCTCACCGCCAGCACCTGGCCCTTCATCCGGCCCAGGTCGCGCAGCAGTTTTCTATCCAACGGGTCAATCATGGTCGCACGTCGGTATTCCACTTGAAATGAAGACCGTCTGCTGTCGCGGAGACCCGAATCGTAGCGAGCGCCGCTCTTCGTAGCAAGCGCCGCTCGTCGTGAAACAACGACTCCGCGAGAGCCTTGGCCAGCTCGGTCTTGCCGGTGCCGGATGGGCCGACGAATAAAAACACACCCACCGGCCGCCCGGGTTTCTTCAAGCCGGCCCGCGCCAGCCGCACCGCTTCCGCCACGGCGGAAATCGCATCCTCCTGGCCCATCACCCGCTTTGATAGATCATCTTCCAGCGCCATCAGCCGATCCCCCTCATGGAGCGCGGACTTCAGTCCGCCTACCGGAATCCCGCAGCGCGCCGCCACCGCGCGGGCGATCTCGTCGCGTCCGACGTGCAAAGAGGGGCACGGGCGGCCCGCCCGTGAGTCATCTTCCCTCACGGGCGAGCCGCCCGTGCCCCCCTTAATGATCCCCGGCGTCAACGTCCAAAACCTCGCCGCCGCGCACGCCTGGTCCACCAAATCCAATGCCTTGTCCGGCAGGCGGAAATCCGGCAGATAGCGGATCGACCATTCCACCGCCGCCCGCAGTGCCGCTTCGTCGAGCGCCACCCCGTGATGCGCTTCCAGCCTCGGCCGCAGCGCCAGCAGGATGGCCACCGCTTCATCGGCGCTCGGTTCCTCGATTTTAACTGCCTGGAACCGCCGCTCCAGCGCGCCGTCCTTCTCGATGCTCTGGCGGTATTCGCGGATCGTGGTCGCGCCAATCACCCGGATC
>JBAXBG010000359.1:0-1416 GCA_037142115.1 Verrucomicrobiota bacterium | reverse complement strand
TTCTCAGTGTTCTCAGTGTTCTCAGTGTTCTCAGTGTTCTCAGTGTCTTTTCCGTATTTCAGTGGCTTTCCTTCAACGATCCAGCATTCAGATTCGGTGTTCGGGTTATGAGAGCGCCATTCGGGACCGGCACCCTGTCCCCGGCCTAGTCCGCGCCCTTGCGGGTATTCTGACGGCGGAACGCGGACAGGGTCATGGCGAAATGGTTCCTGAACACCGTGCCGAGATGGCTGGCGCTGGCGAACCCGCAGGTGTCCGCAATCGCCTCGATCGTCATCGGCGTCTCGCGCAGCAGGGTCTGGACCCGCTCCAGCCGCACGCGCATGATCTCGGCATACACCGTGCGCCCCATCACCGTCTTGAAGCGGGTTTCCAAAGAGCGCCGTGAGGCGTGCAAATGCCGCACCAGATCGTCCACCTTGACCGTGATGCCCGCGTTGATGCGGATGAACTCCAGCGCGCGCGCCACCAGCGCGTCGGCGATCTGGACGGTTTCAGTCGAATGCCGCGTGACCAGATGCGAGAAGCCATAGCTGATGACGGTCTGTTTGCGCGCACCGCGCCGTGGGCCGCGCATCATGCCGTCGAGCACGCGGGCGGCCTCGAACCCCGCCTGCGCGGTGCTCAGCTGGATGCTCGACATCTGCGGAGTGGTGGTGTCGCAAAGCAGTTCATCGTTGTCGACGCCCAACACCGCCGCCTCCTGTGGCACGGCCACCCCCGCTTTCAGACAGGAGCCCAGCACCTGCCACCCGCGCGCGTCGTTGGCGACAAACAGCGCGACGGGCTTCGGCAAAGCCTTGAGCCAATCGCAAAGCGTTTCCTGCTCGACCCCGAAATCCTTCCGCGCAGAGGCTGAAAGCCGCGGGTAAACCGCGCACGGAAACCCGTCCTGCGCCAAGCGTTCGCAGAACGCGATCCGGCGCTCCTCCGACCACGAGGCGTTGTTGACTTCGCCAATGAAGGCAAAGTCGCGGAACTTTTTTTCGAGAAAATACTCGGCGGCGCATTTCCCGATCGGCGGGTTGTCACACACGATGCGGCTCAAGCGTGACAGCGGGTTCGCAGGATCAAGAACCTTAACCACCGGGTCGAGGAGGATGGTCGGAATGTTGGCGGCCAGCAGCCGCGCGGCATAGCGTTCTTTCAGAACCCCGATGACCCCCGTATATTCCGATGCGTCGGGCCGCAGCAACTTCTGCTCGCCCTCGCGCCCCTCGATGATATGCACCGCCCACGGCCCGTGCAAATGGGTAAACCGCAGAATGACGCCGAGCAGCTCCCGGGTGGTCTTGATCGATGTCGGCAGCAGCAAAGCCACCTGTGGCATTCGGGTTCGTACCTGATTCATCGGGCGGATGTTGTGCCACGAAGCCACCCGCTGCACAAGTCGCATCTTGCGCTTTTATGATATTA
>JBAXBG010000358.1:0-1464 GCA_037142115.1 Verrucomicrobiota bacterium | reverse complement strand
ATCCGCCAGCACCCGGCCTTCGCCCCGGCGGGCACCAACGCCAACTTCGCCACCGTGCTCCAACCCGGCCACCTCGAAATCCGCACCTACGAGCGCGGCGTCGAGGACGAGACCCTGGCCTGCGGCACCGGCATGGTCGCCTGCGCCCTCATCCACCACCTGCTCACCGGCGCGCCTTCGCCGATCCAGGTGGACGTGGCCGGCGGCGACACCCTGCGGATTGGTTTCAAAAAATCCGGGGATCAGGCCTTTCACCACGTCACTCTCACCGGCCCGGCGGACTTCGTGTTCGAGGGTGAAATTGACATCTGAGACCTTCCAAGCGCCGCTCATTCATGCACTCGATGACAGGATTCGGCCGCGGCAGCGCGGCGACCGACGCGTGGCACGCCACCGTGGAAATCAGCACCGTCAACCGCAAGCAAGCGGAGGTGGTGGTGCAGGCACCGCGCGAGTTGCTCGAACTTGAAACCCGGATCCGCAAATCCGTGCTCGCGACCGTGTCGCGCGGACGGGTCCAGGTGGCCATCAATCTGGAACGCGCCGCAGGCACCACCAACGCCATCCAGGTCGATGCCGCTCTGGCCAGGGCCTTTCACGCCGCTTTCATCGAGCTTGGCCAGGCCGTCGGCCAGATTCTGTTGCCCACCGCCGCCGATTACCTCCGCCAACCCGGCATCTTGAATATCGGCAGCGGCGACATCGACGCCGAGGAGGCGTGGCGGGTCATCGAACCGGCACTCGCCGCCGCTCTAACCGCACTGGCGGCCATGCGCCAATCCGAGGGCGACCACCTCAAGACGGACTTCCTCGCGCGCCTCGACACGCTGGCCGCCTTTGCCGGCAAGATCGCCCGCGAGGCCCCGGCGCGCCTGCCGCGCCAGCGCGAGTTGTTAGCCAAACGGCTGCGCGAGGCCGGGCTGGACCTCGATCCGGCCGACGAGCGGGTGGCCAAGGAGCTCGCCCTGTTCGCCGACCGCTGTGACGTGAGCGAGGAGCTCACCCGGCTGGACTCCCACCTCGCCAAGTTCCACGAATACCTGCACGCCGCCGATGCGCCGGGACGGGCGCTGGATTTTCTTTGCCAGGAGTTGTTCCGCGAGTTCAACACCATCGGTTCCAAGGCCAACGACGCCGGCATCGCCCAGACCATCGTCGAGGCCAAAACCGAACTGGAGAAAATCCGCGAGCAGGTCCAGAACCTCGAGTAGCCGCGGAACCTGGAGTAGCCGCGTTCGTGAGAACGCGGCGAACTAACCCCGGCGACCCAGCCATGATGAAGAGAGGCGGCGGGCAGAATGCCCGCGCCACGGTGGCCCGGGCATTCTGCCCGGAGCCAAAGCGGATTCATCGGCTGATGCGGACTGAAGTCCGCGCTCCTTGTTGGAAAGCACAAAGCCGCCCCGGCATTGCGACCGGGGCGGCTTGGTGTTGGATATGGTAGCGCGCTCCCGATGAGAGCGC
>JBAXBG010000357.1:0-1466 GCA_037142115.1 Verrucomicrobiota bacterium | reverse complement strand
GCGCTCAAGCTGCGCGAGCAGTTGCGCGGCGTCATGCTCCAGCTGCGCTCGTCCCAGAGCGAAAGCGCCAACGCGCAGGCCGCGCAGGCCGCCGCCGAACTCAAGAACAAGGAACTCGCCGCGAAAATCGCCGAGCTCGACAAGCGCACCGCCGCCATGGCCAAGCAAAGCAACGCCGACAAGGCCGCCTCCGACACTAACATCGCCGCCCTGACCACCAAGCTCGCCGAGCGCGACGCGCGCATCACCCAATACACCGAGGCGCTCGACAAGTGGAAGGCCGGCTATCAGACCGCCGCCGGGCTCGCCCGCACCAAGGAGGACGAACGGGCCAAACTCGCCGCCGAGATCGTCGTCCACCAACGCACCATCGCCGACCGTGAGGCCAAGAACATCGCGCTCTTCAACACCGCCAACGAAATCCTCGACCGCTATCAGAACTACGCGTTGGGCAAAGCCCTGCAGGCCCGCGAGCCGTTCATCGGCACCACCCGCGTCAAGGTCGAAAACCTGGTCCAGGGGTACCACGACAAGATCCTCGACAACCGCCTCGGTGCCAAGAAACCCTGACCTTAAACGGCAAGCAGATCCATTTTCACCACTGAGTTCACTGATTTAAACTGATTTCACTGAAATAATTAAATACATAGGGTCGGTTAGGCAAGTCACTCTTTTAAGTGGGTTAGCATGTCGATGTAACATATTTCAAATCAGTATAATCAGTGAAATCAGTGGTTCTCTTTCCCAATTAGGCCAACCGACCCCATGAAGCCAAGACGATATTTCCAACGAGGCCCTACGCTCTTCGGTGCGGCGCTGCGCTATGGCACGCCGGTGTGCATCGGCTTCTCCGTGCTCATCAGCGGGCTGGACGCCCGCGCCGGCGACTTGGCGCGCAACATCGCCGCGCTCAACCGGGGCGCCGCCGCTCCCGCCGCCGGCACCACCCTCGGCGGCACCACGCCCGCCGCCACCGACGCCGCGCGCGCCAACGCCCAGGACATGCTGGCGCGCACCACCAACACCCTCAACGCCATGCGCGCGCTGCAGGCCGCCGCGCGCGCCGCCGCCGCCCAAGGGCCTAACAACCTCGGCACACTCGCCGTGCCGCGGCCCAGCGTTCCTAACGGCCTGGCGGTGGGCGGCCTCCACGCCACCGGCGGCAACACCCAGCCATCCCAATGGATCGGAGCCGCCGCTCCCACCCAAGCCGTCGCCGACGGCAAGACCGCCGTCACCATCAAGCAGACCACCCAGCAGGCGCTGCTCAACTGGGATACCTTCAACATCGGCAAGGAGACCACTCTGACTTTCGACCAGACGGCCGGCGGCCAGAACGCCAGCCAGTGGATCGCCTTCAACTTCGTCCATGACCCGGGCGGCAACCCGAGCCAGATCCTCGGCTCGATCAAGGCCGCCGGCCAGGTCTATCTGATCAACCAGAACGGCATCATCTTCGGCGGCTC
>JBAXBG010000356.1:0-1472 GCA_037142115.1 Verrucomicrobiota bacterium | reverse complement strand
CGTCTCGGGATCAACAACCCGGACCACAACGGCACGGTGTTTTCGCTGCGCCAGGAGTTGTTCCGCATCCGCACCGACCAGCCCACCGCCGACGACAACACGCTGTGGAAGCAAGTCATCCAGCAACACATCATGAGCAATGTGCTCAACGACCCGGATGTCTCGATTTACTGCAACAATATCCGCAAGTCTAACGGCTCGGCGGTGCCCGGCATCGTCATTTCCTTCTCCACGACCATCGAGCAGGGGCTCAATTTCTTCGGCTGGCCGCTGGCCGCCGGCGACCACGCCTACACCCAGTCGAATTTCGCGACGAAAATCGCCTCGGCCGGGCTGGTGTTCAAGGGCTACACCGGCATGGATGCTTATGCCACCGGAACCTTCGGGGCGAGCGGTCCGGCAAGTTCCAGCGCCAATGCCCTGAGTGCCACCCCGTACGCCTACCTCATCCCCGCCGGCATGGACAGCATGCGGGCACCGCCGTTAGGTGACACCAACATCATCCGCACTTGGACGGTCAAGGATCAGGCGATTCCACTGCCGCGCAACCTCGGGGCCAACCAGTTCTCCGCCAACGAGTTCTTCACCCCGCAAGGCAGCCTCAACGAGGCGCTCTGGATCCCGCGCAAACACGGCGCCTTCCGCGCGGTGGACGATCCCGCCTATTTCTACAGCTCGGTGCCGGCGGAATTCACCAATGCCCGCCTCATCGGCCGCAGCGTCTGGAACACCCAGTGGAAAATCGTCATCCCCGCCTACTCGCTGCTCAGCGACGAGCAAACCGGCCTGGATCGCTTTGCCCAGAGTGTCAGCGACATCAAGCTGTTCCTGCGGACCTACTCGAACTCCGGCAACTGATGAAACCCGCCCTCTGCGTGCTGGCGGTGGCGGCTCTCGCGGGCCTGGGATGGCTCCTCGCCACGCGCCCGGCGCCGCCGCCCGAGCGGTCCGCCGCATCACCCACCGCCACCCTCAGCGATCCGGTGGCGGTGTTCCAGCGGGCGTTTTGGAAACGCCCGGCGGCCGACGACACGATCCTGCACGCGGAGCGCCGCGAGTGGTCCGGCGCGGACGGCGTGCAAAAGTGGCAGTGGTTCATCGCCGTCGAACCGTCAGCGGCACTCCTGAAGCATCTGCGAGACGACAATGCCTTCAGCCTGGTGCCTGCCACCTCCGCCCCGGCCATCACCGACGCGCCGGCCTGGTTTGCGTTCCCGCCCGGCGATGTCGATATCCTGTTAGCCCCGCATGGCAACCTGCGCCTGTTCTTCAGCAAGACGAAGCGCCGGCTCTACGCCACGGACGCCGGCGCTGGCTTCCTGTCCGCCACGCCGGAGTCCACCAAACACTGACGCCCTACTCTCCGAGCAGGGAAACACAATGCCAAAAAGGGACAGACCCTTTGTGTGAAAAGACCCATGGTGTAAGGAGCGACGACATTCTTGTCGTCTCATGATGCGGAAGAGAAGAGA
>JBAXBG010000355.1:0-1481 GCA_037142115.1 Verrucomicrobiota bacterium | reverse complement strand
TGCTGGCAACAATCAAGCCCGCCGTTTTTTCATGAAAATCGAAACGCGGAGGCGCGGAGGCCGCTGAGAGGTGCGCGGAGAAGTTTTTTGTGAAGTTTTGGGGTGATCGAATGGTCCTCTGATTCCGCAATCCATTCAACCTCAGCAAAGATCTCCGCGAATTCCTCCGCGACCTCCGCGCCTCCGCGTTTCGCTTCGATCCAGCCAGCGGACGTGCGTGCGTTTTCCCACCATCGCGCTTTGACAATCCGCCGTGGGCGCAACACGTTGGCGCGGCAATCCTGCACCCTTCAATCCCATGGCCTACGATCTCATTGTCATCGGTGGCGGCCCGGCCGGCTATGTCGCCGCCATCCGCGCCGCCCAACTCGGAAAATCCGTCGCCTGCGTCGAAGCCGACCGCGCCGGCGGCACCTGCCTGAACTGGGGCTGCATCCCGACCAAGGCGCTGCTCAAAAACGCCGAGGTCTATCAGCTGCTGAGCCACCGGGCCGCCGAGTTCGGCTTGAAAATCGACGGGCTGTCCTACGATTGGTCGGCGGTGATTGGTCGCTCGCGCAAGGTTTCGGACCGGCTGGCGGGCGGCATCGAGTTTCTCTTCAAGAAAAACAAAATCGCTTACATCCGGGGATTCGGCTCGATCGAAGGCAGCGGCAAGGTCAGCGTGCAAGCGGCCGACGGCACCTCCAGCGTGCTGGAGGCCCAAGACATCCTGATTGCCACCGGGTGCAAATCCCGCGGCTTACCGACCCTGCCCTTCAATGGCCTGTCGGTCATCGGATCGAAGGAGGCCATGACCCTGCCGCAGCAACCCAAGGAAATGATCATCATCGGCGCGGGGGCCATCGGCGTCGAGTTCGCCTACATTTACAATGCCTTCGGCACCAAGGTCACGCTGGTGGAAATGCTGCCGCGCATCCTGCCCATCGAGGACGACGAGGTCGGCGAGGCGCTGGAAAAATCGCTCATCAAACAAGGCATCCGCTGCCTCACTAACACCAAAATCACCGCCATGGCCGACCACGGCACCCACGTGGAACTCACCCTCGACGGACCCAAGGAAAAGGGCTCGATCCAGGCGGACGTCTGCCTGATCGCCATCGGCATCCAGCCGGTGCTGCCCGGCGGCACCCAGCCCGCCCTATCCGATCGGGGCTACATCCAGGTCGGCGACCGCTATCAGACCTCGATCCCGGGTGTTTACGCCGCGGGCGACATCACCGGCCCGCCATGGCTCGCCCACACCGCCTCGTTCGAAGCCGTGCAAGCGGTCGAAGGCCTCTACCTGCCCGGCCACATCCCACGCAAGGTGGCGAATTTCCCGGGCTGCACGTATTGCCACCCGCAGGTCGCCTCGGTAGGACAGACCGAACGCGCGCTCAAGGAGGCCGGCATCGAATACACGGTCGGCAAGATCCCGTTTGCGGCCATCGGCAAGGCGATCGCCTCCGGCGAACCGGAAGGATTCGCCAAGCTGCTCT
>JBAXBG010000354.1:0-1495 GCA_037142115.1 Verrucomicrobiota bacterium | reverse complement strand
GAGCGCGAACAACAACTGCTTGACGAGATCGCGCGCCTGCGCCTCGAAAACCAGTTGCTCCACGAGCGCATCAACAAGATCCTTAGGCAGCTCTTCGACAAAAAGAGCGAGTCGCTCGATCCCGCCCAGCTCGAACTCCTGCTGGATCCCGATGCGGCAAAAAAAGCGCCCGCCGCCGTTCCCGCAGACCCAGGACCGGCGGCTGAAGCACCTCCCGCCCCGAAGCGCGCTCCCCGCAAGCCGCGCGATCTCTCGCACCTCGAAGTGCGCGAGACGGTTCTGCTCAAGGACGAGGTCCAGGCCAATCCGGCAGCCTACCGCGAGCTGGAAAGGATCGTCACCGACCGGCTCGACTATCAGCCACCCCGGATCTTCATCCAGCGTATCGTGCGCGTCGTGCATGTCGCCATCGGCCAGCCCGACGCGACGCCCGTCAAGGTGGCCGCGCCACCCTCGTTGGGTCTCAGCGCCACGCCCCGCATGGTGGCCTACGTCATGACCTCCAAATACTGCCATCACCGGCCCCACTACCGCACCCAAGGCATCCTGCGCGTGCGCCACGGTGTGGACATTGCCCGCAACACCCTGTGCAACTGGGACAAGGTGGTGGCCGACACAGTCGAGCCCGTTTACAAACTCCTCCACCGCGGCCTGCTGCAAAGTGATTACCTTCAGGGGGACGAGACGCCCATCCGCTATCTCAATCCCGGCAAGGGCAAGACATCCACCGGTTATCTGTGGATCATCCACGCTCCGCGCAATGGGATCAAGGGGGACATCCTCTATCAGTGGCATCCCAGTCGCAAGGCCGCCTGCCTTGACGACCTGCTGGGTGATTACCAGGGCTTCCTGCAAACCGACGCCTATGCCGGCTACGACTCCTGGACGTCCAACAAGGAAGGTGTCGTCCTCTTTGCCTGCTGGGCGCACGCCCGGCGCAAGTTCCACGATGCCTTCAAAACCGGCCAAACCCTGGCGGCCGGTCCGCTGGCCGCCATTCAGCAGATCTACCAAGTCGAAACTACCCTCCGGCAAACCCGCCCCGCCCCGCAAGCGGCAGAACGGGCAAGCCTCCGTCACCACCGGGCCGCTCCGTTGCTCCAAATCCTCAAAGCCGACCTCGTCGCCCTGCGCCAGCGCCCCGAGGTGCTGCCCCAAAGTCAGCTGGGCAAAGCCATCGATTACACCCTGAAGCTGTGGGACCGGCTCACGCTCTACCTCGGCCACGGCCAGCTTGAAATCGATAACAACTGGATCGAGAATGGTGTTAGGCCAGTCGCCGTTGGAAAAAAGAACTGGCTCTTCGTGGGCGGCGAGACCACCGGCCAGCGTGCCGCCATCATCTTCACCCTGGTGGAATGCGCCCGCCGCCACGGCCACGACCCCGAGCTTTACCTCACCGACATCCTTGAGCGGTTGCCGGCCATGACCAATCAGGACGACCTCGGTGCCTTGCTCCCGTCCCGCTGGAAGCCTGCAACCGCCGCCGGGGCCA
>JBAXBG010000353.1:0-1497 GCA_037142115.1 Verrucomicrobiota bacterium | reverse complement strand
CGCTGAGGAGCGGAGCGACGAGGCGCCGGAGCCGGGCTGCGCGACACGGGTTGCCGGGCCGCCCCGCTGCGGCAGGGTGGCAAGCTATTAGAGGAAAGTCGGCCACGCTGGACCGCGGCGAGAATGGGCCCGCGCCCAGCTCGTCGGAGGTGCGGATTCGCGTGGCAGACTTTCCGGCGGTGGACACCGCCGCTGCAGGCCGCTCAGGGCCGGGCGAGTGCGGCCGCGAGCTGACTGAGCTGCGCATGTCCGCGTACCCGCCTGAAGCCACTCTGAGCCCGCATCAGGGCCACGCCCATCCAGCGGGCCATCTGGTTTGTTGCGTCGCGCCAGCGGCACACCCGGCCAATGGTACCACGTGCATTGCCCATCACATTTTCAATGTTGTTAGTGCTCAAAAATGTCACGTTGAGGGTCGATGGCACATCGAGCCGGTGAAACGCCAGCAGGCAGTCGCGACGTGCCGACAACGCCTCGCCCGCAGCGAAGTTCCTATCAGTCACGTACTTGAGCAAGTCATCAAACGCCTCTTCCCCGGCCTCCGCACCCTGCACCCCGCGCAGGATGTTCATCTTGGCCACAAACCCCTTCTTATCCTTGTGGGCAAGCTTGGCGCAGACCACCCGCTCCACATGCACAAGGCACTCCTGCTGAATGGCATCGGGCCAAACTTCGCTCACTGCCTTGGCGATGGCCGCGCTGCCGTCGCGCAGCACCAGCACCCGCCGATCCCGTCCGACGACAAGCCCGCGAGCCGCGATTTTTCCTAGCAAACCACTCACAACCTCAGCGCTTTCGCTGCTGCCTTCCTCAAAATCCAACAGGTGTTTGTAACCCTGCGTGTCAATCGCCATGGCCACCACCACGCAGCGTTCCTTGCCCGGAAAGATGCCGTCTATATACACCGCCAGCACGTCGATACCCGTCAGATCACGCGCCCGGAACTCTGTTAGTAACTCATTGCTGCGGGCCTTCCAGGCGGCCGACACCGTGCCCTTGCTCGTGCCGGTCATCTTGCCCACGCCGCTGCTCGAAGTCCCGTGGCACATGCCCTCAAGCACTTCGTCGAACATCCCCTTGCTCCGTTTGACCTCCGCGTAGGTATTGAGGACCACCTCCTGCTTCGTGCCGTCCTCCTTGATCATGTTGACCCGGCGCTTCGCGATGCGCTCCTTGCCAGAACTCGTCGTGATCGTGACTGGTTCGGTCCCCCCTCGCTTGTAAATGCCCACGGGATGATGGCTTTCGCCACACAATTCCGTCACCTCCTGGGCGATGAGGCTCAAAATCCCATCGCGCACCATCGTGCGGATCCGATCCTGAAAAATCCCTTTAAAATCCACAATCCCGGCTTGCACCGGGGCCTTAATGCCTTTATTTATTTTCATAGTGTTGGTTGATTTAAACGTTTGTTTCAACAGCGGACGGTGTCGGTACACCGTCCGATCAACCAGCACTACTTTTTTCTAACATTTTAACGGAAAAAAATCCGCCGCC
>JBAXBG010000352.1:0-1509 GCA_037142115.1 Verrucomicrobiota bacterium | reverse complement strand
TCGGTGTAGGCGAGTTCGATTTGATTGAGGCTGCGGCACGGGCCGAGGATCCGAAGGTTGGAGATCACACGGCTGCGCGGGCCGATGAGGGTGACGGATTCCTGAGCGGCGTACTGGCCTTCCTGATAGAGCGCCTTCTTCGGGCTGAGCTGGTGGCCGGGCCCGAACAAGGCCTCCACCGCCGCCTGGGTGAGATGGGTATGGCGGGCGGAAATATTGACCAGTAGCGCGTTGGGGGCCTTGGATGCCACTCGCGGGGCGAGGTTCAGGCGGGCGTAAACCTGTTCGCGGACAAGCTGTTCCACCACAGCTCGGGACATGGATTGGGGAGTCGGCGCGGCCATCGGTGACGGTTTTTCGTGGTATTTTCTTGACCCGTCAATCAAAATCCCAAAAATTCCCAAAAGAACACAGAAAAACCACGAATCATGCTCGCCATCGACCGCCAACGCCTGATCCTCGAGCTGCTCCATGGGGCGGGATCGTTGCGGACCACCGACACCGCCACCCGACTGGGAGTGACGGATGAAACGGTGCGCAAGGACTTCGAAGTGCTGGAAAAGCGCGGCGAATTGATCCGCATCCACGGCGGGGCCAGCCGCCCCGAGAAAATCCGCGAGGACCTGTCGTTCACCCAGCGGCAGGCAGTCCGGCGCGAGGAAAAGCAGGCGATCGCGCGGCTGGCGGCGAGTCGGATCCAGGCCAACGAGACGATTTTCCTGGATGCGAGTTCGACGGTGCTGACGCTGACCGAGTTTCTGCCGGATCTGCCGCTTACCATTCTGACCAACGCGCTCAACGTGCTGACCGCGCTGTCGGAGCGGCCGCAGCTCGACCTGATCTGCACCGGCGGGGTGTTCGACGCCAAGTCGCGCTCGTTCATCGGGCTCACCGCCGAGAAATCGCTTCATCGGTACAACATCCACCGGATGTTCCTCTCGGGCAGCGGGCTGCACCTCGAGCGCGGCGTGAGCGAGAGCAACTCGCGCCAGGCCGCCTTCAAGGAGCGGGTCATCGCCAGTGCGGAGGATGTGGTGTTTCTGGCCGACCACTCGAAACTCGGCCGCAAAGCCTCGTTTTTCTTCGCCGGGGTGGCCGATTTGAGCTGCCTGATCACCGACAAGGCGGCCGACCCGGAATTCGTCGAGCAGCTCCAGAGCCGCGGGGTCGAGGTCCTCATCGGCGGGTGACGGGAGCGACGACATTCTTGTCGTCGTTTGAGTCATTAACCTAAAAGGGAAAATGGAATAAGGTGTGGCGGTTCATTTCACCACGGATTATACGGATTTCAACAACCGGAGCGAAGCGGAGATGGCCGCAGGCAAATTTCACGGAGAATATTCCTGGGTTCTGACGGGCTGGACGACCACTTCAGCGGGTTTGCGTTCCAATTTTCATAACTCTCTTAAAATCCGTGTAATCGTGGTTCTCATTTTCATATCCAGGTTAAATGGCGGGCGATGAAGCGCAACCACTGACAATACTGAAAAGACACTGAGAGCACTGAGA
>JBAXBG010000351.1:0-1529 GCA_037142115.1 Verrucomicrobiota bacterium | reverse complement strand
CTCTACTCTGTTATTTGGGTGAGATCTCATCTGGCCAGAGTGGTGGGCGGTTGGCTCGGGTCTTGATTCTTCGTCGGACCTGGTCTTTCAGGCGTTTTTCTATTCGTTGCTCCAACATGTGGCGGAGGTCTTTCTCATCCGGCGGACCTTGGCCGCGCCGCGGCAGCAGACGCTCCAAAATGAAGGTGATGTCGCCACTGGTGATGTTGACGGGGCCTTCCGGGGTGGCGGGTGCCGGAGTGTGCATGCGCTCCTGGGTCAGGAAGAGCAATGCCAGCATCACCAGCGCCATGTGGTGGTGCCAGGCCAGCCAGCCGCGGGTCTGATAGTCCGCCATTCCCACCTCTTTTTTGCCATCGCGGAAGTTGCGCTCCACCACGTTGCGCTCGACTCCATCGGCCACCAGCAGGCGCGGATCCTCGTCGGCCGGGTCGTTGCTCAGGGCGTAATGGCGGCGGGGGCCCATAGTTTTGCCGCCCTTGTTGGTCCGTGCGTCGGGATCTTCCCAAGCAAGCAGCCACCAGACTTTCTGGACATCGCCTTCGACCACCCACACGCGTTGCGCCAGGTAGCTCACCTCGACCCAGCCCTGGTCGCTGTCGCGCACCTTGAGCCGCTGCCACGCGGTGTCGGGTTGGGCGGCGGCCCAGGCGTTAACTCGTTGGCTCGGCTGGCTCGCCTTCGGATGCAGCAGGGGCTTGCCGGGGCGGGCGCCTTGCTGGTGGGGCCAGGGCGCTTCGGTCCAGATGTGCTGGTCGCAATGGACCTCCGCCACAAATAGTTCCCCGTCGAGGTCCAGCGCGTGAAGAAACGGGTGGTCGCTGCCGTAACCGCTGTCCATGCTCACGCGGTCAAAGCCAATGCCGAGCTGGCGCTGGTGGCGGACGCTTTCAAGCGCGATTTGCGGCTTGGTCAGAAACTGACGCTGATCCTCGGGGATGCCGGCTTTGTCGCAACGTTCGGAATCGTCGCACCAGGCCTTGGGCAGATAAAGGCGGATGTCGACGAGGGTGGACCGCTGGCCGCTGGCGAGACTGGTGCAGACGGCGTTCTGGCTGTTTTCGATCTTGCCGAGCCGTCCGTTGTACATCGGGGCCACCCCGACGGAGCAATCGCCCTTCTTGGCAAATGCGGTGTCGTCGATGACGAGCCGGCAGTGAGGGGCTCCGCCGAGCAGCCCGTTAGCCCGGCGGGCGACCTCATCCATGAGCGGGCGAT
Source organism: Verrucomicrobiota bacterium (assembly GCA_037142115.1). Classification (GTDB taxonomy): domain Bacteria; phylum Verrucomicrobiota; class Verrucomicrobiia; order Verrucomicrobiales; family Akkermansiaceae; genus Luteolibacter. The sequence continues at coordinate 311 of JBAXBG010000351.1, read as the reverse complement.
AATCCCACGGCGAGTGGCTGATGGTGTTGTGAACCGCCTGATAGTTGAAATCCGGCACGTGTTCCTCCATGCGCTCGAGGTTCTTCGCCCCGCGCTTGGCTTGCATGAGACCGCTCAAATAGGCGCGCACCTCATCAGCATTGGAATCACTGCGAGTGTGGAAAAAGCGGGTGAATTCCTTGACGTAAGACACAAGGCGGCTGACAGCTCCGACGATGTGTTGTGAGGCATCGGAGGGGGTTGGTTGGTGGTGAAAATCGGGGTCGTTATGCGGCTGGCAGCGGGTTCATGGCGGCGATTTTACCCGTGCC
>JBAXBG010000350.1:0-1541 GCA_037142115.1 Verrucomicrobiota bacterium | reverse complement strand
CGCCGCGAATTCCGGAGGGCGGATCACCGGCTCGGGCAGCCTCTCAACCTTGCCGGGGACGTCGATCGCCTCGCTCCGGGTGGCTGCGCCAACGACCGGAATCTCCTCCGCCACGTTCACCGTGGTGTTGAGCGTCGCCTCGGAGACGCCGGTCAGCCTCCACTACGCGACCGTCGACGGCTCGGCCTTGGCCGGCACGGACTACACGTCAACCAGCGGCACCTTGGTCTTCGCTGCCGGCGAGACCTCCAAAACGGTGAATGTCCCGATCCTGGCCAACCCGGTGGCGCAACCGGACAAGACGTTTTCCCTCGGGTTGAGCGCCGCCAGCGGCGCGATTCTTACGCAGTCGAGTGCGCTCTGCACCATCATCACCAGCAGCCTCGCGCCTCCCTCCAATCCCCTCGCAACGGTGACGGGAACCTCCGGAATCAAACTCACCTGGAGCGCGCCGCCATTCGTGCCGGATGGCTACATTCTCCAGCGCTCCTCCAATGGCGGGGCCTATGTGACCCTGGCCACCCTTCCCGCCGGAACCCACAGTTACCTCGATACCACCGTCCAGGGCGGGATTACTTACAGCTATCGGTTGGCTTCCTATAACTCCGTCGTGACCTCGGCCAATTCCACCGCCGTGGCGACGACCTGGTCGGCGGGAGCCAACACCTTCCCGCCCTTGGCCTTTTCCAGTGCGCGGGATTATGGCGCGATGTGGTGGCGCGGCGGGGTGCGCGGCGAACGTGTCTGGCAAATCAAGACCAGTCGCTACGCGATGAGCTTTGATTGCGACGCGCTCAATCTCACCACGATTTTCCCGTTGTCGGCTTACCTTCCGGAGACCGCTGCGCTGGTCCAGCCCAACGACCAGAGCTTCCCGGCCTCGGCGCCGGTCTCAAGCCTTGCCTGCTCGCTCACCGCCTCCGGAACCCAGTATGCCATCCAGACCGCCTCGATCAACCGGGCCGACGCCCAGTTGGTCGATAGCGGGAAATTCTTCCAGAGACGCTGGCAGAAAGTCAAGACGACGAGCGGGCCGGCCTTGGACCCCGTCCAGAGCGGTCTCGAAATCTGCGCCTGGCCCGACCGCGTTTCAATCACTTGCCGGGTCATTCCAACTGTTGACGTCCCTGCGGGCCAGATGGATCTAACGCTTAGTTTCCAGAATATCTACCATATCCTCTCCAGCAGCGGACTGGCGCAGGCCTTCGGCGCGACCGATGGCAGCGGCTATGTGGTCCTCAAAAGCAGCGGGGCTACCACACTCACCACCGATGCCGCCAACACCAGGGTGAGCGTCAGCACGACTGGCGGCACCTGGCTTGCCAATGAGGAGCGGTCGGTGGGCTTGGTCATTTATCCCGCAATGAATATCGCAAATACCTTCGCCGCCGCCAATGCCATCGAAGGCGGCCAGCTGACGGTGACGGCCAGCCAAGTGGCTCCGAGCTCCGCGGTTCTCACGCCGGCTTATGATCTGGATCGCGGCTATTTCGAGGTTCCCCTGCGCAGTGACGCCACGGATTCCGATGCCAACCGTATCG
>JBAXBG010000349.1:0-1547 GCA_037142115.1 Verrucomicrobiota bacterium | reverse complement strand
ATCGCGGCCTGCCACGCCCTCGCTGACTCCCTGCGCCAGCAAATCCATCACGGCGAGGCGCTGCGCGTCCACGTCGACACCCGCGACCTCAGCGGCGGCGTCAAAAAATGGGAGTGGATCAAAAAGGGCGTGCCGATCCGCATCGAAATCGGCCCGCGCGACCTCGAAACCCAAAAAGTCTGCGTCCAACGCCGCGACCAGCCGGTTGCCGCCAAGGAGTTCGCCGCCCAGGCCGACTTCCTCGCCGCCGCCACCTCCATCCTCGACGCGATCCACCTCACCCTGCTGGAGCGCGCCACCGCCTTGCGCGATTCTAACATCACCTCCTGCGGCTCGCTCGACGCCTTCCACGCCCACTGGGCCCAGGACAACCCCGGCTGGCTCCACACCGCCTGGGCCGGCACCCCGGAACAGGAAGAGGAACTCTCCAAGCAGCACAAAATCGCCATCCGCTGCATCCCGCTGGCCACCGCCTCCCTGCCGCCGCAGCTCATGGCCGGATCCAGCGACAAGTGCATTCTCACCGGCGCGGCCACCGCCACCCGCGCCCTGTGGGGGCGGAGCTACTGAGCCAGCGAGACCGTTTCAACGACAGTCTGTCCGGCCTCTTCAACGGCAGTGGCCACCGCTCTGAAGGGTTGACGCCAATCGGGTTTGGAGGCATTTTGAAATCGAACAAGCGCCTGCAAATGAACATTTCACTCACTCCAGAGCTGGAAAGCCAAGTTAGGCTCAAGGTTGATTCGGGTCTTTACCAGAGTGCCAGCGCACTCGTCGAGGAGTCGCTGCAACTTCTGCTCAAACGTGATGCCATGCGCCAGCACCTGATTGCCGAAGTCACACTCGGGGCCGTTCAACTTGAGCAGGGCGAGGGGATTTCCGTCAACACCGAGGACGAATTCCTGAATCTTGCCCGAGCCACACGATGAAGCTCATCCTCTCCCCTGCCGCGGTCCAGGACCTGCAATCGATTGCAGATTACACATTCCGAACTTGGGGCACGCAGCAGGAGACTCAGTATCTGAAGGGTCTGTGGGCCAAGCTGGACCAAATGCTGGATCTACCCGAAAACCACAAACCAAGGCACGATCTGGCAATCGTCTGCTGTTCGGAGAGATGTGGGAAACATGTCATTTTCTTCAGGGTCCTTGGAGATACTCTTCAAGTGATCCGTATCCTTCATGGCGCCATGGACTTCAGTACCCACGTTTTTGAGGACCCAGAGCAATGAGAAAGGCTGGAGGACGCCCTTCCCATGGAAAGCCAATGAAACGAGAGAATCGCTTTGCATTGGCCCCCCCATAGCCATGGGCGATCGGATATCGCCCCTCCTTGAGCACGCGGCACCTCATTCAAGCATTCTGGCCGGGCAGCCGCGGGATGCCCGGGGCCAGGGATTCCCAGCGGGGGAAATTCCCGAGCGCGGGAGTGTTCCACTTGGGGAAATCCCAACGGCTCCACATAGGCATAACTCACCCGGCCCGCCGGCATGCTGTGCGAAAAATCCGCCAGCGCGAATTCCAGCAGCGAACCGGCCGCCACCACCG
>JBAXBG010000348.1:0-1550 GCA_037142115.1 Verrucomicrobiota bacterium | reverse complement strand
CAGAAGTCAGAGACCAGAAGTCAGAAGTCAGAAGTCAGAAGTCAGAGACCAGATACCTGACACCATAGAAGAAGATGAAATCACATAACTTTGAACATCTTGATATCTGGAAGCGCGGATGCCGCTTGGCGGTCAATGTATGCGTTGCGTCCCACGCGTCAAAAGAGTTCGCGTTGAAAGACCAGATTGTCAGATCATCGATTTCCATTCCTTCAAACATCGCCGAAGGTGCGGAGCGATCTTCCGACGCCGATTTCTCCCGTTTCCTGAGTTATAGTAAGGGTTCATGCGGCGAACTGCGCACCCAACTCATGATTCACCACGAGGTTTGTAGCGAACTGGGCATTCAACCATTTGAAGGAACCTCCGAAATGATCGAAGAAACCCGCGAGATTTCGAAGATGCTGGGAGCGTTCATCGAAAAACTTGCCCCAACAACCTAACCATCACCTCAATCGATCAGACTCCTGACATCTTTCTTCTTCTCTCTGGTCTCTGGATTCTGGCCTCTGGTTTCTCGTAATGCACACTTTCATCGATAACGCGATGCTCTCGCGCCTCGCCGCTTTGCCCATCGAGACCCGCGTGCCGATGCTGGGCAATGTCGTCGGCAAGCACCGCTCGCCCCACCGCGGGTCGTCCGTCGAGTTCGCCGAATACCGGAAATACGTCCCCGGCGACGACACCCGCCGCCTTGACTGGAAGGCGTTCGCCCGCTCGGACCGATTTTACATCAAGGAATTCGAGGCCGACACCAACCTCCGCGCGTATTTCGTGGTCGATGCCTCCGGCTCGATGAACTTCGCCGGCAAGGGCGAGGCGAAAATCCAGTTCGCCCGGCGCATCGCCGCGTCGCTCGCGTATCTGTTAGTCCGCCAGGGCGACGCCGCCGGGCTCTCGGTCTGCACCGACAAGCTCCACCTGGAGGTCCCGCCCAGCCGCCGCGCCGCCCATCTCGAACGGTTCTTCTCCACCCTCGAGCAACTCGAGCCCGCCGGCGAGACCGGCCTGCTCGGCGCGCTGCACACCATCGCGGAAAAGATCGGCCAGCGCGCATTCGTGGTGATCCTATCGGATTTGTTCACCGACCCCGCGGCGCTGGGCGACGCGCTCCAGCACCTGCGCTACCGCAAGCACGACATCTCGGTGTTCCACCTGATGGACCCGCAGGAAATCTCCTTCGAGTTCGAGCGCCCCCACCGCTTCGTCGACCTGGAGGACGGCACGTCCCTGGTCGCCGAGCCCACCCTCATCGCCGACGAATACCACTCCGCGCTGCGCGACTTCCTCGCCGCCGTGCGCGCCAAATGCCACGACGCCTCCGCCGACTATCAACTCGTCACCACGGATACGCCTTTGGAACCGCTCCTCCGCGAATTTTTGACCGCACGCCTGCCCAAGTCAAAGCACTGAAGCAGACACAAGACTTGAAGACACAAGACACAAGACAAGAAATCACCCCGCGCTAATTGTTCCATGAGCACCCACCAGGCATATTCCGACCACCCCATCCGCTTCGGTTCCATCTAACCTCCGCGTTCCTCTCTCCG
>JBAXBG010000347.1:0-1564 GCA_037142115.1 Verrucomicrobiota bacterium | reverse complement strand
CCGCAGTTTCGACCACGGCAGCGGTTTCAACGGCCGCGGTTTCCAGCTCGACGCTTGCCTCCGCCTCGGCGACGACCGGCTTGGCGACCTTCTTGGCCGGCGCTTTCTTGGCCGCAGTCTTCTTGGCGGGTGCCTTCTTGGCGGCGGCCTTCTTGGCGAGGGCATCCTTCTTGACGGCTGGCTTTTTCACGATGCCGCCGAGTTTCGCCTGCTCATTCTTGCGCTTGAGGTAGTCGGCGCGACGGCGGCGTTTGATGATCTTGTTCGATTGTTGGCCCATGGTTGGTGCCCATTGGCTAGGCGCTACGGCCCTCGGGAGCAAGCGGAATTGTTCACCGAGATCACACTTGTTGTGGATTGGCATTCGACAAGCCCCCTTCCTCCACCCCAGATTCCCGCCCATGGCAGGTCTCATCATCGCTCCACGCGCACGCATTTTCCACGGTCACGAGTGGGTTTACGCTACGGAAATCAAGAAATCCTTCGGCGACCCGACCCCCGGCGACGTCGTCACGCTCAAGGATTTCCGCGACCGCCCGCTCGGCTCGGCCATTTACAACCCGCTCTCGCAAATCGTCGCCCGACGGTTCTCGCGCCGCCGCCAGGACCTCGATCTCGACTTTTTCACCCGCCGGATCCGTCAGGCCATCGACTACCGGCTGCGCTCCGGCATCGATGAATCGCTGTGCCGGCTGGTCTGGAGCGAGTCCGATGGCATCCCCGGCCTGATTGTGGACCGCTATGGCGACCACCTCTCGGTCCAGACGCTGACGCTGGCGATGGACCGGCGCAAGGAGTTGATCCGCGACGCGCTCATCACCCTGCTGGCCCCGCGCTCGATCGTCCTGCGCAACGATTCCCCGTTCCGCAAGGCCGAGGGCATGGAACCCGGCATCGAAATGCTCCACGGCGACAACCCCGGACCGTTCGTGGTCCGCTCCAATGGGCTCGACTTCGAGATCGACCTCTTCGACGGCCAGAAAACCGGCCTCTACCTCGACCAACTCCAATCGCACGCCGAGGTCGCCAAGCTCGCCAAGGGCAAACGCGTGCTCGATTGCTTCACCAACCAGGGTGGTTTCGCACTCGCCTGCGCCAAGGCCGGCGCCGCCCACGTCACCGCCGTGGACGTCTCGGCCACCGCCTGCGAGGCGGCCCGCCACAATGCCGAGCGCAACGGCCTGACGATCGAAGTGCTGGAACACAACGTCTTTGATTTCCTCAAGCACGCGCAACCCGACTACGATCTGATCATCCTCGATCCCCCGAGCTTCACCCGCAACAAGAAGACCCTCATGGACGCCATGCGCGGCTATAAGGAGATCCACCTGCGCTCGCTCAAACTGCTGGAAAAAGGCGGGATTCTTTCCACGTTCTGCTGCTCCCACCACGCGTCGCGCGAACTGTTCCTCGAAAACCTGGCCGACGCCTCGGTGGACGCCAAAAAATCGCTGCGCCTGGTCGCCGAGCACAGCCAGCGCGCCGACCACCCGATCCTCATCACCCTGCCCGAAACCGGCTATTTGAAAGGCTTCACCGTCGAGGTCATCGCCACCCGGTGAGG
>JBAXBG010000346.1:0-1618 GCA_037142115.1 Verrucomicrobiota bacterium | reverse complement strand
GGCGGGGCGTTGTCCGCCGGGGCTTCAATCGCCCATGCGGGTGCCAGCAGCATGGCGGTTAGAGCCGCCGTCAGATCGGGGAATGAGGGTGTTTTCATGGTTGACTTACGATGAGCGTAGTAATCGGGTCCGCTTGTCTTGCGAATCGATCAATCGGCATTGGCCGGGACCAGGATGTATTCCACGCGGGGCCGATCGACCTGATAGGTCCTGCCCGACGCGTCCTTGAGTGTCACGCGGTCCCTATAGACCACCTTGAGCACGCGCCGCGCCTGGTCGTTGGATGGCCAGATAACCCCTTCGTCGTGAGCTTCGGTGAGACCGCGGTTGAAGCTTGCGGGGATCAGTGGACCGGTCGGGCGGGTGGGCAAGGTGGCTTGGTTCGGCGCGTGCGGTGCCGCGGCGAGCGGACCGGTGGCGTGGTGGATCGGGGCGTAAAGCGCGGCGACGCCACCGATGAGCGCCACCGCGGCCGCTGCGCCCCACCACCGCCGGGGATGATGCGGCGTGGCGGTCCGGGCGCTCGGGAAGGAGATGATTTTTGGCTCTCCGGGCGGGGCCACGGTGTCGAGGGTGGCGGTCAGCGCGGCCAGCAGGGCGGCGGGCAGGGGCGATGGCGCCAGCCGACCTAACTGATTGACGAGGCCGCGGGTTGCGGGTTGCGGCTCGGTCCAGGAGTTGTCGGTGCAGGCTTCCAGCCGTGCGAGCAGAGCGGCATCGGGGCGGGCGGGGCGGAGTTGCCGGAGCGCGGACTCCATGGATGATAGATCGCTGGACATGGTGGTGGCGGTGGAGATTTCAGATCGAGAGGTCGCCGCGGCGGCGGGCCCCGCCGAGACTTTTCTGGAGGGCCTCGAGACCATAGCGATACCGGGAGGCTGCCGTGTTTGGCGAAATGCCGAGGGTTTCGCCGATTTCCGCGAAGGTGCGCTCGCCCCAGATTTTCATAATGATGACTTCGGCGAATTTTTCCGGCAGTTGTTTGAGTTTGGTTTCGAGTTGGTCGCGGGTTTCGTCATCGGACGATTCACTCTCGAACCACGGATGGAAGGCTTCCTGTTGGGCTTCCCCGGTGTCTGCGCCGACGCTGTCCTCGCGGCGTTTCCGGCGGTCGTCGCGGCGGCTCAGGTCGATGGCGAGGCGCCGGATGGTGGTGTACAGATAGGGCAGCCACGCCTCGGCCCCGCCAATGAACTCAGCCCGGTGGATTTTGCCCACCAGTTTGACCAGGGCGTCTTGGAAGACGTCCTGCGCGTCCTCCTGCGAGCGGGTCTGCTGGCGGGCGAAGAGGAGCAACTTGGGGCCGCTCCCTTCCAACCACGCACGCCAGGCGGACGGTGTGGGCGGCGCTTCGGGAATGGCGGAGTGGGTAGGCATGGCGGGAATCTCGGTCATCAAGCGATGCGGGGGGGCGGGTTTGTCTTGGATATCGGGTGTCTCTGCTGTGCGCCGCCCATTGGGTTCATTCTGCCAGGCATCTGCCACGCAACTCCGGGTCTCATGAAATCCACTAAGCCACCCGCTCATCCTGAGTGCTTACCCAGGTGGGCCCGCTCGGATTTGAACCGAGGACCAAGGGATTATGAGTCCCCTGCTCTAACCGCTGAGCTACAGGCCC
>JBAXBG010000345.1:0-1630 GCA_037142115.1 Verrucomicrobiota bacterium | reverse complement strand
GCTCGCGTGCTGTCACCAGCACGCCCACGTGCTGGCGCGTCCCCACCTGCTCGCGTGCTGTCACCAGCACGCCCACGTGCAGTGCCCTCACGGAACAGCGGGGTCCGCGAGCTTGATGCGGGCCGGGACGTCGTTGATTTTGATGCCGGCTTTGGACAGGGCGTCCCAGACCTGGAGGAGGCGTTCCAGGGGGAGTTTCTTGTCGGCTTCGAGTTCGAGTTTGCGGCCGGGGTTTTGTTTCTGATAGGCGTCGAGATACGACTGGAGCAGGCCCTCGGGGACGGCCAGCGAGTCGAGCGAGATTTTGCCGGCGGCGTCCACGGCGATGACCGAGCGCGAGGCGACCACCTTGTCGGAGGGGATTTCGCGCACGGTGGGCAACTCGATCCGGAGGATGTCGCGCGGCTTCTTGAAGGTGGTCGTCACGATGAAGAAGATGAGCATGATGAGCAGGATATCGATCATGGGAATGATCGTTACCTCGACACGTTTGCGGGGGCGGCGGGGAAAGCGCATGAAGGGTCAGGGATTGGCGGCGGGGTTCTGGCAGATATACGCCAGCTCCGAGAGCAGCGCCTCGAGGCGCACGGTGAGCACCTCGATGCGGCGGGTGAAGTAGCCGTGGGCGACGACGCAGGGCACGGCGATGGCCAGGCCGAAGATGGTGGTGGTGAGGGCCTCGGCGATCCCGCGGGCGATGGTGACGTGGTCGGCGGCCTCGCTCAAGCCCTGGAAGATGGTGACCAGGCCGGAGGCGGTGCCGAGCAGGCCTAACAGCGGGGCGATGGTGATGCAGGTGTCCAGCACGCTGATGCCGGCGTGGAGGCGGGCGGTTTCCTCGCGGGCGGCGGACTCGACGGCCAGGGTGATGTCGACCTGTGGCCGGCCGCGGTGTTTGACGGCCACGGCGGCGAGGCGGGCGAGCGCGCTGTGGCCGTTTTTAAACTCCTTGAGCAAGGGTTCGAGGCGATCGGCGGCGATCAGTTCCTGGAACGTTTCGACTTGCCGGGCGAGCGCCGGGGGGATCACGCGGTTGCGGGCCAGGGCGAGGAGTTTGTAGAGGATGGCGGTCATGCCGGCGATCGAGGTGATGCCCAGGGGGATCATGAACAGGCCGCCTTTTTGCAGGAACTCCATGGCGGATGGGAGGGCACCGGAGGTGGCGACGGCGGCTAACGGTTGAATGGTTTCAATCATAAGGATGGCTTAGAAATAGAATCGGAAGATGAGTTCGAGCGGTTCCTGGTCGTATTCGCGGCGCAGGGCGGCGGGCATCGCGGGAATCTGGGCGTCGCGGATGGCATTCAGGGTGAACCCCTTCTGCACCTCGCCGGTTTCCATGTCACCCACGAACTGGACCGAGCGCACTTTGCCGCTGGCGGCCACGAAGAAGCGCACGGTGAGAAACCCCGGGGTGATGAAATCGCGGTGGCGCACGCAATTGCGCTGCCATTCTTGTTCGACGGCGCGGCTGAGCGCGGCCTGATAGCGGCCGAGCGGCGAGTCGGCCACGTCCAGGGCGCTGCGGCCGGTGCGGGAAATCGAGCCGACGACTGCGGTTTTGCGCTGGAAGCCCTTGAAGCCGGGGCTCCTGGTTCCCGGGGGTTGGAGGGATTGCGCCGCCTGCGGG
>JBAXBG010000344.1:0-1651 GCA_037142115.1 Verrucomicrobiota bacterium | reverse complement strand
TTACCACTACGTTCCCTTAGCAAGGGAGTGCTTTCGACCACTCAGCCACCGTTCCTGGAAGCAGGTCGAGAGGTTTCAATCATAGGCCGGGCACAACGTCAACCCCTGGCGTTGGAATCTTTGACGATTTCTCTTCCGTGGCGACCTGAGCGGTGCTTGGTGTGGCGGCGGGATCGGGGGAGTCCTCAGCCGTGGTTGCCGCGACGAGTGCGTCGGGACCTTCAGCGATGACTTCGGCCACCGGGGATGGCTCCGGCGGACTTGGGACTTCCTCCACCGCAATCACCTCCACGGGAGGGGGGGCCGTGACAACTTCGTCAGCGGGAGTCTCGTCAGCGGGAGTCTCGTCAGCGGGAGTCTCGTCAGCGGGAACCTCGGTTCCGTTAGGTGAGGTATCGCGGCCGGGCTTCGGGGCTTTCTTCTTTTTGGATTTGGCGGCCTTGGGATCGGGGCTTTGGGCGTCGCGGTGTTCCTGGACGTGGAGGGTATCGTCGGTGAAGAGCAGGATGTGGCCCTGATGCAGCAGCCAGAAGAGGTCGGCGGCGTATTCGGAGGGTGGGGCGGTGCTGCCTTCGGGCAGGACGGCCTGCCAGAGGCCTTCGAGCTTGGCGGGCTTGTTGGCGCGGATCCACTCGACCATGATGCCGGGGCGCTCGGCGAGGATCGCATTGGGCGGCAACGGGTGCGGGCGGGCGGGGCCGGTGAGGAGCTTGCCCTGGCGCTTGAAGACCGGCAGGTGTTCGGCTTCGACGGCGCGGCACACCGCCGGGATCAGCACCGCGGGATGGTTGCGGGCGTGGTTGCCGGCGAGTTTGAGGGAGGTGAGCAGGGCGGGCGACAGGTTGGCTAGCGGGATCGAGGCTAACACCTCGGTGGTGTGGACCGCGGCAAAGGCCTGGTCGAAGCAGCGCGCGCCGAGCGCACGCTCGGCCTCGCTACGGTCGTCGAGCCAGGCATCGTCGGCGTCGCCCTTGATGCGCCAGCGGGTTTTTTGTTTGGTGGTTTCCAGCCAGGCGTTGACGGCCTCCTCGCCGCGCTCGGTGCGCACCTTGGTGGAATACACGGCGAAGGGCAGGTGGGCGAAGCGCTCACGGTGGAGACGGCGGAGGTTGATCTGATAGGCGTGGAAATTCGGCGGCCCGAGCCATTCGCCGGACAAGCCGCAGCGCGCGACGGATTGGAAGTTGCCGGTTGGCGGATCGACCTCGATGGTTTCCTCCTCGATGAATTGGTTGCGAAGCTCAGACTGCCACAGGTGGCGGAGTGCTTCCTCGCGGGTCAGAAACAACGAGTCGTCGCTTTGGCCGCGCAACAGCGGCGGGTGCGGCAGCGGGGCTTCGAACACCGCACGGCAGCGGGCGCGCTCGGCTAGCAGGATCTTGGCGACGTCATAAAGCGCATAGACCCGCGCCACATGGTGGATTTCCTTGCCGATGAGGTGGACGGCCTGGGCGTCGGGGATGAGGGTCACGCGCACGCCTTCGGCGGGTGGCACCTCTTCATGGCGGGGCGGGGCCTCGCGCCGATCCTCGAAACTTCTGCCGCGCGCCGGGAAGGGCCGGTTGCCGCCATCGCGTCCGCCATCGCGTCCGCCGCCGCGCCGGTCATCGCGCCGGTCATCGCGCCGGTCATCGCGCCGGTCATCGCGCCG
>JBAXBG010000343.1:0-1659 GCA_037142115.1 Verrucomicrobiota bacterium | reverse complement strand
GTTCCCGGCCCACCCGGATCCGGCCTGCCGTGGCTCATCATCCTCGCATCCGAGTACGACGCGCTTACCACGCCTGACCCGGAAACAATCTACGACATCATCCCCGACATCCTCCCATGATCCGCCTCGGCACACGCACCCCTCGCAACCTGCGCCACGGATCCCGCCAGGTCCATCTTCTGTCGCTGGGTGGGGATGCGGTCTATGCCTCGCCTGAGGTGGAAAACTGGGCATTGCGCAAATGGCTGGCGGACAACGCCGTCACCACGGCGGTCATGACCACCGACTCTACCGCGCAGTGGCTAGAGTTGGATGTGACCCTGCCCGCCGATTTTACCGGCAGCCCGGAGACAGGATTCGTCGGATCGGTGGAGATCTGCGCGCCGCCGATGCGCCTCGGTCTGTCATGGTCAAACAACCTGACCGAGTGGGTTTCGGGCGGCTGGATCCAGTCACCGGATGCCTACCCTCTCACCCTGCCGGATGGCCGGAAACAATGGCGCGCGCGCTACTACGCTCCCGGCTATTACCGGGAGACTCTCATCGACTACACGCTCTCCAGCGACCGATACGGTAAATCCGTCACCGGCCTCAATATCTGCGGCGAGGATATCGCCCTGTCAGGATTCCCGTTCGCCCTGCCCGCTGAGTCCGCCCGTTTCCAGGGCGCGCTGCGCACCTACGGGTTTACCGGAGCCACCGTGACGAGCTCTCCCGCGGCGCTTGTTGCCACCGCGAAAAATCACACGCCATCCGGCTCGATCTTGCTGCGCATCACTATGTCAGGCACCAACGTGACGGACGTGACCTATCAGGGATCCACCATCCCTCTGTCCTATCCGTTCTCGCTGCCAACCCAGCGTGCGGCCCTGCAATCCGCCCTGCGCTCGGCTGGCTATGACGGTGCGGTGGTCATGCTCCATGAGTCCACATGGGCGCTCAACGTCCCAAATCGTCTGGCATTCACGCAGGTACGCCAGATCAACGTGACGTTATCACCGGGCGATCCGTTCCCGGTTTGGGACTTTTCCGGAAACTATACCGGCGAAAATCCGGCTACCGTCGTCGCTGGAGAGTATTCCAACGTCCGCGCCCCGGACGGCAGCCCTCTCTCAGAGTCCAACAAAGGCTTCGCCCGTCTCGGATTCATCCCAATCTAATCCCGCCCACCATGTTCTCGCTCGCCCGCATCACCCTTCCAAATCCCGTCACCCTCACCCTGCCCGCGTTCCGGTCGCGCATCATCCCCGGCGTGGGAGCCGCGCCCAGCCAGGGCGTGCCTCGCACGTTCACGGGATTCGATACCTGTTTCCTCATCAACCCGGTCACGCGCACCATCCACGCGCAGATGCCGCCTCTGCCGCGCGCGCTGCTGATCTACGGCGCGAGCGATTTTTCCGCCGCCTGCGCCGATACGCCAGAGCAACACGCCGCGCGGGTGCTGGAGATTTTGGGCAACGATCCCAAATCCTATCTGCAATCCGTCATTGACGGGATTGATCTACCAGTCGTTCCGGCTCGCGTCCCCCGCGAGATCGAGCTGTGGCAGGCAAAATCCATCATGTCCGCCATGGGTCTGATCTCCCAGGTGGAGGCCGCCATCGCCGCCATGCCCGATCCCCAACGCGCCGTGGTGCAATGCGCCTGGTCCGGCAATGC
>JBAXBG010000342.1:0-1710 GCA_037142115.1 Verrucomicrobiota bacterium | reverse complement strand
CAACGCGCCAGGTGGCGTGAGTTCCTGGCGGCTTGGACGAGTCGCCTCAAAACGGCGGTTCCCCGTCGGGGCCCCAACCGCCAAGGATATCTTCCGGCGAGGGTTCGGGACCGGCCGGTGAGCTTCCGGGATTCGCGCGGCGGACAACATCGCTACAATTTATCTGTCACCATGTAATGATTTCCACTGCGAGAACTCGCTGGGGCGGAGACGGTAGCGGGCGATGTTGCCTTCATGCAGGCCGCCAAGCTCGGCTCTGATCGTGTCGATGAATTGAGCCTGGTCTGCTGCCGGAATGTCTTTGGGGTGGTGTTGGATCCAACGGATTGCGGCGGCCGGTGTCAGCATTTGTTGCACGATCTCGCGGACGCATTGGCCGATTTGGCCGCGGTACCGCAAGCGGAAGGGATCAGGATCACCGAGTGACTGGCGAACGGCGGAGTAGCGTTGGGCGGAGCGGGTGTAGGCCCAAACGAAGACATCGCGCAAGTACTCGATGCGGTTGAGTTCGTAGATCCCGATGAGACCATTGAGATAGTCCTCAGCTTCGACATCGACGAAGGAAAGCGGACAAAGATTGTGGCGGACCAGGGAGATGTTGGCGGCGAGCCGGGACACCCGCTTGTTGACGTCCTCGAAGGCTTGCAAATAGGGCAGTTGCACCATCACGAAGAATGCGGCTTCGAATGGGTCTTGGACTGCGGCGGCCTTTGTCAGAATGCAATGAAAGTATTCCTCGATCTGCTGCGGAACTTCCAAGGGGTGAAAGACGCTGCCGGAAATGCCCACGGCGCGGTCACGCAGGCGACCGCAAGCGGCGGAATCACTGAGCAAATTGTCGGATAGCAGCGCATGGAGATTGCAAAGGGTGTAGCGGTTGAAGCCGATTTCCTCCGCCTGGTCCGCCAGCATTTCAATGGCGGCCTTGTGATTGAGGATCATCTGCGCTTCTTGCGATGCCTTGCCGTGCGCGGTTTCGCCAAGTTCAAACAGTCGCTGGGTTTCCAGCAGCGAGTAGGTATTGCCTTCGAGCCGGCTGGAGTTCCACGCAAGATCGATGAGAAGGCGGTCGAGAATCTGGCGCAGGTAGGTTCCTGCCGGCAGATCCGTGATGCCGACCTGCCCAAGCACCGCAAGGCTGCGACGGGTGGCCGCAGGCAGGTAAAAAGTGGTGTTGGGTTGATAGCGGGTCAGAAACGCAGCGTCGTAACCGACCGGGCGGCGTTGGCTTAGCGGGCGGCTGATGAGGGCACGGATCTCATGAGCCTCGGCGCTGAGCCAGTCCTGATCCGTTGACGACGGGCGCGCATCGCTGACGGGTGCCGATGCCACGACGAGATAGCGGCGGGCACGCCCTTCGCCCTGGGCGACTAGCCGCCCTTGGCCGCACAGAAGATCGAGGCGGCGCTGCAGGGTGCGGCGTTTGCAATCGAGTCGTTCGTCCGCCATCAAGCCGCCAACCGAGGTGCCGGAAGCCGCAGTAGCCACGACCTCCAGGATCGCTTGCAATTCCTTTTCTGTAATCTGAAGTGGCATGATTCCGGTTCTGGATGTGGCGCGATTGGCGTGAAAAGCGCCAGATCGCTCACCTATGTGGCACGATTTCGCGAAACGCGCCACTTAAAACATCGGGAAAATGGGGTCAGTGTGCAAAAATTGACAGGTCGCAGGAGGTCAGCTGGAAACGCAAGATGCCCGCATTGGGGGCGG
>JBAXBG010000341.1:0-1722 GCA_037142115.1 Verrucomicrobiota bacterium | reverse complement strand
GGCGTGGGGACTGTTGGGTGTGGGGCTGGCGGCAATGATGTTCCTGCCGTGTGCGGACGCTTTTGTGACGAGCACCCGGTTGGGCATCCACATGGGGATGCATGGCAACGCCGGCAACGGAATCTATCCGCAGGGGTGGCTGCAGCCGCTGTTCAATCTGGCGGCCTATCCGCTGCAGTTTTTTCCGTCCGTTCTGGGACGCTGTGATTCCATGGACGTGCTCAAGCTGTTCAAGAGCGAGTTGTTCTACGTCGCGTATTTCGGCTCGCTGCCGGTGGTCGTCGCGTTCCTGGCCCCGTGGAGAAAGGACTCCCCGCTGCTGGCGCGGATTCTCATCGGCCTGGGCCTGCTGCTGCCGCTCACCCCGTTGGTGCGGGTGCTCTATCAACGGCTGTTGTTGTTGTTTATCCTTGGCGGAATTCTGGCATTCGCGCATTTCATGGAATCCGCCGCGCGCGAAACCCGGCTGAAATTTTGCCGCATCGCCGGGGTGCTGGTCGGCCTCGGCGTCATCGGGTGGACGGCGCTGAGCGCGCTGCTCGTCGTTCGGCCTGGGTTGCTAGACCGGCTGCGCGCTGGCATTCTGAGTCAAAGCGAAGGCAGTTCGTTTGGGTTTTTCCACGAGTGGATGGCGGCGCGATCCGACCGCTTCATTCACGACCTGTCGATCTGGAGTCCGCAGCAGTTGCTGCCTCTGCTGTTGCTGGGCATGGCTCTCGTCGGGTTGCGCGCGACCGCGTCACTGGATGCGGGATGGCGGCGGCGGGGCGCCTGGCTGGTGGCGTTGGCGGTGATCGCGGAGGTGTCGCTGTTTGGTTCGCGCTGGGTGGTGTGGACCGACCCCGCCCAAGCGCCGTTGTTTGCCGCAACGCCCGAAACGGCGGCGCTGCAGGAGCAGGTCGGTCATGGCGGCCGGGTGACCACCCTGATCCATCCGAGCGCGCACATGGCAAGCACGCCGTTTATTCCCAACACGCTGGCACCCTACGGCATCGCGACGATCTGTGGATACGACAGCATTGTGCCTAACGGCATGGTGCTGCCCAATGAGTCCGCCGGTGACGCTGGCAAGCTCGGGCGCCTGGGGGTGAGTCACCTGATTACCTGGCCGGGCAACCCGGATGTGTCACCTGCTTGGAAAGTCATCTGGCACAGTCCGTCGATGGCGCTCTACGAGAACCCTTTGAAACTCCCAAGATATGTCGGGTTCCGGAGCGGCGCCGACAAAGACGCGTTTTTCGCCGGTGGCCGGCCTGAAACCATTGAGCTCCATGAGACCACTGGCCGGGAGAACCGCCGTCTGCTCGATGTGCCGGCCGGGATCCGCTGGATCCGCCTGGCGGAAAACCAGGACACCGGCTGGGAATTCCGGGCGGATCCTGGTGGTGGCTGGCGGCCCGTGGGCCGCGCGGTGGATGCCAGCATGTTGATGGAAAATGCCCAGCCGACGCGCGCATCGCTGATAGAAATGCGTTACGATCCGCCGCTGCGGCGGTGGGGGTTGGTCATTTCAGCGGCATCGCTGGGGCTGCTGGGCATCGGCCAGTGGGTGGGGATGCGCAAGGTGGCGCGCTCTCGATGAGAGCGCATGCCCGTGAGGCGTTTCAGCCATCCACCTCAACAGGGGTGGCTTCCAACAGAGGGGAACGGGCGGCCCGCCCGTTGGCCATGGAAAAGCACAGAAAAGAACACGGGCGGGCCGCCCGTGCCCCACTTGGAAAA
>JBAXBG010000340.1:0-1797 GCA_037142115.1 Verrucomicrobiota bacterium | reverse complement strand
GACGCGTTCTCACGAACGCGGCTACGGTTAGGGTGCCGTTGGCGGGTGAGCACGTTGCCAGCCGCTGCCTTCGCCGATTGGCGGGACCGAGCTTACTTGGTCGAGTGGAGCGACGGGGCGGCTATGGTCGAAGGTGCCGGGTGGACATTTTCAGGCAGGCAGTGGCCGGACGGCTGCATGGTGTTGGGATCGACAGGGGTCAGGGTGCGGCAGGAACTGCCACACAGGGCGAGGCCAAGGATGGGGATGAGGAGCAGGGATTTCATGGACTGGCTGGGTGTGGGTGACAGTTAGCCGTCCTGGACGAAAAACTCCAGCATTCTCTTTGGCGGGGGAATGCTCGGCGGACGGGTTTGTGTGGCAAGCGAGCTGCCCGGCAGCCGCCGCGGGTGGGATGCGTGAAATTGGCGCACCATTTCGCTTGCCACGGTATGGGGCAGGCCCCACAAAAGCGGCCGCTTATCCGGGCGCGCGGCGCAGTGCGTCGTTGCCTCCGGTGAGTCCTACAATCCTTATTTCGCAGCTCACATGGACAGCATCTCATCCCGTATCGCCAAGGTTTCCCCATCCCTCACTCTGGCCGTCACCGCACAGGCCAAAGCGATGCTCGCCAAGGGCGAGGAAG
Source organism: Verrucomicrobiota bacterium (assembly GCA_037142115.1). GTDB lineage: Bacteria > Verrucomicrobiota > Verrucomicrobiia > Verrucomicrobiales > Akkermansiaceae > Luteolibacter. Next base: position 1,172 of record JBAXBG010000340.1, on the reverse strand, counting down.
TTTACGCCCTCGCTGGCGGCGAACCTGAAATGGACACCCCGAATTTCATCAAGGAGGCCGCCATCCAGGCGCTGCGCGACGGCAAGACGAAATACACGCCCGCTGGCGGGATCCCGGAACTGCGCGAGGCGCTGTCCGCCAAGTTCCTGACCGACAATGCGGTGCAATACGCGGCCAACCAAATTTGTGTGACGGGCGGGGCGAAGATGGCCTGTTACAACGCCATTGTCGCCGTGATCGAAGAGGGTGACGAGGTGATCATTCCCGCACCCTACTGGGTTTCCTACCCGGAAATGGTCCGCCTCGCCGGCGGCGTGCCGGTCATCGTCGACACCAAGGAATCCACCGGTTGGAAAATGACTCCCGAGCAGTTCGAGGAAGCCATGACCCCGGCGACCAAGATGGTCATCCTCAACACCCCCGGCAATCCGACCGGTGCCATCTACACCGCTGACGAACTCCGCGCTTTGGGCGATATCGCCCTCGAGGAGGAAATCGTCATTCTCTCCGATGAAATCTACGAGAAACTCGTGTATGGCGAGGCCAAGCACGTCTCGATCGCGTCCCTCAGCGATGAGCTTTACAACCTGACGGTCACCGTCAACGGCTTCTCGAAAGCCTATTCGATGACCGGCTGGCGTCTCGGTTACACCGCCGCCCCCAAGCCGTTGGCTGATGCGATCGAAAAGATCCAGAACCACACCACCTCCAACGCCAACACGTTTGCGCAATACGGCGCGCTGGCCGCGCTGCAGGGCGACCAGTCGTTCATCGAGGACATGCGCTGCGAATACGACGTCAAGCGCCAGTTCGTGTTGAGCCGGCTCAAGGCGATTCAAAACATCCGGGTGGTCGAGCCACAGGGCGCGTTCTACTTCTTCGTCTACACCGGCAACACCGGCCTGAAATCCCTCAACCTGTGCGACAAGTTGTTATCCCGCTACAAGGTGGCGGCGGTGCCGGGCGTGGCCTTCGGCTATGACGAGGGGATCCGCCTCAGCTACTGCACCACCTTGGACGTCCTCAACGAGGGTCTCACCCGCTTCGAGCAGTTCTGCCGCGAGCATTGATCCGGCCCCTATGGGGAAATCAAAATCGGGGTTGCGGCTTTTTTAACCACTGAATTCACTGAAAATATGAATCATTCAGTGACCTCAGTGGGTCTCAGTGGT
>JBAXBG010000339.1:0-1806 GCA_037142115.1 Verrucomicrobiota bacterium | reverse complement strand
CACCGTCGGCGCGGACGGCAAACTGTATGCGGTCTCTGAGACGTCCGGCAAGATCATGAGCTATGATGCCGCGGGAGTTGGCAGCACTGTGTTGGATGGCCTGCTAGGCCACTCCATTCTCGCCACGCCCAACGGCGGGCTATATGTCACCCGCAACGGCGACCCGCCGAATGAGCCGGGCACCGTCTGGTTCGTCAAGGACGGCAGGAAAACGCTCGTCGACAAGGGAATAAAATTCGCCACCGGCATGGCCTATCGCCCCGACCAATGGCTGCTCTCCGTCGCCGATGGCCATTCGAAGTGGATCTACAGCTATCAAATGAACCCGGACGGCACCCTCACCAACAAGGAACGGTTCTTCCCGCTGCATGTCGCGGATTGGGATGACGACGCGGGTGCCGAATCCGTCTGCTACTCACTCGAAGGCCGCCAGTTCATCGCCACCAAGACCGGAGTCCAAGTCAGTGCCGACGACGGCCCAACCCAAGTCATCCTCCCCATGCCTGACCGCAGCGGGGTGATTGGCGTGGCCATCGGCGGCAAGGACCAGGACACGCTCTTTGCTTTTTGCGGCCACAAGATCTGGCGACGCAAGATCTCGCAACATGCGATGGGGGCTTTCACGCCGTTCCACAAGGTCGGCAGGACAAAACTGTAGTGCGGCGGACCTGTCAGCAAGAACCGCCTCACGGAATAGCCTGGGGGCTTTCAGCCGCAATCCGCCCTTCGCCGGTGCCGGCCCAGCGAAAAAGACAAAGCGGTCCGACTGATCTTACCCAGGGAAAACCCAATAACCCCGGGGTGCCTCAGCCGGACCGCCTGTTGTCTTGCGACATGGATAGAAACGCGCCGGGTGCTGCGGGTTGTCTGTAAAAGTTTCCAGGGAGTCGTTTGACATCGCCGCCAGGTTTGGGACACTCCGCCCATGTATGAGACTTCCGGCAAGTTGAAGTGGATCGGTGAGGTCCTGTCGTTCCCCAGTGGCTTCACCAAGCGTGAGTTCGTGGTCACCACGGCGGCGGATAAATACCCGCAGGATCTCAAGTTCGAGATCGTGAAGGAAAAGTGCGGCTTGCTCGATCCCTTTGAAGTCGGCCAGGACGTGGCCGTCAGCTTCGATATCCGCGGCAACGAATACAACGGCAAGTATTTCGTCAACCTCTCCTGCTGGAAAATCCAGGGATCCGGAGACATGCCTGCCGCGCCTGTCCGCCGCGCGAATCCCGGAAGCTCACCGGCCGGGCCCGAGCCCTCGCCGGAAGATATCCTTGGCGGTTGGGGCCCCGATGGGGAACCACCGTTTTGAGGCGACTCGTCCAAGCCGCCAGGAACTCACGCCACCTGGCGCGTTGATCTGGTGCGATAAGCGAAGGGGCCTTTAGCCCTTGATTATCCTTGGAAGGAGGGCTTCTGCACTGACCTTGACGCACCAGGTTCGATCTAGCAGACGAGGGATTCCAAAACTCCCCGTCCACCAGCAAGTGCAACCCGGCCCCTCCTGCCATGCACCCATTGTTCCCAATCCCCCCAACACCCGGACCGCGAGTCTCCAGACTCGCCCGCTCCGCGAGCTGCCCAAGAACCGCTCTCGCCCCGCAGCGGTCACGGCTGCCCGCCCTCACCCCGCCGTGCGGTCACCCGCACGCCTACGTGGACGCTCGTAGCCGCATTCGTGAGAATGCGCTCTGGTGCTCACCCGCTGCAGCCCACCCCGTTCATTCCCGGGTCGCCCCGATGCTCGGATCCTCCCGCCGCCCCCAATGCGGGCATCTTGCGTTTCCAGCTGACCTCCTGCGACCTGTCAAT
>JBAXBG010000338.1:0-1814 GCA_037142115.1 Verrucomicrobiota bacterium | reverse complement strand
CTGAAGTTTGGCCCCTGACTAGATGAACTAGCGGGTTCAGTGACTTTTATTTTCAAAAGCGCTTATTTTGCTGGACTGGAATCTAGTTAAAAAACTAGATTTTCCCGCCATGGGATTCCCAACCAAAGTCCAACTCATCAGCCGCAAGGCCAGCGAACAGTATTACATCAACTTCCCCTCCGCGCTCGCCCAAGCCATGGAGTTCTCCAAGGGCGAGACCGTCGAGTGGATTGTCGCCGACAAGGGCAACCTCATCCTCTCCCGCAAGGATGTGCCGCCCAATCCCGTGGACATTCAAAAAAAAACGCCACACCGCTCCTGAGCAACCTGCTCGGGGAGTTGTTGGAATCATCTACGCTTGCCTCCGCCAGCACGCCGTCCTGCTCGACGCGACTCCATCAGCACATGCTTGGCCTGCTTCTCAGCCCGGTCAAGAGCACGGTCAGCAATCTCATTTGCACCCGTGGCGGCCAACATGCCGACTGGACCGCTGATTACCGTCTCTACTCCAAGGAACGCGTGGACGAGGCGGTTCTTTTCGGCCGGGTGCGCGACGCGCTGATAGATAACCTTGCCCCGGGCGTTCCGCTGATGGTCGCCCTCGACGACACCATCCACCGCAAAACCGGCAAAAAGATCCATGGCAGCGGCTGGAAACGCGACCCGCTCGGACCCGCGTTTCAAACCAACCTCGTTCACGCCCAACGCTACCTCCAGTTCTCCGCCGCATGGCCGCTGGACAACGGAGACGCCCGTATGGTGCCCATTGATTTCCTCCACGCCCCAACTCCCGCCAAGCCGCCGAAAAACGCCGGTCCCGAGCAACACCAGTCCTATCGCGAGGCGCTCAAACAACAGAACCTCAACTGCCAGACCCTCAAGCGACTGGAAATCCTGCGCCGCGAAACTCCCGCAGCCCGCCACCTGATAATCGCCGGAGATGGCAGCTATACTAACAAAACAATCCTGCGCGGCATGCCCGCAGGCACCACCTACATCGGACGAGCCCGCAAGGACATGGTTGTCCATTATCCACCCGCAGCCGCGCTCGCCGGAGCCAACGGCAGACCTCCCTGCTATGGCCCTCTGGCTCCCACTCCCGACCAGTTGCGCCAAGACGACAATGTGCCCTGGCAAAACGTCGCTGCCTTTGCCGCCGGCAAGCGCCACGACTTCCGCGTCAAAACCCTGGACCCGGTACTCTGGCGCAAGGCCGGAGCTGACCTATTGCTACGTGTCATGGTCATCGCCCCGCTTGGATACCGCCTCAGAAACGGCTCCAAACTTCTCTACCGCCAACCCGCCTATCTGATTTGCACCGATCCGGACCTGCCACTTGAAAAACTCCTGCAATACTATCTCTGGCGCTGGGGCATCGAAGTGAACTTCCGCGACGAAAAAACCCTCATCGGTACTGGCGACGCCCATGTCCGAACCGCCGCGTCCAACCAACACCTGCCTGCCGTCACCGTGGCCGCTTATGCCATGCTGTGGACCGTGGCCTTGCAAGCGCGTGCCGGTGGCGCGAACCTTCAAGGCTTGGCACCGCCGAAATGGCGCAAGGACCGGGCCGACGAAGGAATCCTGCCCTCCACCGGTGATCTGCTGCGATTGCTGCGCTATGAAACTTGGGCTGGAGCTCTCCGACCGGCGACTTTCCACCATTTCGTGACCAAGGCGCCTCCATTCACGAACGCGCAGAAACCCAAACCTGACCTTCCCGCCACCCTCTTCGCCGCCGCCTAACCAAGCAACTAGCGGGCACCGCACAAACTCACAGGCTCTGCCGCCAACAAAAACGGGCCAAACTCCAG
>JBAXBG010000337.1:0-1816 GCA_037142115.1 Verrucomicrobiota bacterium | reverse complement strand
GGACTGGTTCCATTGCGCCGCCGTCCGAAGCAGGCGGGCGGGCCCGGTAGGGCTCTAGCTCGCCTGACTGCTTCGGCGGCTCGCTGACTGCCGCGGAACATGGCAGCTATGCAGTTGCCATGAAGCCTAATCCAAAACGCAAATCCGTCTATCGCAGCCAGAACGCCACTTTAGGCGCCCTCTTTGAGCGTGCCGGGGATCCCCGCAAGGTCATCTGTGTTCCCCTCGACTATGCCAAGCGCAAACACGTAGCCCTCGTCTGCGACGGCCACGGTGACATCCTCAAGGGTGCCTTCCCGGTTGAAAACAATCCGGCTGGAGTTGCTTGGCTCATCGAGCAAATCTCCGCCACCGCCCGCCACCGCAAAATCCCCAAAAACCAGATCTTCTTCGGCGGCGAGGACGAACCTGCCTACGTCGCCAACTTCACCGCCGCCTTGCGCGAGGCTGGCTATCTGGTGATGCGCGTCAACGCCCACGAGGCCAAGGAAAACCGTGAGACCCACGCCGCAAGCACCGATCAGCTCGATCTGATAGGAATTGCCAAAACCCTGCTCTCCCGTCGCGCCAGGTCCAGCGGCGACGCCTCCCCGGAAAATCCCGCCTACTACCACCTGCGTGAACTCGCACGCTGCCGCCGCTCCCTGGTGCGGCAGCAAACCGCCACCGCCAACCGCATCCACGCCTTGGTCGATCAACTCTTCCCCGGTTTTCTCGACGACTCAAAAACCGGTATAACCGCCTTTCACGAAGCCTCCCTCGAGTTGATGAAAGACCGCTTCAGCGCCCCCGAAATCGCCAAACGCAAGCCCCTCGCGCTGGCCAAAACCTTGCGCCGCCTGCGTGTCCACCATCCCGACGAAGCCGCCGCGAAAATCATCACTCTCGCCCGCTCCGTGTTGCCACCAGCGCCCCACCGCGTTGCCACCCTCCAGCGCACCCTGACGGCCTCCGTTGATCTCCACCAGTGCCTCTCACGCAATGCCAACGAACTGCGCACCGATGCCGCTCTAACGCTAGCCACCACCCCTTACGCCATGCTCACCAGCATCCGCGGCATCGGCTTTGTGCTCGCCGCAGGCGTTGCCGGCGAACTGGGCGATCCAACCGCCCTCGGCACCACCGACTCGCTCTGCTGCTACGCCGGTATCATCCCCAAAACCCTTCAAAGCGGCGGCCCCGACTCCCCGCCCGTGCAAGGCCATGTCTCCCCGCGATGCAACCATATCCTCAAGGACTGGGTCGTGCAAAGCGCCCAGAAAATCCACCTCTACGGCGTGCCCGAACACAAGGACCGCATCACCCGCTGGAATGCCGAAGGCCGCAGCGGCCTCTACGCGGGCGCGCGCCATTACCTGCGCCTGCTCCGCTCGCTGGTCAAAAACCAAGTCCCTTATCTCGCCCCGACCGGGCGCACCCGCGGTGCCGCGCCCGAGGAACTTGCCCTCGCCGCGCAAGACACCTGGAAAGTGATGCAAAACAAATGGCGCACCATACCCGGCGGGCTTGATCTCATGTTGGACGAAGCCCATCCCCTCGGGTTCTGGCGTCGCGTGGTCAAGGAAACCCACGACATCCAACTTCCCACTCGCCTGTGAACACCTTTACTACTACCACACTAGTAGTCATCACCTTCCCACCAACCCCAGGCCACCAATCGGCATGAAGCACACACGGGATTGACAAAACGGAGACGGGGCGACCGGATGGCTATGAAAGGATGCCGCGCTTTCACGCGACGGCTCGGGTCAGTAAGCCAACCACACCGGTCGCCCCTGATCCGACCTATTGGAGAGATACTCAAGACTCCACAGGC
>JBAXBG010000336.1:0-1832 GCA_037142115.1 Verrucomicrobiota bacterium | reverse complement strand
TGTCAGGCGACATCAGAAACTGACCCTCTGGCGACATGAAAACTGACCCCCCTCTTTGGAGGGGAAGTCATGGGAAGGAATCGAGGCAAGCTCGTGCCCTGGATACCGGGGGACGGGATGCTGAACTCAGAGGAGGCGGGGCAGGTGTTTGCCCTGAGGAAGTTGGGTTGGGGGATGAGGCGGATCGCAGCGGAGCTGGGGATGGCCCGGAACACGGTGAAGGCGTGGCTGGAGGCTGGTCCGGAGCGACGCTACGGGGGGCCGAACCGGATTGCGGCGCTGGATGCGCACCAGGACTGGATGCGCGAGCGGTGGCGGGTCGGGGTTCGGAATGGGGATGTGTTCCGGCAGGAGCTTTTGGCGAAGGGCGTCCGGGTAAGTCTCCGTACGGTGGAGCGGGCGCTGTGTCCCCTGCGTCGGGGGCAGGTGGTAGCTGACAAAGCGACCCTGCGTTTTGAGACGCCGCCCGGCAAGCAGATGCAGATCGACTTCGGGGAGAAGTGGCTGTTCATCGGTGGTGTGCCGCAGAAGCGATTTGTGTTCGTGGCGACGCTGGGACATAGCCGCCGGGAGTATGCGGAGATCTGCTTTGGGCTGCGCCAGCGGGATTGGATCCTCGGGATCGAGCATGCTTTCAGCTATTTCAGCGGGGTACCCGAGGAACTGCTGGTGGACAACCCGAAGTCGCTGGTGCTGTCCCACCCCCGCTCAGGCAAGGTCCAGTTCCATCCGGAGTTCCTGGCCTTCTGCCAGCACTGGGGCCTTCGCCCGAGGGCATGCCAGCCCTACCGGGCACGGACGAAGGGCAAGGTGGAGAGTGGCGTCGGCTATGTCAAAGGCAATGCCATGGGAGGACTGGAGTTCGAGAATGATGCGGCGCTGGATCGCCATCTGGCGCGCTGGTTACGCGAGGTGGCTGATATGCGGATCCACGGCACCACCTTTGAGCGGCCCATAGATCGGTTTGAGGCCGCGGAACACATGGCCCTTCGGCCGCTCCAGAACCAGCCGAGCTACTTGAAGTCGCGTTGGGAGGAGCGGAAGGTGGCCTCGGACTTCCGTGTCGACATCGATACCAACCGCTACAGCGTGCCGCCGGGGCTCGTGGGCGAGGTGGTGGATGTGCTCATCGAGCAGGATCTGATCCAGGTGCACTTCCAGGACCGCATCGTGGCCGAGCACGGCGTGGCGGTGGGCCGCCACCAGGTGGTGGAGGATCCCGGCCATGTCCTGACCTTCGTGAACGGCTGTGCCTGGATCGGTCGGCCCAATGAGATCGAGCGGCCCCTATCGGCCTACGAGGAAGTGGTGGGAGGTGAATCGTGGTAGACCCTCAGCTAGAGCGCATCCAACGCCACCTGAGCCGCATGAAGCTCGTGTCTACGCGGGATCGTCTCGACCTTCTGCTCCAGGAGGCCGCCAGGAAGGATCTGAGCTTCCTGGATTTCCTGGACCTGGTTCTGTCCGAGGAAGCGGCTTCGAAGGACTCGAAACGAACCCGGATGGGCATCCAGATTGCTCACTTCCCCATCAAACGGAGCCTGGAGGACTACGACTATGAGCTGCAGCCGGGCCTCGACCGCCGCCTGATCCGTGAACTGGAAACAGGAACCTTCGTGGCCCACGCGGAGAACATCCTGCTGCTGGGACCACCAGGCGTGGGCAAGACGCACCTGGCTGTTGGCCTGGGGCGGAAGGTGATCGAGCGGGGCGCGAGTTGCCTGTTCGTGACCGCTACGGGTCTGGTGGGCCAAATGCTCCGCGCCGAGGCGGAAGGCCGGCTGGACGAGCGGCTGACCCACTTCTCCAAACCCAAGTTATTGATAATAGAC
>JBAXBG010000335.1:0-1845 GCA_037142115.1 Verrucomicrobiota bacterium | reverse complement strand
CTCTCACTTCATAGACTGGCCATGGGCATCGGCGGTCGGATACCGCCGCTCCTTGGAATCCAACGAATGAACCATGAGTTCCTGGGGCGATTCATGCATGGAGTCGAGGTGAGCCGGCACAAAAAACCCCCGGTCCGCAGGGCGAACCGGGGGTCGTATGAAAAAAACAGAGCGGGCAATCAGCCCTGGGACTCCTCGTCTCCGGCGTCCACCGTGATGACCAGGGTGATGATGACTTCCGGGTGGAGGCGCACGGTGACTTCGGTTTTGCCGGATTTTTTCACCGGTTTGTCCAGTTCGATGGCGTGGCGGTCGATGACGATGCCGGCGGCTTCCAGGTGCTTGTGGATGTCCATCGAGGTGACCGAGCCGAACGCCTTGCCGCCTTGGCCGGTGGACAAGGTGAACTTCGGCTTGAGCTTGGAGATCTTGGTGGCGATTTCTTGGAAGCCGACGATTTCCTCGGCTTCGCGGCGGGCGCGTGACGTCTTGAGCGCCTCCACGTGGCGGAGGTTGGCTCGACTCGACTCGTAGGCCTTGCCCTGCGGGATCAGGAAATTGCGCGCGTATCCCGCACGAACTTTGACGACGTCTGCTTCGGCACCAAGGCCTTCGATTTTTTCTTTGAGGATGACTTGCGCGTTGGCCATGGGAGTCAGGGGTAAGAGGTTCGTTTGGGGGCGGGGGATTTAGGCCTCGTTGCAAGACGAGTCAAGAAGAATGAACCCAAAACCCACCACAATCCCGGATTTCTGCCGCGCCGCGCGTCGGGGGGACGTCAAACACGCGGCGTCTTACAACTGGTTGAGCGGTTTTTTGAGGAATTGTTCGTCGCGCAAGCGCCGCAGATTATCCATATGCCGCTGTTGAGCGGCGAGATCCGGATCGTTGGCCGCAGGTAGCTCCAGGCCGTATTTTTTCCACGGGCCGAAGGGGACCTGTGCGGCCTCGACGAAGCGCCAGTGGACTTTCTCGCCTGATTTCACCCCCAGGTAGTCGCGGATTGCGGGCGAAAGATCAATGCCGGCCGAGCCATTTTGGGTGGTTTTGGGCGGCTTGGTGCCGAACACGAACTCCCAATCGTCGGTCTCCCAGGGGCCGCAATCCTCCCATTGGCCAAAACAACTGCGGCCCGCCCGGAAGATTTGGAGCCAGCGCCCCTTGCAGACAGTTTTTCCCGGTTCCGGGCGCATCCGTGCAAACCACGGAATCACCCGCGCCGCCTCCGGTTTGTGGCAACTCGAACTGACCACGTCATTGTAGGGCAGCGCGATGTAAAACGGATTGAGCTTGGGCACAAATCCTTTGGGGCGGAACTCGCCGGTGCTGAAGTTGGCGATCCTCCGCGCCGGTTCGGGATCATCGTAGCCGCCAAAATTGTTCTCCCACAGTTGGTCCCAGGAGGATTTGTTGTTCGGCGTGGGGTTGCGTTCGGTCGCTTGCTCGCCGATCCAGAAAATCGTGCAAGTTACCTGGGTTTTCCAGGGATAGAGGGTGCGGGTGGGGGCCGACGTGGGCCGCGGCTCCGGGGCGCGATTGCCCGTGGGAACCATCACCCGCGGCACCACCTGGGCGTTGGTAGGTGTCTGCGCCGCCACGGCGGAGGTGATGGCCACCGCAATGACAAGTCTGCCTACGAGGAAATGGAGGGCTTTGGGAACCATGGCACACGGCTAACGCCGGATGGCTCGCACGCATCCGACTCGGCAGGTGTGATCCAATGCCGCCCGACAATCAATCCCAAAGGCGGAGCCGAAGAGTCGAAAGTCTGAAAGTCTGAAAGTCGCAGAAGCATGGCGGTTCCCGCTGCGCTTCTGCTCTTCAGACCTTCGACCTTTAGACCTT
>JBAXBG010000334.1:0-1856 GCA_037142115.1 Verrucomicrobiota bacterium | reverse complement strand
ACGGCTTGCAATTCCGCTGCCATACGGGAGATCATCGAGCAGCCGAGGGATTCCTGATCAGGCGGGTGGTGCGTGGCTCTCAGATCAGGCCCATGCCCTTGAGGATGGCGAGCATGATTGAGGCGGCCATGACCGATCCGATCTGGCCGCCGGTGTTGGCGCCCATGGCGTGCATCAGGAGATGGTTCTGATGGTTGGCGCGCAGTCCCTCGACCTGGACGATGCGGGCGGCCATCGGATAGGCGGAGATGCCCGCGGCGCCGATCAGCGGGTTCATCTTGCCGCCGGATAACAGATACCAGAGCTTGCCCAGGAGCAGGCCGCCCACCGTGTCCACCACGATGGCCATCAGCCCGAGGGCGAAGACCATCAGGGTTTGGGGCTTGAGAAATTCCGGCCCGGCCATGGTGCCTCCGATGGCCAACCCCAGGAACAGCGTGCTGACGTTGGCAATCTCATTCTCGCTGGCCTTGGTCAGGCGCTCGACCACGCCGCTGACCTTGAGGAAGTTTCCTAACATGATCGCCCCCATCAAGGGCAGCCCCTTGGGCGCGATGATCCCGGTGAGGATCGTCACCAGGATCGGGAAATACACCAGGGCGGACTTGGGAATGCGCGCCTTGACCGGCGGCATCGGCGTGGCCCGCTCCTTGGCGGTGGTCAGCAGGCGCATGATCGGCGGCTGGATGATGGGCACCAGCGCCATGTAGGAATAGGCGGCCACCGCCAGCGCGCCGACCATGGACGTGTCGATCATGCCCTTGCCGGCGAACAGATTGGACACATAAATCACGGTGGGGCCGTCACAGGCGCCGATGACGGCCACCGACACCGCCAGCGCCTTGGGGAAGCCCAGCGCGAGCGCGACGATCAGGGTGAGGAAGATCCCCAACTGGCCGGCGGCTCCGAACAGCATCATGTAAGGCCGCTGCAGCAGCGGCGTGAAGTCGGTCATCGAGCCGATGCCCACGAAGATCAGCAACGGAAAGAGTTCGTTGCCGATGCCCATGTCGAACAGCACTTTGAGAAACCCGCCCTGGTCCATCACCTCGCTGAGGGGCAGGTTGGCTAACAGGCATCCGAAGGCGATCGGCAGCAGCAGCAGCGGCTCGACGCCCTTGCGGATCGCCAGCCAGAACATGGCCAGGGCCACCCCGATCATGACCAGATTGGGGACCCCGGCCGGGGAAATGATGTGGTGCGCGCCAGCACCCAAGGCCTGCAGGGCGTTGAGGATGGCCTCACTCATGGCGGCCTCCTTTCGCGCGCGGTTGGCACAGCCGGGTCAGCCAGCTGATCAGGACGGCCAGAATCCACAGGGTCAGCAGGGTGCCGCCCATGCCGACCAGCAGCATGGTGAGGCCGAAGGTCGTGTTGTCCATAAGTGGGGGAGGTGAAAATTCGCGGGGTGTTCCTGGGGTGCGCGGGACTCCGGCGGGCGAATCCTCACGCCTCGGCAAACAAGGCCCTCCATGACTGAAGCGTCGCCGCGGCCGTGTCAAGCACCCTCACGCGACATGTCATCCTCGACATGAGGAGTCGGCCGTGAGCACTCAGGGAGGGGCGGAATCCGTCCGCCCTCGCGGATGGTGAGCCGATTTGCAGCCAAAATGGCATTGCCATCGTCATTCCGCCCTCACGGCGGACTGATTCCGCCGCTCCTTGAGTTTTTTTGTCCTGCGCCCCGGGGGCGTGTGCCGGCTAACAAATTTCTTGGCAAGGCGGCGGCGATGGTTACGCTCCGGGCCAATGACACTTCCTAACAATATTTGGCGGTCCCGCGGAGTTCAGGGCAAACGGGCGGGCCGTGAGCCGCACCTGCCCCGGTGCCTGTTTGCGGTGGTGGGGGCGGTGGC
>JBAXBG010000333.1:0-1950 GCA_037142115.1 Verrucomicrobiota bacterium | reverse complement strand
CTCCACCGCCACTGGCAGCAACACGGCCACGACCTGCCATCCATCAGCTCCGTTTACCGCTTCCTCAAAACCCACGGCTACGACCGCCGCTCCCTGCGTGCCGGACGGCTCGACAGCGGCCCGCAGAAAGCCTTCGAGGCCCCCGATCCCAACGACCTCTGGATGGTCGACTTCGCCTGCGGCCCCACCTTGCGCACTCCCGATGGCAAAGCCATCACCACCCAGCTCTGCATCATTGTTGACGACCACAGCCGCCTCATCACCCACGCCGCCTATTATCTAACCGGCGACACCGTCACCTTCCTCGACAGCCTCAAGCAGGCAGTCCTGCGCCGCGGCCTGCCTCACAAGCTCTATACCGACCAAGGCAAGCCCTTTGTCAGCAACCACACCCGCACCGTTTGCGCCAACCTCGGCATCCGCCTGCTCCACGCCAAACCCTACCACGCCTGGAGCAAGGGCAAGGTCGAGCGGCTCATCCGCACCATCCAGGGCGATTTCGAAGCCACCCTGCGCCTCGAAGGCGAGAGCGTCCACAGCCTCGCCGAGCTCAACACAGCTCTTTCCCGCTGGATCGAAACCATCTATCACCTCCGCACCCACAGCTCCACGGGCATGAGCCCCCACCACCGCTTCACCAGTGGCACCCATCCCCTACGCCATGTCGAGGAGCCCGACAAAATCGATCCATTCTTCTACACCCGCAGTGAGCGCGTCGTGCGCAAGGACGGCACCGTCACCCTCGACAAGACCCTTTACGAGGTCCACCTCTCGCTGCGCGCCCTCGACATCGAACTGCGCTACAACCCGCTTCTGCTGGACCGCGTCGAAGTCTGGCACAAGGGCTCCTTCCACGGCCTCGCCACCAAGGCCGACCTCCACCTCAACAGCCAAACCTACAACCGCAGCCACAACTATGAACGCCCAGCCCACAGCTAACAACAAGGCCAAGGCCCCGGCCGTCGAAGAACACCTCCGCGCCTGGGGCCTGCGCGACGCCCCCTTCGCCGCCGAGGAGAAAAGCCCCGCCATCTACCCGGCTGAGAGTCACCGCAAGGCGCACGACCTGTTGGAGTCCACCGCCGCCCTGCGCGGCGTCATGCTTCTAACCGGAGCCCCCGGCAGCGGCAAGTCCACCCTCATCAAAACCTGGATGCGCGGGCTCGAACCCAAGCGCCACCTGCCCCTGCTCATCACCCAGTCCTCCCTCTCCGCCAGCGGAGTATTGGAAATCTTGCTGGCAAAACTCGGCGAGCGGCCCCGCTTCAAACGCAGTGCCAGCCTCGTGTTGTTGGAAAAACACCTTGCCGATATCGACCCGATCACCCTGGTCCTAATCCTCGACGACGCGCAGAACTACCCGGCTCCGGCGCTTGAGGAAATCCGCATGCTCTTAGGACTGGGCGGCCGCATGCGCAGTGCCTTCGCCCTCATCCTTGCGGGCGACGAATACCTCCTTGGCTGTCTCCGTCTCTCCGTCCAGCGAGCCCTCTTCACGCGCATCAGCGCCACCGCCGTGCTCGCCCCATTGGCCCGGCAGGACATTGCCCCATACCTCAACTGGCAGGTCAGCCGCGCCGGATTGGAACGCGACATCTTTGAAGCCGCTGCCATCGATCTGCTCGCCGAGGCCAGCCAGGGCAACCCCCGCACCCTCAACCTCCTGGCCCAAGCCGCCTGGCTCGGTGCCGCCCGGTGTGGTGCCACCACCATCCATCCGGATCACATCCACAGCGCCCTTGGCCAAGTCCCCGCCGCCATCGCGAAAACCACCAACGCCTGAAAACACAGGGCTCCGCACGAGGCCCTCCAAGCCCTCTGCGGAGCCTTCTTTTTGGCCCACAGCTCCCGCTCCCAAATCGAAAACCCACCTCCCAAGCGCACAAAATAACATCTAATCTCCACATTTTATCTCGCTCAGATTCCCCGAGATTAGCGCGACGCGCTACA
>JBAXBG010000332.1:0-1961 GCA_037142115.1 Verrucomicrobiota bacterium | reverse complement strand
TAGCGAAATTCCTTGTCGGGTAAGTTCCGACCTGCACGAATGGCGTAACGACTTCTCAACTGTCTCAACCATAGACTCGGCGAAATTGCACTACGAGTAAAGATGCTCGTTACGCGCGGCAGGACGAAAAGACCCCGGGACCTTCACTATAGCTTGGTATTGATGTTCGATACGGTTTGTGTAGGATAGGTGGGAGACTGTGAAACAATTACGCCAGTAATTGCGGAGTCGTTGTTGAAATACCACTCTGATCGTATTGGACCTCTAACTTCGAACCGTATATCCGGTTCAGGGACAGTGCCTGGTGGGTAGTTTAACTGGGGCGGTTGCCTCCTAAAAAGTAACGGAGGCGCCCAAAGGTTCCCTCAACCTGGACGGCAATCAGGTGTTGAGTGCAAGTGCACAAGGGAGCTTGACTGCGAGACCTACATGTCAAGCAGGGACGAAAGTCGGGACTAGTGATCCGGCACCTCTGAGTGGAAGGGGTGTCGCTCAACGGATAAAAGGTACCCCGGGGATAACAGGCTGATCTTCCCCAAGAGTCCATATCGACGGGATGGTTTGGCACCTCGATGTCGGCTCGTCGCATCCTGGGGCTGGAGCAGGTCCCAAGGGTTGGGCTGTTCGCCCATTAAAGCGGCACGCGAGCTGGGTTTAGAACGTCGTGAGACAGTTCGGTCTCTATCCGCCGCGCGCGTCAGAAGCTTGAGGAAAGCTGTCCCTAGTACGAGAGGACCGGGACGGACGAACCTCTGGTCCACCAGTTGTCACACCAGTGGCACGGCTGGATAGCCACGTTCGGACAGGATAACCGCTGAAAGCATCTAAGCGGGAAACCTTCTCCAAGACCAGGCTTCTCACCCATTAAGTGGGATAAGGCCCCCCGCAGACTACGGGATCGATAGACCAGACCTAGAAACCCAGCAATGGGCGCAGGGAACTGGCACTAACCGGCCGAAAACTTACAACACAACTCGCAACCACACACATCCACGCGCACAAACACCACACCCCCACCACCAAAACACACCCAGATGAAAAACACATCTGAATAAAGTTACGGCGGCCATAGCGGCAGGGAAACGCCCGGACCCATCCCGAACCCGGAAGCTAAGCCAGCCAGCGCCGATGATACTACCCAACAGGGTGGAAAAGTAGGACACCGCCGAACACACACCAAGCCCTGTGCCCCCCAACTCAACCGGGGGGCACAGGCACATCCACACCCGTATTCTTTTTGCGATGGCGCAAGACAGCGAAGGCAGCGGCCGGCGGACCCCAAGGCGGGCGTCGGCCCCGCGACGTTCCGGCCCCGACCGGAATCGCCGCCCGCCGTCGCGGCCCGCTCCCGCCGGTGCCGTCGATCCGCTGCAGCGCAGCGGTCCGGTGATCCCGCCGTCGATCGACGCCAAACAGCTCGCGCCGGAGATCCGCGCGGAGCTGTTCACTCTCGACAAGGCCACCGCCGACACCGTCGCCCGCCATCTCGTCGCCGCCGGCGAACTGATGGACGACGATCCCGAGGCGGCGCTCGCGCACGCGCAGGCAGCCCGTACCCGATCGGGGAGGATCGCTGCGATCAGGGAGGCTGTCGGCATAGCGGCGTACCACTGCGGCGATTGGGCGCAGGCCCTCGCCGAGTTCCGGGCAGCACGCCGGATGGGGTCGAAATCGCAGCTGCTGCCGCTGATCGCCGATTGCGAACGCGGTGTCGGCCGTCCCGAGCGCGCCATCGAACTGTCCCGCAGTCCAGAGGCCGCTGCACTCAGCGGTGATGACGCCGACGAGATGCGGATCGTGGCGGCCGGTGCCCGTGTCGATTTGGGACAACTCGATCAGGCGCTTGCCCTCATCTCCGCGCCGCCGCCGGATCCGTCGCGGACAGGATCCACCGCTGCCCGATTGTGCTACGCGGCGCCGATATCCTGCTCGCGCTCGGACGTCCTGATGAGGCGATGAAG
>JBAXBG010000331.1:0-1997 GCA_037142115.1 Verrucomicrobiota bacterium | reverse complement strand
TTTCTTCTACCCCTCTTCAGCGCTTATGAGAGTAAGGGAAACCACTTTGGGCTAGACAAAGCGGCGTGTTTTTGATGGTTTCGGGTGGCATGAACTCAAAAATCGCAACTGTGTTTGCCGAGGACCCGCCTGCCGTGGTGCTCGGGGAGTTGGAAATATCCACCTTGCGCGGCGACGCCCTGTGCGACGCGGCGGGCTTGTTGGAGGATCAGCATTATCTGGGCGCGGGCCGTCCGGTGGGCCGCACCTTGGTCCAGGCGGTGCATCACCACGGCCGCTGGGTCGCCCTGTTGGTGTGGGGCCCGGCGGCCCTCAAACTCGCCGACCGCGACGCGGCCATCGGCTGGACCGACAGCCAGCGGGCCGAGCGCATCGGGCTTGTCGTGCAGAACCGCCGGTTCCTGGTGTTGGCCAAGACCCGCATGCCCAATCTCGCTTCACGGGCGCTCGGACTCGCCGTCAACGCCCTGCCCGAAGCGTGGGAGCAGCTCCATGGTTTCCGCCCCCTGTTGGCGGAAACCTTCACCGACATCGAGCAATTCGAGGGCACCTGCTACAAGGCGGCGGGCTGGCAACCCTGTGGCGAGACCAAGGGGTTCACCCGCGAACATCGCGCCGACTACTATGTGCGCAATGACCGTCCCAAGAAGCTGTGGTTGCGCACCCTCAACCGCAACGCCGGCCCCATGCTGCGGGCTATCGACATGGCACCGGGTTATGAGGCGGGCATCAACCGTCAAAGCCCCGAGCGTGCCCTGCCGCTGCGCAAAGGCCAGATCGACTCGTTGCGTGAGGTGCTGCGCGAGGTGCCAGATCCGCGGGCCCGCAACCGGGTGTTCACTTGTTCTTCGTTGTTAGTCCTGGTGGCCATGGGCTTGCTGGCCGGGCGCAAGACCCTTGCCTCCATCCAGCGCTACGGGCAATTCCTCACCCCGAAACAGCGCCGCTGGCTGGGCTGGCCATCCAACAAGGCGGGAACCTTCCGCCCCGCCCCGAGCTACTCCGCGCTCTACAACCTGCTTTGCAAAATGGACCCCCATGAATTCGCCGCCGCGTTGTCCGGTTGGCTCTCCGCCGCCCACGGCACCCTGCCGCGCGGACTCGCCATTGATGGCAAATACGTGCGCAACCTCGTGCTGACCCTCTGCCTGAGCGAACACGAGAGCGGCGCGCCCGCCGCCATTGCCATCGCCGTGCAGGCCCCCGTGAGTGAGGAAACCAAGAAGGAGGGCGAACTGACCTGTGCCCGCCGACTCTACGCAACCACCCCGCTTCACGGCGCCACGATCACCGGCGATGCCCTCAATTGTGAGCCGCAAAGCATGGCGCTGGCGGTCGAAAACGGTGCTGATTTCCTCTTCCAGCTCAAAGCCAACCAACCCAACGCACTAAAGCACGCGGTGGACGTGGCTGCGAAACTCCCCCCCCTTTTACCTGCGAATCAGACGAACTCGACCACGGCCGCAAGGAGCGGCGGGTTTACAAGGTCTATGCGATAGAGGCAATGCGGGTGGACTTGCCCTATGTCCGCACCTTGGTGGTAAGGGAAAAGACCGTGGGCAAGACCTCCAGGAAGCGCTTCAAAGTCACCGCCGGGAGGACCTCCGCCAGCAACACCGCCACGGGCAAAACCGCCGCGGCGGTGCTGGCATCCGACGCGGCAGTGGAAGGGGATGGGGAGGATCCGGTTTCCTACTTTTTGGGCAGTCGGCTGCCCGGTCCGGCCGAACTCTTCGCGCAGCTCATCCGGGGTCATTGGGGCGGCTGTGAAATCCGCAACCACTGGGTGCGCGACGCGCTGTGGGAAGAGGATAAAACCCGTTCGGGCAACTGGGCACTCAACGCGTGCCTGGCCATCCTGCGGGTGGCACTCATCTCGGTGCGCTTCAGGCAAGATGTCACCCTCTCCTGGCCCAGGATTTTCGAACAATGCGCGCACTCCACAGTCTCGGCAATGTCCCTGATCAACGGAAAATCAATCAAATGAAAAGACCGTG
>JBAXBG010000330.1:0-2027 GCA_037142115.1 Verrucomicrobiota bacterium | reverse complement strand
TTGCCTGCCGCTTGCTTGCGCAAATACTCCGGGACGTAGGATTTGTAGGCCCCCGTGGCGAAAATATCCTGGGCGGCCGTCGGCAGCTTTTCCGTACCCATGTAGGGCGCCAGATAGTTGAACAGTGTGCCTTTGAGGGCGACCGGCTGGGTCCAAATGAGCGGCCCCGGAAACTTCTGGTTGTTGTCGGCGGCAAACTGCTGGATGGCCAGCCCGGTAGACCGAAAACAATTGCTCACGCTGGCGATCTTGGCTTTTGCCAGCATCCGGTTGGCCATCGGAAATGCGAGCGCCGCCAGTCCCGCGATGATCAAGATCGCCACTAACAACTCGACCAGAGTGAAGCCCGCGCGCCGCTTTGTCAGCGACCCTGCCGGGCCGTCAACGATCGCGCGCTGGGGAAGCGAATGAATTCCGGGAAAACCCGCTGGGTGGTGATGTTTCATGCCTGGATCAAGGGTTATTCTGCTGGTGCGACCGGATGGTCAGGTGGGATCCACGCGTGGCAGATGATTCAAACTAGGTGACGCGGTGTGTTTTGTCATCGCCTCTTTCGGGTGAAAATGCCGTCCTGACCCGGCGCGCGCCGGATTCTCATCGACAGCGCCCGCTGGCGAAAAGCAAATATCAGCCGTCTGGAAACCACCCGCTTGATCCTATGCAACCCCTGCCGAATCCCCGGACCCTTATGCCATTGCCACTTCGCCCGTTGTGCGGGTGCCGCGCCCTGATTCCCCGCGGGATGGCGCTGGTTGCCAGTCTGCTGGTTGCGAGCGCCGCCATCGCCCAGCAACCCACCACCGGCCAGGCGGCGGGAGTGGACGTCAAGGAAACCGGCCGCTCCGGCGAGAATTGGATGGCGGCCACCCGCTTTGGGATGTTCATCCACTTCGGGCTGTATTCGCTGCCCGGCGGGGTGTGGCAGGGCGAACAATCCGGCCGCAATCCCTACTCCGAATGGATCCGCGCCCAATGGGGGTGGCCCGAGCGTTCCGGAATTCCGCGCGCGCAATACGACTCGCTGCTCAAGCAATTCAATCCGACCGGCTTCGACGCCGCCGAATGGATCCGCCTCGCCGATGAGGCGGGCATGAAATATGTGGTCATCACCGCCAAGCACCACGACGGCTTCGCGCTCTGGGACAGCAAGGTTTCCCAATACGACCTCGCCGCCACCCCGTTCGGGGCCACCAAGCGCGACCTGCTAGGCGAACTCGTGGCCGAATGCCGGAAACGCGGCCTCAAGGTCGGGTTTTACTACTCGCACTGGCAGGATTGGGAACACCCGGGCGGCGCCTTGCCGCCGTGGCCGGAAAACAAGCTGGACCCGCTACAAACCCAGCCGACCGACGCCAGCTTCCAGCAATACTGGCAACAGAAATGCCTGCCGCAGATCAGCGAGTTGATCGACAACTATCAACCGGACATGTTCTGGTTCGACACATGGGGCGCAGGCTCCGCCAAACAAATCACCTGCGCGCGGCGCGACGAGCTGATTCGCCTGATCCGCACCAAGGCGCCCAGCTGCATGATCAACGGCCGGATCTCCGCCCAGGATCCCGCCGGCGCGGATTTCATCTCGATGGGTGACAACCAGTTTCCCGAGCGCGAAAACGCGCCAAAAGTCCCGTGGGAAACCCCCGGCACCATGAACCATTCATGGGGCTACAACCGCCTCGACTTCGCCTGGCAGCCCTTCGATATTCTGCTAGAACGGCTGCTGCGCAACGCCAGCCATGGCGGCGCGATCACCCTCAATGTCGGCCCGATGGCCAACGGCCGCTTCCAGGACGCCGCGGTGCGCCGCCTGCGCCAGTTCGCCGCCTGGATGGCGATCCACCGCCACTCTCTGCAGGGCACATCGCGCGATCCATTTCCGGACCACACGCTGCCGCCGCAGCTCGTGGCCACCGCCGGCAAGGACCGCGTCTTCCTCCACCGGCTCGGTCCCCTGCCCGCCGGCCCGCTGAAGCTGCCCGCTACAGCCATTCCCGGACTGGGCGCCGGAGCAGCCCGCGCGCAGGTGC
>JBAXBG010000329.1:0-2050 GCA_037142115.1 Verrucomicrobiota bacterium | reverse complement strand
TGGGCTCGCCCCCGCGCGGATCGGGCGGATTTCCCCTGATCAGGCTATGAGAACCACGGATTACACGGATTTTACGGATTATCAAAGAGTTATGAATATTGGCACGCTCACCTTCTGGATTAGCGCGTGATCCGTGAGAATAAAGGAAGCGGCTCCGTGAACCGGAGCGAAGCGGAGATAGCCTGACACGAAATCAGGCATGATTCAGGCAAATCCGTTAAAATCCGTGTAATCCGTGTTAAAAAACGGCCGGCTTGTCGTGTTGATTTTCCAGCCAAGTCCCCACAAATCCGCTCAGTGACCTCAGTGATTCTCAGTGTCTCAATGGTAAAAATGGATGGCATCCCCCCGGATGGTACGAATTCCCATTCTCCGAGCCAGCCCCTACCGCCCCAGCGCGTCGATGAATTCCTCGACGCTCACTCCGGCCTGTTTCAGGACCCCAGCCAAGGTTCCTGCCTTGATCTCGCCGTGCATCGGCGCCACGCAGCCGGATTCCCCACGCCGCATCACCAGATGACTGCCGCGCTGTCGGGCATCCTGGAATCCCAGCCGCCCGAGCGCCTTGCGGCACGCTTTCCCGCTAACAACCGGCAACTTGGGCATGGGACACTTCGAAGCAGGTTATAACCGCAGGCGCCCTGGATGCCATTGGGAAGACCTCCAGGTATAATTCCGTGGCTTCCCGCAGGTTGGCGACCGCCTCGTCAAAGCTCTCACCCTGAGTCGTGGTTCCGGTCTCGGGGTTGAAGGCCACGAAGCCGCCTTCCTCGGCTTCGGTAATGACGGCGCTTAAAATCATGAGTGGATGTTACTACGGCTTCGCGACATGGCAAGCCATCCGGTTCACGGCACATTTTGCGGCAACCCGCCCGTCACCTGGCGCAGTGACGGTGAATGACCCGCCGGGATGGCGGGTTTTACTGGAATCCGCCGACATCCCGTCTGGACAAAACAAGGACGGCTTCTAGCTTCGCTTCTATCCGCAAACCATGGAATCCGACCCTTCCCACCAGCTCCCGCCCGATGACGTCGCCGCCATCGATGAACTCGGCCGAACCTATCAGGCATTTCGCGCGGAGCTCGGAAAAATCATCATCGGCCAGGACCAGGTCATCGAGCGCCTGGCGATCTGCCTGTTTGCCCGCGGCCACGCGCTGCTGATGGGGGTTCCCGGCCTGGCCAAGACCCTGTTGGTGTCCTCGGTCGCCCAGACCTTCGACCTGTCGTTCAACCGCATCCAGTTCACCCCCGACCTGATGCCCGCGGACATCACCGGCACGGACATCATCCAGGAATCCGGCGCGGGCGGTCGGCGCCAGTTCGAATTCATCAAGGGGCCGGTGTTCGCCAACATCGTGCTGGCCGATGAAATCAACCGCGCCCCGGCCAAGACCCAGTCGGCCATGCTGGAAGCCATGCAGGAAAACAAGGTGACCGTGCTGGGCACCACCTACACGCTCCAGCCGCCGTTTTTCGTGCTGGCCACCCAGAACCCGATCGAACAGGAGGGCACCTATCCGCTGCCCGAGGCCCAGCTCGACCGCTTCATGTTCCTCATCGAGGTCGATTATCCCTCGGCCGACGAGGAAAAGCGCATCGCTAGGGAAACCACCGGCTCCGCCCGCCACACCCTCAGCCACCTGCTCGACGGCCCGAAAGTGCTCGCCTACCAACAATTGGTGCGGCGCGTGCCGGTACCCGAGCACCTGTATGAATACGCGGTGAAAATGGTCCGCAAGACCCGCCCCGGCCAACCCGAGGCCCCGCAATGGATCAAGGACACCGTCGGCTGGGGCGCAGGACCGCGCGCGGTGCAATACCTCATCCTCGGCGCGAAGGCCCGCGCCGCGCTGCGCGGCGCCTACATGGCGTCGCTCGAAGACCTCGAGGCCGTCGCGCCCTCGGTGCTCGTCCACCGCATCATCACCAACTTCGCCGCCGAGTCCCAGGGCATGACCTCGCGCAAAATCGTCGAGCGCCTGATCAAGGAAATGCGGGATTGAGATGCCAGAGACCAGAGACCAGAGACCAGAGACCAGAGACCAGA
>JBAXBG010000328.1:0-2063 GCA_037142115.1 Verrucomicrobiota bacterium | reverse complement strand
CTGGGGCCGGGCTCTTTTTTTGCCCGCATGCGGCGGGGGGGGCAAAACGCACTTGTAGTCCATGGCTCTGCGATCCTTTGCGACCTTTGCGACTCGGCGGTGAGTTTTTGGCTGTTGCTTGCCTTTCCACACCCGGTCACGCCGGGTTCTGGTGCTAGAAGGGAAAATGGAAACCACGGATTACACGGATTTAACGGATTATGAGAGAGTTATGAAATTGAAGCGCTGACCCGCATCCGTGATTGTGCGTGGCGGCAGGCGGGCTAGCATGGCGGCGGCCATGACGACCCAAGTCCTTAACATTTTGCCGCGCGCCGCGATGGCCGGCGAGTTTGTTCCGGCCGACTATTTCCGGCAGCTCGCGCGCGCCGAGATCTGCCGGGGCGGCCGCCCGCTGGAGGTAGACCTGGGCTGCGGCGACGGGTCGTTTTTACTGGCGCTCGCCCGCCACTACCCGGAGCGCGATGTGCTGGGGGTGGAGCGGTTGTTGGGGCGGGTGCGCAAGGTGTGCAAGAAACTCACCCGCCAGCAGTTGGACAATGCGCGGGTGCTGCGGCTGGAAAGCCGCTATGTCATCGAGTGGCTGCTGCCGGAGGCGGCGGTGTCGCGCTTGCACCTGCTATGCCCGGACCCGTGGCCGAAGCTGCGCCACCACCGGCGGCGGCTGGTGCAGGTCGAGTTTTTGGCGGCGGTGCGGCGGGTGCTGGTGCCGGGTGGCGAGTTTCTGTTCATGACCGATCACGAGGAGTATTTCCGCTGGGCGCAGGACAAGGTCGCGCTCTTCGGCGGATTCGAGTGCCTGGCATGGTCCGAGGACGAGTTTTTCTATCCCAAGACCGACTTTCAGCAGCTCTGGGAGAGTGAGGGCATGGTCATGTGGCGGCTGCGCTGCCGCAAGCCGCTTGCGGCTGGAGCCTAGCATAGCCCTGAGTCTAACATCATCTCCCGGGCCAGGTGGTTGCTGGGCAGGATGTTCGCAGGGTCGAGATCGTCAGGAAATACACGCCAAGGGCGATCATGCCGGCCGGTTCGGATTCAGCGAGGGAGAGGACAGAAGCCAGAGGACAGAGGGCAGCTCTCTGGCTTCTGGCTTCTGGTCTCTGGCTTCTGGTCTCTGTCCTCTGTCTTCTCAGGCATAATCCTCCGGGCGCGAGCTCAGATCGCGCAACAGCCAGGCGCTCAGGGCCAGCACCCCGGCGGTGGCGGCGGCGAGCACGGCGAAACCGGCGCGGTAGGAAACCGCGTCGAACAGCCAGCCGACGAGCAGCGGGCCGACGGAGTTGGTGGCGATCATGCAAAATCCCAACAGGGTGAAATGGCCGGCGCGGTGCTCCGGGCGCGGGATGCCGCAGGTCAGCGCGTTCATTGCGCCGGAAAACCCACTGCCCGCCACCGCCGCCACGCCTGCCGCGACAAAGATGCTGGCAGTGACCGGCAGCCAGGCTAACAGCACGAAGCCCGCGCCCGCCAGCAGTGTCCACAACAGCAGCGACGGCCGCGCGCCCCAACCATCGGTGAGCCAGCCGGCTGCCGGGCTCAAAGTGAGACGCGCGCCCGCGACGGTCATGCCCAGCCAGGCGGCCATCTGCGCTTGGAAGCCCAGCTCACGGAAGGCAAACACGCTGGAAAACACCGCCAACTGGCCGAGCAACGGCGAAATCAAACTCACCGCCAGCGTCACCCGCAAAAAGTCCCGGTCCAGGAAAAACGCCCGCCACATTTCCCGGCCCCAGGGCGGCGGCGAGGCCTCCACCGGCGTCGGCGGTTCGGTGGCGAACAACACCGCCGCGTCCGCCAGTTGGCATAGCAACCACGCCAGAACCAACAACGCGCCGTAGGCCTGCGGCTTGGGCAGCGCCACCAGCATCCACGCCGCGATGCCGGTGGTGCCCAACCCGAGCAAGCCGCCCAGCCCGGCCGAAACCCCGGCCAAGCGCCCGCGCAGCCGCATCGGAATGCAGGCGGTGAAGAATTCCTGGTTTGGCAGCCCGCCGAAGCCGGCGGCGATTTGCCCGGCGAGCATCATCCACACGATGAAGGCCACCATCGCCGCGGGGGCCCCC
>JBAXBG010000327.1:0-2091 GCA_037142115.1 Verrucomicrobiota bacterium | reverse complement strand
CGGGTATCTTGCCAACTTTCGGCTCACTGGCGCTTGGCGCGGGGTGAGCCTTTGAGTTTTTTGCCGCATCCTTCAACCCGCTGCGGGTTGGTGCCTGATCTGTTTTTTTGGCGGCGGGGTGTTTCGGTGAAGGGCGTGAGGAAGGCATGGAATCAATGTGCTGTGTCGGAAAATTTGGCTACACCTCGTCTAGACTAGGGGCACCGCGGAAAAAATCCGCAGGCGGGCGGAATGAAATGGCGATTGGCTGCCAGGTCAAGATGAATCTGCTGATGCTTCCGAGGATTCGCGGAGTTAGGGACCGGCGCTACCGCCTGCGGCGGGGTCGGATTTGCGGTT
Organism: Verrucomicrobiota bacterium; assembly: GCA_037142115.1. Taxonomy (GTDB): domain Bacteria; phylum Verrucomicrobiota; class Verrucomicrobiia; order Verrucomicrobiales; family Akkermansiaceae; genus Luteolibacter. The sequence continues at coordinate 1,752 of JBAXBG010000327.1, read as the reverse complement.
TCCAAGCAGTTGAAATCCGCCTAGCTTGTCGGCTCCGACCGGAGGTGCCTCCGTCGCCCCAGGCCGCGGCACTCCCAAATTCCTCACCCATCCGCCATGTCCCGCATCGTCGAAGAACCAGCTCCTGGCCGCCCCGCGTATTTCTGGTGGTTACTGGTCAACATCCTCGCGCTGTGTTTCGCCGTCATCAGCTGGGCGTTGTGCATGCACGTTTTCGGCCATCCGGAAATCCCGCGCAACTACGATCTCCTGCGCCGAATCGGCCGCCTGCCGCACTTGAAGCGTTACACCGTGGCTGACACGCCGCCGGGGAATGTCCTCGATCCCAAGGGTCAGTACGGCCGGTTTGTCGCCCTGTCGGGCGGCGCGCTCGACCGGGTCAACTCGCAACTCATCCGGAATTATCTGACGAATTTCGCCGGGCCGCAGGCGCTCAGCTATATCGAAGGAGACTATCAGGTGGAAGCCGTCCGCGAGTTCGGTCGGTCCGACTTGCTGCCCAGCGGCTTCGCGGTGCGCGCCCGGGCGTTGGTGAAACCCGACGACTTCAGCAAGCCGGTGGGCTATCCGGTGGTCATCGAGTATGTGTTTTCCACCACCGACACGGCCGCCGCGCGCGATTTTCATCCGGGCGACGTGCTGGCAGTGAAAAAACCCCCGCATTGCGCGGCCATCGTGCATGTCGAACGACTGACGGAAGGGGGTGAGCAGGTGGTCGGGTTGACGGTCATGCCACTGGCTTACGGGTCGTGCCGGATGGGCAACTCCGGCGCGTTCACGCTTGAGCCGCCGACGGAAATCCGGCTGACCACGGGGTTGCCTGTGTTCAAACCGTGAACGGGCGGGCAATCCTCATTCATTCGGCCGGCCCTGGCCTGGGAAGCGCAGACGCAGCCCGTTGCCTTGATATTTCGAGTCGATATGGAGGCGTTCCACGCGCTGGCGGACATCCTCGGGAGCGGCGGCCTTGTCCTGTTCGGTGTCCCACGCGCCGCTCCAGGTGACCTTGTTCGCCTTGTCACGGATCGTGACCTCCTTGCCGCCCTCGTTGGACTTCATCTCGATGCTGCCCTGTTCGTCCATCAAGCGAATGGCGGCACCCTGTTGGACTTCGATCTTGGGCTGGCCGGCCGCATCCGGCGCCTTGAGTCCCTCCATCGCGTTTTGCATGCGTTTTTTCATTTCGCGCATTGCCTCCTGAAGTTCCGGTGCGTCGGCGGCGGCATTGGGGTCGGCGTTGAGGTCCATTCCGCCGAGGTTGCCTTGAATCGCGTCCCGCACCCGGTCTGCCAGCTCCTTGGGGATGCCGTCCAGATTGAGTTGGTCCAGCGGGCCGGGTTCCAGCACGCTGACGCTGTCGGGGCGGGTGCCCAGAGTCACATCCAAGCCGGCGGCTTGGCCCTTGTGGATGACTTTGAGATGGATGGTGGCACCGGGTTGGTGTGCGGCCACCTGGCGGGTCAGGTCCGCGCCCGAGCCGACTGCCTGGTCCGCCACATGGGTAATGATGTCGTGCACGGCCACTCCAGCCTTGGCCGCGGGGCCGTCTGGCATCAGCGCCTGGACCACAATGCCTTCGCCGGCGGGGAGCTTGAGATGCTCGGCCAGCATGCCCGGCACCGCCGCGGCAACCACTCCCAGAAAGGCGGTGGCGGCTTTGGCGGCGGGTTGGGCCGCGTTGTCTGCGGGGGTGAGGCGCGCCGTGTGCGGGCGGGGCGTGTCCGCCGCGGCGGGCACGCCCCGCCCGCACAC
>JBAXBG010000326.1:0-2093 GCA_037142115.1 Verrucomicrobiota bacterium | reverse complement strand
GATCCCGCCGACCACATGCCCTCCCGCGCCGCGCTGGCGCAGGAGGTTTTGTTGTGTCGCATGCGGATGCTGTCAAAGTTGTTTTACGAGCACGAATGGGTCGAGGACCTGGAATTCGAGATCTGGGACATGGCCCATGTCGCGCCGGCCAGGTTCGCGGACCAGGACGTGACGAAGGAGACGGCCAAGTATTTCCGCGATCTGGTCAAACTGGGTGGCGGCTTCTGGGTTTGGCCGGAGGTCGTCGGCCAGACGGGAGACCACGAAATCTTCATCCCGCTGGACGAGTGGAAGAAGGTGCTGCGCAAGAGAAAACCATGAAAAGCCGGCCAACCCGCCGCGGGCGGCCGGCACGTTGCCCGCGCGCGTCTTGACCTGAGCCGTTGGCACGGATACTGTGCAGCACAGTCATGAAAAACATCACGCTCAAAATTGACGCCGACACCTACCGTAAGGCGCGGGTGCGGGCGGCGCAGCAAGGCACCTCGCTCAGTGCGATGGTGCGGGATTTTCTCATCGGCCAGGCGAGTGAGGAGGACGGGCGGGATGCCCGGCGTATCGCCGCGCTCGATGAACTCTACCGCATCAGCGATGAGCGCGGCCAGGAGCGGCGTGAAGCGACACCCATGAAACCCCTGACCCGGGAGGAGATTTATGCCGAACGCCTTCGTTGACACCAATGTGCTGGTGTATGCGGCTGACGGAGCGACCCCGGTCGGGCGCAAGACCCGCATTGCGCGGGAGTTGCTCCGCCAGCGGGGCCTGCAGCTGTCGGTTCAGGTGCTCAACGAGTTCACCGCCAATGCGCGCCACCCCGCGAAATTGAACCTCGACGAATGCCAGGAGCGGGAGTGGTTGGAGCGCTGGCTGCTTTTCCCCATCGCGCCGATCACGGTGGACACCTTTCTCAGAGCACTGGTGGTGCATGCCCGTTATCAAGTCTCGCATTGGGACGCCCTGATCCTGGCGTCCGCCCGCGAGTCGGAGTGCACGGTGGTTTACTCGGAGGACCTGAATCACGGACAGGATTTTGGGGGACTGCAAGTGATCAACCCGTTTTTGCCGGATGTCCCTTGCCCGCCATGACCCCTGCGCCCGCCCATTTCACCGAGGACCAGTTGCTGCCGCTCTCCGCGCTCCAGCACTGGTTGTATTGCCCGCGCCAGTGCGGCTTGATCCATCTGGAGCAGGCGTGGGCGGAAAACAAGTTCACGGCCGAGGGGAAGGTGTTGCATCACAAGGCGCACGAGGGGGCCGACGAAAGCAAGGCGGGTGCGCGCATCACCCGCAGCATGCCGGTGCGCTCATTCCTGCTAGGCATTTCCGGACAATGTGACATCGTGGAGTTTCATCGCAACGGCGATGTCGTCCCGGTGGAATACAAGCGCGGCAAGCCGAAGTCGCACCGCGCCGATGAAGTCCAGCTGTGCGCCCAGGCGATGTGCCTGGAGGAAATGCTGGGCGTGACGGTTGCCAGCGGGTTCCTGTTTTACGGCGAAAACCGGCGGCGCACCCCGGTGGAATTTGACGCGGCTCTGCGCCTACTCGTCACCGACACCGCCACCGCCCTGCACGCGATGATCGATTCGCGTGTCACGCCGTCAGCCGAATACGCGCCGCGCCGCTGCGACGCCTGTTCGCTCATCGACCTCTGCCAGCCCAAAGCCCTGCGCTTCAAACGCGGGGCCCAGGCATGGTTTGCCGCCGCACTCAAATCCGATCTCACATGAAGACGCACCTCAACACGCTGTTTGTCACGCTCGAAGGTGCCTACCTGCGCAAAGATGGTGCCGCCATCGAGATCCGCCACGAGGGGGAAACCAAACTCCGCGTGCCGCTTCACAATCTTGAGGGCATCGCCTGCTTCGGCTGGGACATTTCATGCTCCGCGGCCCTGATGGCGGCGTGTGCCGAGGCCAACGTTTCCCTCTCGTTTCACAATCCCTACGGCAAATTCCTCGCATCCTCCAACGGCTTCACCTCGGGCAACATCCTGCTGCGCCGCGAGCAATACCGCCGCGCCGATCATGAACCCGCCTCGCTCGCCATCGCCTCCAACATGATTGCCGCCAAGCTGGCCAACACCCGCCACA
>JBAXBG010000325.1:0-2139 GCA_037142115.1 Verrucomicrobiota bacterium | reverse complement strand
AAAACAGTGCCCGTATGCAGACACTTTACATTCAGGGGCGTCGTCTGGCTCCCGAACAACTGGATTGGATCCGAGACCTAATATCGGCCCATCCGGACTGGGGGCGCTTTCGGCTTTCGGTGCAGATCGCCGAGCAATGGAACTGGCGCAACGACGCGGGGCGGCTCAAAGACATGGCGGCGCGCACGTTACTGCTGAAATTGCAGCGTCGAGGATTAATCGGACTGCCGGCTCGTCAACGCGGAGGAGGCAGCCGCCCGGCGACCTTGCCCAAGGCCGAGGCACAGGAACGGAGGACGGAGCCACCCATCGAAGTAGCGCTCCGTCAATTGCTGCCGCTGGCGGTGGTGCCCGTCGGTAGCGGCGCTGAGCGAGGGTTGCTGGCTACCCTGTTGGGTCAGTTCCACTATTTGGGTTACCGCCGTCCGGTGGGCGAGAACCTGCAATATCTGGCGCGGAGTCGGGATGGCCATGCCTTGGCCGGCTTGGTTTTTGGGGCGGCGGCTTGGAAGTGTGCTCCGCGCGATCGCTACATCGGGTGGGACGCTCTCTGCCGCCAAGCCCAAATTGGTCTGGTGGCCAACAATATGCGTTTCCTGGTCTTGCCCTGGGTCCGGGTCAGACATCTGGCTTCGCATCTGCTGGGTTTGGTGGCTCGACGGCTGAGTGCCGATTGGCAGGACAAGTACGGCCATCCGATCTACCTGCTGGAAACCTTTGTCGAGCGGGGCCGCTTTGCGGGTTGTTCTTACCGGGCGGCCAACTGGCTGGCGGTCGGACAAACCCAAGGCCGCAGCCGCAATGACCGCCAGCGGGCACTGCGTGTGCCTTGCAAAGAGGTTTATCTCTATCCGCTGGTGCGGCAATTCCGCCGGGCTTTGCGGGCACCCACCCCCCGGTAACCGCAGCACTGTTTCTATGGAGCGAGCCGCCTTCTTCAAACGATTCACGAGTTGGTTTGAACCCACGCGTATTGTCGCCTTAGCGCGCTCGACCCGCTGGTTGATTCGCCAAGGCAAGATCGATCCCTTTGAATTCCTGGTGGGCCTGGTCTTCGGCCAGATGAGTTCCTTGGGATTGAGCTTGAGTGCCCACGCGGGTTGCTTCAGCGAACCGGTCAAACGGGAAGCCGTTCACCAGCGCTATCATCAGCGGGCCGTCGAGTTCTTTCGGGCCAGTTTTCAGGAGTGCTTGCACCAAAGCCTGGAGGAGTGCCCCCAGGCATCGCTGACTGCGGCCTTGGCCGAGATTTTCCCGGCGATTCATTTGGTGGACTCGACCAGCTTTGATTGCCCGGAAAGCTTGGCCGAGATTTATCCTGGCTGCGGAGGCGCCGCTTCAGGAGCCAACTGCAAAATACTCCTGCGCTATGAATATCTGCGCAGCCTTTTCGAGCCGGTGGCTCTATTGCCGGGCAAACGCTCCGACCAGGGTTTGGCGGTGATGCTGCCAGACCTCCTCTCGGCCGGGGAACTGCTGCTCACCGACAAGGGCTTTTTAAAGGTGGAGGTCCTGCAGCAAATCGACCACAAAAAGGCTTATTTTCTCATGCCTTGGTGCCGCACGCTGACCCTTTGGCTGGCGGGACCCCAGGACACACGCCTGGCCTTGAATCTGGCCCAAGCGCTGGGATCCTCCCAGGCCTCGGTGCTTTCCTGGTCAGAGGTTTATCTGGGAAAGGCTGCCGATGCGCCGACCTTCCGAGTGGTGGCCTTTCGTTTGAGCCCGGAAAGCGCCGCCCGTCAACGGGCGGGTCTGCGCCAGGCCCAACGCAAACAAGGGCGCCAGCCCACAGCCGAGGCGCTGGAACTGGCCGGTTGGCTGATCCTGATCACCAACGCGCCTGAGGGCAAACTGCCCGCCCGGGCCATGAGCTATCTCTACCGGGTGCGCTGGCAAGTGGAATTGGTTTTTAAACAATGCAAATCGGTCTTGCGCTTGCACGTGACCAAAGCCCGCACCAATAAATACCGCGTTCAATGTGAAATCTGGGCGCGGCTCATCGCCGCGGTCGTGCTGTTTGCCTGGCACAGTCACCTTCAGGCAGCCTCCCAGGGGCAGCCCCAGCGCGAGATCAGTTTCGCCCAACTCGCCCGTCAACTTCAGCAGAATGGCATGACCTTGGCCCTCGCTCTCATC
>JBAXBG010000324.1:0-2153 GCA_037142115.1 Verrucomicrobiota bacterium | reverse complement strand
ATGGTGCGCGATACTGGGTTCGAACCAGTGACCCCCTCCGTGTCAGGGAGGTGCTCTACCACTGAGCTAACCGCGCTTGGGCCATTTTGTCCGGGGCGCGCGAAGCTAGGCTGGACGCGCGCCGGGATGCAACCCCTTTTTTGGATGAAAAAGAGGCGGGAGATCCACAGATCTCCCGCCCTTGGCAACCCGGCTCCGAAATCAGGGGGTGGCCGCCAGGCATGCGCGACCACCTTAAACCCCGGAACAGAGGTTGGGATGATTTAGGCTTTCTTGGCAGCCTTCTTGACCGCCTTCTTGGCAACCTTCTTGGCTGGAGCCTTTTTGACCACGGCCTTCTTCACCGGGGCCTTGGCAACCACAGCCTTCTTGGCGGGGGCCTTCTTCGCTGCCGCCTTCTTCGCCGGAGCCTTCTTGGCAACGGTCTTCTTCACGGCTTTCTTGGCCGGGGCTTTCTTGGCGCTTTTGGCAACCTTCTTCACCGCTTTCTTGACGACCTTTTTGACGGCCTTCTTGGCGGGTGCTTTCGCCACTTTGGTCACGGCTTTTTTGGCCGGAGCTTTCGGGGCAACTTTCTTTACTACGGCCTTCTTAGCGGCCTTCTTCGCGGGTGTTTTCTTTGCAGCCATGGTTTTGTGTCGTTGGAGTTCGCGTTCTATGTTTGTGTTCTCTTCCGGCGTTAATGTGCCAGCGGAGAGGATCGCGAGGAGCGCCTCACCGAGACGTCCTCCAAAAGCGTTGGTTAGAAAATCGTGGGTCGCCCGTTGCACGATTACTTCCTGGGCATAGGCGGCCTCATACACATGAGCCCGGCCGACCAAGACACGCTTCACGAGATTCTTGCGCTCAAGGCTCTGCATCACCGTCAACACCGTGGTGTACGCCCGGTCCTTTTTGTCCGGCAGCGTTTCAAGTACGGTGGCCACCGTAGATGGCCCCTCATGCCACAGCACGGACAGTGCCTGGAGCTCAAGGTTGGATGGATGTGAAGGCCTCGCCATGCGTTGCAATCTCGTTGCTAGTCACCAACCAACAATTGGTTCGGGTGTCCGTCAAGTTAAAATGTGTCGATCTTCAATAAATCTTAACAAAAAATCCGTGCCGCATCCAGCTACGATGGACGCCGTATCACGGGGGCGCGTTCACGGCGCGGGCGGTGGTGCCGCTTTGGGACGTTGGATGGAAGCATCAAGGCGACGCAGCGTCTCCCAGAATGGATCATCGGTTGGATCGCCGTTGAAGAGAATCGTGCCGCTGGAGGAGACCAGGACCATTGTCGGCAGATTCTGAATGCGGAGCTCGCGGGCGAGGGGCTTGAGCTTCGGATCTATCAGCCACGCGCCCGGCGGCGGGCCGCCGCCGGGCTGCAGCAGCGCGCGGGCCTCGGCCAGCAGCGGCGGAGAATCGTCGGGCAGCAGCGACGCCACCGCGATGTTGTTAGAAACGAGCGCCGCGGCGGTGGCACGGAAGTCCGGCAGGCTGGCCTCGCACTCGCGGCTGCGCGGCGACCAGAAATGGAGGAGCAGGGCTTTTTTGCCCGCGACGAGCGAAGCCAGGGTCACGGGCTCGCCGGCCGCCAGGGGGGCGAGTTGGACAGAGAAGTCGAGGGTCACCGCGCGCATCGCGTCCGCGAGGCGCAGCCGTTCGATGTGGGGGGCGAAGGCGGCGGCCTGCCGCGGGCTGAGCCAGAACGCCTCGGTGATGTGGTGCTTGAAGTCATCCTTGGCACCGTGGTCAAGCGCGGCGAGGGCCTGGACGTATTCGATGATGGCCAGCCAATCCTCCTTCGCAGCGAAGATCGCGGAGTCCTCGATCTTGAAAACGTCGCGCTGCCGGAGCAACTCGGGCAGCAGCGCGACGAGCGCCGCGTCGTCACGGCGGTCGATGTGAAAGAGAAAGCGCGCCTCGAGGACCGCCTGCTCGCTCACCCCGCTGGCGCGGGCCGAGGCGATGGCACGGGCGAGCGCCGCGGGCGACTCGCGCTCGGCTAACAGTCGGGCGAGCGCGGCCTCGCGCGGGCCGGCTGGCGGCGCGGGATTTTCCGCCGGTGCCGCCGGCTGGGCCAGCGCGGTGGCGAGGGCCGCCAGCAGCGGCAGGATGAGGCGGGGAAGGCGCATGGCGGTCTAACGGTTCAATCGCCGGCAGGGCGGCGG
>JBAXBG010000323.1:0-2171 GCA_037142115.1 Verrucomicrobiota bacterium | reverse complement strand
CGGATTTTCACATAACCTTCCGCATCGGCAACCAGCGGATAGCACTTGCCCATCAGGTCGAACAGCTCGGGCATCGGCCCGGTGAACTTGACCCGCATCTCGGGGCCGCGTTCGAAGCCGAGTTCCACGTTGTCCACGGTGCACCAGACGGCGGCGACGCCGTTGCCCTTGTCGTCTTTGAACGCGTAGCCGCGCATGCCTGGGGCCGGGCGGATGTCGGCGATGAACTCCGGCTTCGCTAGCAGATGCCCGAGCGTGTTGATCCCGAGCATGGCCGAGGCCGGCGTCAGGTTGTAATCGACAATCTCGCGTTGATCCTCCTGCCAGGTGTTGAATGTTTCCAGCTGTGGCCAGTATTTCATGCAGATGATATATTCCCGCGCCATGATGCAGGCATGCAGGAACTCGTGCAGCCCCTGGTCGTAGGATGGCTGTCCGCCGTCGTAACCCCAATCCGGTCCGTCGCCCCAACACGAGGGCTGGGCCATGGCTCCGCCTTCGTTCAGGAAAATCGAAGTCTCCTTGCCGTAGCCGTATTTTGCGATCGAATCCCTGAGCATCTGGATATTCTCGTCCAGGTCGTCGTTACCGAGAGTGCCATCACAAGAGCCATAGGGATGAACGGCAACGGCATCCCACTTGACCTGCCCTTGAGTCGCGGCGAGATAACCTTCTATCAGTTCCTTGCCGCGCAGTTTGCCGTAGCCGGCGGTGCCGCCGGACGGCATGACGAGCGCCTTCGGATTGGCGCGCTTGATGCCGTGGTAAAAAGGGACCTGCAGCTTCGCGAATTCCTTGAAGTCGCGCCGCTTGGCCAGCGGAAAGTAGAGCCCCTCCTCCTCGGTCGCCATCGACCAGACACGCACCTCGGGGTTGAGCGTTGCGGCCCGGAAGGCCAGTTCTTCGATGCGTTTGGCGTCCTCCTCCGAATACGTCTCCTTCCATTTAATCTCCTTGGCCAGCGCGGGCGAGCGCCAGATGCGGGTATCCAACTCCATCATGAACCGGTAGTCAGGGTTAGCATAGCGGTTGCGCGACTGCTCCTCGGTGAGGAAGGCCCCGTCCGAAATGGTGTGGGTGTAATCCGTGATGTTGTATTTTTTACGAAGCTCGTAGTTGAACGGATCGGCTTTCCCGGGACCGTAGCTGGTCGCGCCGCCAAACCCGCAGCGGCGCATCAACTCACAAAGATCCTCGGTGCGGTTGATGCGGGTTGAGAACAAGGCACCGTAGAGGTTCTTGGTCGCATGGCTGCCGTTCAGGGACTCGATCAGGGTGAACCGATAGAAATCGTAGTACGGCTCGGTTCCGGCAACCGTGTATTTCGCCCGCAGGATGTAGGTCCCCTTCGCGAGTTCCAGGGTGTCTAGCGGAAGAGCAAGCCGCGCGCCCGCCTTCGCGGGAAACGCCTTTTTCCAGACCGTGTTCTTGAAAAAGTCGGACAGGGTGAATTCCACCTTGCCCGCCGTTCCCTCCTTGCCGGAAACCTCGAAAACCGCATTGAGCTTTTTGCCGAATTCCGCGTTGTTGTCGGGGTCCGAGGTGAACAAGCGGCCATCCATCGGCGCGCTGACAAAATCCGTCAGCTTGTCGCCCGCCTCAACCTGGATGCCGTCGAGCCACACCTTGCCCCCGTTGTTATTGACGCCAAGCACCAAAGAAACCGGGGCACCGTCCGAGACGAACGTTTGCGAGAACCTCTGCCATGCCGTCGTCAGGCGTTCCATTTTTGCGCTGTGTGCATGGTCGCGGTCAAACTGACCTCCCGTTTTCGTGCTGAACAAACCGATCTTGGCACCCGCGCCGTCCTTTTCGGCCTTGGCATGGAAGCTCACGGTATAGGCCTGGCCCTTCCTGCCAGGCAGCGAGAAGCTCATCAACGGCGCGCTGGCTTGTTGCGTCGTGTTCACCACCAGCGCGCTTTTGCCGAAGAGCCCGGCGGTGGCGTCGGTGGCATAGCGGAGCACCTCGGAGCGGGTGTAATGGGCACCGCCGCCCATCCAGCGCCAGTAGCGCATCCCCTGCTCGAAGCTCGGATTGGGAAACAGGTTGCGGGTCGGCGATTTCGGCAGGTGCAAGGCGTCCTGCGCCCACAGATCGTTGCCTTCAACGGCAGGCGGCGCGTCGCGCCTCGCGACGGCGGTCTCACCCAGGTCGATGATCAGCTTCCC
>JBAXBG010000322.1:0-2200 GCA_037142115.1 Verrucomicrobiota bacterium | reverse complement strand
CAGGCAATCGGCCCGCACATCCCGACGCAATGCAGGCTGGTGACGAGCCCGAAGCCGAGCGCGGCGATCGTGGTGACGGGAAGTGGCAAGTTGGCAATCATTCGGTGGAAATGGCTGGTTGTTGCTAACCCCAGAAAGGGAATTTAACCCGCAGATGGACACAGAAGAACATTGTTTTCTCTTCAAGCTAACGGTTAAGATCCTTCTTCCACTCGATTTGCTGCGGGCCGTGCTTGGCGGCCAGCGAGATGAACGTCGACCACGCGCCGATCAGCAGGGAGAAGGCCAGGACCACATAGATCCAGGGATGCCGGGACAAGAATGCGGCGAGGGCTTTCATTCCGGGGTCAGGGCTGCGGGGTTTTGAAGGATTCGGGATTGGGTCCCAGGAAGCGCACGGTCTTGTCGATGGTCACGTCGCCGGGATTGGCGTGGACCTCGAGCACGATGTCCGAATCACCGATGTAGGCCGCCGCGGGCGCGATGACCACGCAGGTGCGGGAAATCTCGCCCAGCGCGCCGACGCTGAATGTTTGGTCCTCGCCGCTCAACTGATAGCCTGGCGGGGTTTGCTGGCCCAGGCGGATGGTGACGGTGGCACCCTGGTTGCGCTTGTTGAAAAAGCGGATCTTGTAGATGTTGCGGATGGACGTCGCGTCGCTGTAAAACCCGGTCCCTCCCGTGCGCGAAACCGTGGCAATGAAGGGGCGGGCTTTTTTCGAGGCCACCACTCCCAGCGAGACCATCCCGAGGACCGCCAACACACAGTAAGCATAAACCCGCGGCCGCCGGAACCGATGCGGTTTGCCCGCGAAGCCGTTGAATGAATCATAACGGATCAGGCCTGGCAGGCGGTCGATCTTGATCATGACGTCATTACAGGCGTCGATGCAGGCGGTGCAGCCGATGCATTCGAGTTGCAGGCCGTTGCGGATGTCGATGCCGGTCGGGCAGACTTGCACGCAGCGGTTGCAGTCGATGCAGTCGCCGGTCACCTTGCCCTTGGTGCCGCGCGGTTCGCCGCGGGTTTCATCATAGCCGACGTTGATCGTGTCGTCATCGGTTAGAGCGCCCTGCAACCGGCCATACGGGCACATGATGATGCAAAATTGCTCGCGGAAATAGCCGAAGCAAAACCACAGGACCAGCGTCAGGCTGACGATGATGCCGAAGGCAGTGGCGTGCTCGAGCGGGCCCTCGTGCATGAACCCGTAGAGGCGGCGCAACGAGACGAAATAGGACAGGAAGACATGGGCGATGAGCGCGGCGATGGTCGCAAACAGCAGGTGCTTGAAGACCCGCTTGAAAATCTTGCCGGGGCTCCATGGCGCGCGGTCGAGCTCGCGGCGGGCGACGGCATCGCCCTCGATCCAGCGTTCGATGCGGCGGTAGACGTGGTCGAGAAAGACGGTGTAGGGGCAGGCCCAGCCGCACCACACCCGCCCTAACAGCGAGGTGACGAAAAACAGGGTGAAGCCCAGGCCGGTGACCGCGAAAAACATCACCCACAGGTCCTGGGGCACCAAGGTCAGCCCGAAGAGGTGGAACATGCGGTTTTCCACATCCAGAAACACCGCCGGGTTGTCGTTGATGGGAATCCAGGGCAACAGCACGTAGACGGCGATGAGCACCACACCCACCGCGCGGCGGGCCATCACCCAGCGGCCCTTCACATCCGCGGGATGCAGGAAATAACGCGACCCGTCGTCATTGATGGTGGTGACGGAGTTGAGATTGGGTGTCTTGGGGGCAGCCATGTGAATCGTGGTCCAACGTCTCTCAGCTCTGTGCGTCCGGCAGCCCGCGCGGCTCACACATAATGACTGGTCCTTGGTTTAGATGACATAGGAAATGTTTAACATGCAATAACGGAGATAACCGTTGATTACACCGGGCACCACTGAATTCACTGAAAAACACTGAATATTCAGTGTCCTCAGTGGGTTTCAGTGGCAGCAGTGGAAATATCCGCCTATCTAACATTTGGTGGTCCATCCCACGGGCAGCTCACACATAATTCAATTCACGGGCCTTGGCCTCGGTGGCGGCTTCGTGGGCGAGGAGTTCCTGGATTGGGTCCCAGCGGCCGGTGACCAGCGCCTCGCGGGCGGACTCGGGCATGGTGACGGGGAAATCCAAGCCGCCGGACGTGCGGACGCGCAGCCCGATCACGTCGATGGTGACGGTCGTGGCGGGGTCG
>JBAXBG010000321.1:0-2201 GCA_037142115.1 Verrucomicrobiota bacterium | reverse complement strand
GCAATCCGTGCAATCCGTGCAATCCGTGCAATCCGTGCAATCCGTGCAATCCGTGGTTTCAATTTTCCCATCTAGGATAAATATCCATGGCGGCGGGCGTTGCTGACGGCCTGCGCGCGGCAGGTGGCCTGCAATTTCCGATAGATGCGCTTGATGTGGGTATGCACCGTGTGGATGCTGATGTGGTGGTTCGCCGCGATTTCCTTGTAAAGCTGGCCCTCGGCAAGAAGCTTGAGGATTTCCACTTCGCGCAGGGTGAGGGGATCGTCCGCCACCTCCTGCGCCGGACTGCCATACAATTTTTCCAGCACCATCATGGCAATGCCCGGGCTGATCGATGCGCCGCCAGTGGCCAGCGAGCGCAACTCGGCGACGAGCACGGCAGGCGCGCTGCCTTTGATCAGGTAGCCGACGGCCCCGGCGGCGAGGGCGTCAAACACGTATTGGCGGTCGTCATGGATCGTGTAGGCCGCAGCAATCAGGCCGGGAGTGGCCAGTTTCACCTGGCGGATCAATTCGACACCGGACAACCCGGGGAGGTTGAGATCACTCAGCAACAGCGTGGCGAGCGGCCAGTCGGCCTGGGCCAGGGCTTCCTCCGCCGTGCCGTAACTGCCAAGAACTTCAATGCCGGGTTGGCGGGCCAGCGTGGCTGTGAGATTGAGGCGCAGTTCGCGGTCATCCTCGACGATGATCACGCGGATTGGCTCGGCAGTGCTGGTTAGGGTAGGGTTGATAAGCAACGACTTCTGGTAACAGGTTGGGCGCGGGCTGCCGGCTGGATGCGGGCGCTTGGCATATTTTATCAAGCCGTTTAATGGTTCGATTTCAGCCAGTTTTGGCTGCACCGGTCGTGGCATGAGGCCATGAGTCGATTCACTTCGCGCACTCAGGTCAAGTTTTATCCTAGACGGGGAAATGAGAACCACTGATTTAGAATGAGTTACAACCAAACGCCTGCTAGCTCAAAAGGTGAGCGGGCTAACTGTTATTGAGGTCTGATTCTTTTCAGTGAGATTTGCCTGCGGCCATCTCGCTTCGCTCGGTTGTGAAAGATCAGTTCAATTTGCCTACGGCTATCTTCGCTTCGCACCGGTTGTGGTTTGAAAAAGTCGGCATGCCGTTTCCATGTTCCCTTATAGGTTTGTTGGTTTCCCGCAACACGGCACGGCAGGTATCCGAAGTCACGCCGCCGGTCAGGTCCAAGCGACCGGGTGGCACGGCGCGCGCCTGGGTGCTGACGGCTATTGGCGCCGGCGCTTGAGCAGCAGCAGCACCCCGAGGCCGCCTAGCAGGGCGGCGCGGGTTTCGGGGATGGCGACCAGGGCCAGTTGGTTGCTCTGGGTGCCGTAGGTGTAGTCGATGGCGTAGCCCGTCGGCAGATCCGTGATGGTGTTGAATCGGGTCACCGGGCCGGTGAGCGATTCATAAGTGGCGAAGACATACGCGGCTTGCGTGAGATGGCCCGCCATGCCGGTGAAGGCGATGGTGGCGGATTCGCCAAGTTGCAGCTGGTGGGTGATGTTGACCCGGTCGATGGCATCGGTGTCGCCGTTCCACTCGATGAGCAATGTATGGGCGAGGTAGAGGCTGTCCACCCCGATGGTGCCGATGCTGTTGATTTCGCCAGGGGCGATGGCACCGTTGACCGTCACCCCGCCGCCCAGGGTGCCGGTGCCGGCGAGGGTGGCCCCGCTGGCAATGGTGGTGGCGGTGGCGCCGAGCGAGCCGTTGACTAACAAGGTGCCTGCCGATGCCAAGGTGGCGCCGGTGTAGCCGCTGTGGCCGGTGAGCGCGAGGGTGCCCTCGCCGCTTTTGGTGAGGCCGTTGCCGGTGCCGGAAACCGCGCCGGCGACCGTCAGGGTATCGGCGGCGTGGGTGACGGCAACCTCGGCATTGCTGGCCAGGGCCAGTGGCGCGGCGATGGTGTGGCTGCCGCTGGCGTCCGTGATGCTGGCCGCGCTGCCGTTGAGGGTGATTTGGCCGTCGCCGGTCCCTTGGGCCAGCGTGTAGGCTTGGGTGTGATCGAAGGTGATGGCGCGCAGAGTCGGGTTGGCACCGTTGAGGCTAACGGTTGTGGGCGCGCTGGTCGCATTGCCAAAGGTGGTGGTGTCGTTGGCGCTGAGGATGCTGTCGAGACCGGCCACGCCGCCGGCGGCGGTCCAGTTGCCATAGGCATTGACGTTGTTGCCCCAACTGCC
>JBAXBG010000320.1:0-2215 GCA_037142115.1 Verrucomicrobiota bacterium | reverse complement strand
ATGTCGTGGCAAAGTCGATGCGGAGAGGCAGGTCGCGGTTCCTTGGCGGTGCAGGAACGCGTTCTCACGCCTCCGCCAGCCAGCCCGCCACCGCCCGCGCGGCCCGTTGGTGCGCACCCAGGCCGCCGAGTTTGGTGACGGTTGCCGCGAGGCGCAGTTGCAAGGCCTCGCGCCGCAACGGGGATTCCAGGAATTCCCGCATGGCCCGCGCCACCGCCACCGGCTGCGCCTCCCCTTGAATGAATTCCTCGATCACCTCCTCTTCCGCTAGAATATTGACCAGCCCGACGAGCTCGATTTTCACCAGAAGCTTTGCTAGCAGATAAGTGAGCGGCGCCATGCGGTAGACCAGGCAATACGGCAGCCCGTAATACGCGGCTTCCAAGGTCGCCGTGCCGCTGGCGATCACCGCGCAGCACGCCCGCTGCATCAGCGCGTGGCTGCCGCCCACGGTCACCGTGATCCACTCCGCGGCGCCGGCCTCCTCCAGGCAAGCGCGGATCTGCCCGGCCAGCTTGCGGGAAGCGGCAGGCACTTCAAATGTCAGATCGCCGTTCCACACCTTCAAGCGCCGCGCGGTGGCGATCATCATGGGCAACAAGCGCGCAATTTCCCGTTCCCGGCTTCCGGGAAACAGCCCGACCAGTCCCGCATCGCGCCGGCCGCCTACAATCCGCTGCTCCTCCAATTCATCCACCAGCGGATGCCCGACGAAGGTGGTCTTGAGCCCGGCATCCTGGAAAATCGGCCGCTCAAACGGAAATAGACACAGCATTTCGTCCAACAACCCGACCATTTTGGGAATCCGCCCCTTGTTCCACGCCCAGACCTGAGGGCTGATGTAATAGACCAGGCGCGTTTCCGGGCTGGCCTTCTTGACCGCCGCCGCGAAGCGCAGATTGAAGCCCGGATAGTCGATCAGCAGCAGCACGTCGGGCCGGTAGACCCGCAACTCTTCCAGCATCCTTGTGAAGCGCTCCTTGAACCAACCGTAGCGTTTCAAGACCTCCCACACGCCCATCACCGCAGCGTCCTCCACCCAGTCGCACAAGCCCGGCCCCGCCACCGCCGCCATCGCCGGACCACCCGCACCGCGGATCTCCAGCGCCGGGACCAGCGGCTTCAGCGCACGCAACAACCCCGCCCCATGGGCATCCCCGCTGAGCTCGCCAGCCACCACATACAGCCGTTTCGACATGCGCACAGTGCCTAGCCGCCCGCTCCCACTCTGGCCATGAAAAACTCCTCCCCCACCGGCAAATCGTGAAAATCGGCGCGCGGGCTGACTTCCGCATTGATTTCGCCGCAGGCACCGCTTTGATCAGGGCTCGCGCAGATCCGCGCACTCCCCGAAATGTCCGCCGAACTCTCCAACTCTCCCGTGCCACTCGCTGAAATCTCCCAAGGCCCGAATGCCTTTGAGCAGTTTCTCGACCGCAACCAGAGGAACCTCATCGTCCTGGCCGTCCTGCTCGCCCTCGGCGCGGCCGCGCTGGTGATCTATCGCGGCATCGAACAAAGCCAGCAGGAAACCGCCGGGGCTGCCTTGACCAAAGCCGATGACCTCGCCGCCCTGCAAGCCGTCATCAACGCGCACGCAGGCACCATCGCCGCCCACAGCGCCATGGTCCTGCTCGCGGACCGGCAGTGGACCGCCGGCCAACACGACGCCGCCATCGACACTTTGCGCAAGTTCATCGCCGCCAATCCCGACCATCCGGCTCTGCCAGCCGCGCAAGCGAGCCTTGGCGCGAAACTCATGAGCCAAGGCAAGGCCGCCGAGGCAAGCGGCGTGTTCCAAGCGCTGGCTGACGACGCGAAAGCCGGCTTCCTCGCTCCCTATGCCCTCATTTGCCTCGGCGACATCGCCAAATCCGCCGCCGATCTCGACAAGGCCGCCGCCGCCTACAACCGGGTAAAAACCGATTTCCCGGACAGCGGCTTTGCCGACACCGCCACCAAGCGCATCGTCACCCTGAAGACCAAGCCGCCCGTGGAAATCCAGCCGCCTCCCGTCCCCAAATCCGATCCGCCGCCGGCCGCACCCGCGCCGACCGTCACCCCTGCTCCCAGCCCGGCACCGCCCGCGCCCCAGGCTCCGCAACCCTGAACCCCCTCCCGCTTTCATTCCCACCAACCTCTAACACTCAAATCATCGTGTTCAAAAAAGTCATTGGCCATGGCCACAACGAGTCGTCGCGCTCCGCTCCACCCC
>JBAXBG010000319.1:0-2238 GCA_037142115.1 Verrucomicrobiota bacterium | reverse complement strand
CTGAGGGGTAGATAGATCGAGGTCTTATTTTCCGTGTAATCCTCTTCAATCCGTGAAATCTGTGGTGAAAAAACGGCACTCCTGCCGTTCCAATTTTCCTTTTTAGGTTAATCGAACCGCCTGCAGAATCCAACTTTGGGGTTCGGGTTCAGTGGCAATCAGTGTCTCAGTGGCAAAATTCGTCGCGAACCCTCCCCAGAATAAACCTGGCTGGTCCGCGCATGAGAGCAGGGGCGGGGGTACGCGGAAATAGCAGGATATGCGCGGTCGCGAGTTGGATACGCGCAGTGTATGGCGGGATATGCGTAGCTGACTGGCGGATTTGCGTATTGTCTTCGCCTTTACTTGTTCATTGCTGTGCCACCGCCAACCAAAAGCCTGCTAACCCATCGCCGCAGGCCCGCCTTGCGGGAGTGGCTTGTGGCCATGCCCCTAGGCTTGCTGCTGGCGGGCGTGACGCTGGCAGCGGACCTCGCCAACCTAACTGCCGATCGCGCGGCGATTGAGCGGGTCTATCACTCCCACCGCAGCGGCACGCCCAAAACGTTTGAAGAAACCCTGCCGACTGCGCAAATCGTGCTACTGGTGAAACTCGACGCCCGCAAGGAGGCCGCGCTGCAGTCGGCGTATAAAGTAGAGATTACCCCGGCGATGGTCGCGGCCGAGCTCACCCGGATCACCACCACCACCCGCGCGCCGGAGATTTTGGCGGAAATCCAGGCGGCGCTGGGCTACGACCCGGCGCGCTTTGCCCGGGCGATGGCCCGGGCCATCGTGGTCGAGCGCCTGCTGCGCGCCCGCTTTGAAAACGACGACACGCTGCATGCGCCGCAGCGCCGCGAGGCGGAGGCCGCCCGCGCCGCGCTGATGGCCGGCAAGCCGTTAGAAAAGCTCGACGAGGTGACCTGGCAACTCGGCCCGCGCCCGGAGGCGGAGGTTCCCGCCGCTGCGCCCGTGGCCCCGATCGCCACCAAGGCCAGCGCCGCGAGTGCGGCCTACAGCAACGAGGCGACCACCCAATTGGCGCAACCGCTTGCGCCGCCCGCCGCCGCACCCGACCAAGAGCGCCGGCACTTCCTCGGTGACCTGCCCGCAGAGCTGCAACGCCTGCTCAAGCTGCAATTGAAACAGGCCGGAGACGTCAGCGCGGTGATTGAAAGCCCTAACGGATTCACGGTCTTCCGCTGTGTCGCCCGCGACGCCGCAACCCTGCAAACCGCCGCCTTTTCCCTGCCCAAGCGCGATTACGACGCCTGGCTCGCCCAAAAATCATTTCCCTAACATAAATCCCCACATGCAAACCCATCCCACATCCGTCGTCTTGTTCGCCTTGACCCTCGGCAGCGCCGTGGCCGCCACCAGCGCCAATTACTCCACCAGCCCGCAAGTCATCGATGCCGGCGGCCTGAGCGCGGCCAGCGCGAACTACACGGCCGACGGCAGTGTGGGCGGGGTGGCCGGCGTGTCCACCGCCACCTCGCCGGATGCCATCGCCAAACAAGGGTATGCCGCCCAACTCTACGAGGTCAGCAAAATGACGGTGGACGCCTCCCCCGCCACCATCAACGAGGGTTCCACCCGCCAGCTCAGCGCCCAGGCCATCCTCGACGACGCCACCCTGCTCGCGCTCGATCCGCTCGAAGTGGCGTGGAGCGTCCTCAGCGGACCACTCACCGGCATCGACTCCGCCGGGGTGGCCAGCGCCGCCATCGTCTATCAAACCAGCGCCGCCAGCGTGCAAGGTGCCTGGGGCGGGTTCACCGGCACCTTCGGCCTGAGCGTGCTCGACACCAACCCGGACAACTACGGCAGCTACGCCGGCGACGGGCTGGCCGACTCCTGGCAGCAACAATACTTCGGCCTCAACAACCCGCTCGCCGCCCCCACCGCCGACCCGGATGGCGACGGCCAGAACAACTTGTTAGAGTTCACCGCCGGCACCGTGCCCAACAACGCCGCGTCGCGCTTCACCTTGCACATCGAAGAAGTGCCCGGTTCTCCCCAACAAAAATCCCTGGTCTTCAGCCCGCTGGTGGCGGGGCGCAGCTACACGGTGCTAACCACCACCGGCCTGAGCGCCGCCACTCCCTGGCAAACGCTCTCCGGCACCAGCGTCGTGGACACCGGCAGCACCCGCACCGTCACCGACCCCGCCGCCACCGCCGCACGCCGCTTCTATCGCGTGCAAATCTCCCAGCCGTGAGAGGTGGATGAGAATTTTGAATTTTAGATTTTGAA
>JBAXBG010000318.1:0-2274 GCA_037142115.1 Verrucomicrobiota bacterium | reverse complement strand
TCTAAGCACTAAATTCTAAGCACTAAATTCTAAGCACTAAATTCTAAACGAAGAAAAAGCAGAAGAAACGTCGCCTCTTCGTTTAGAATTTAAGATTTAAGATTTCAAATTTTCATCCCCATGACCCTCGCTTCGCTTCGCCGGCAACTCCTCGCAGGAGACCTCACCCCGGCCGCCATTCTCCACCAACTCGCGGGAGAGATCGCCGCCCGTGATTCCGGCACCGGTGCCTACCTGTCCCACGACCTGGAGTCCGCCCTTGCCGAAGCCGCCACCGCCGATCTGTCCTTGCCGCTGGGCGGCATCCCGATCGCCATCAAGGACAACATCAACGTGCTCGGCCAGCCCTGCACCTGCGGGTCGAAGATCCTCGCGGAAAACTATCAGTCGCCCTACGACGCCACGGTCATCCGCAAACTCCGTGCCGCCGGGGCCATCCCGTTCGGCCGGATGAATCAGGACGAATTCGCCATGGGATCCTCAACCGAAAACTCGGCCCTGCAAACCACCCGCAACCCGCGCGACGCGCAACGCATCCCCGGCGGCTCGTCCGGTGGGTCCGCCGCCGCCGTGGCCGACGCCACCGCCATCGCCGCGCTCGGCTCGGATACCGGCGGGTCGATCCGCCAACCCGCGTCCCATTGCGGCGTGGTCGGCCTGAAACCGTCCTACGGCCGCGTGTCACGCTACGGCCTGGTCGCCTTCGCGTCGTCTCTCGACCAAATCGGACCGCTCACCCAAACCGTCGAGGATGCCGCCCTCATCCTGCAAGCCATCGCCGGTTTCGATCCACTCGATTCCACCTGTCTCGACGTGCCGGTGCCGGATTATCTCAGCGGCCTGCGCGACGGCGTCAAAGGCATGAAGCTTGGCGTGCCCGCGGAATACTTCAGCGATGGCATCGACTCCGGCGTGCGCACCCAGGTCGAGGCTGCCATCCAGCGGCTGGCCGCCCAAGGCGCCGAAATCGTGCCCATCTCGCTGCCGCACACCGCGCACGCCGTGGCCACCTACTATGTGATCGCGCCGGCCGAGGCGTCGTCTAACTTGTCGCGCTTCGACGGCATCCGCTACGGCCACCGCACCGCCCACCCCGCCGACATCCTCGACCTCTACAAGAAGTCCCGCGAGGAGGGGTTCGGCCCGGAAGTCAAACGCCGGATCATCCTCGGCACCTACGTCCTCTCGTCCGGCTACTACGACGCCTACTACAGCCGCGCCCAAAAAGTCCGCACCCTCATCCGCCGCGATTTCGAGACCGCCTTCCTCCAGGTCGATGCCATCCTCTCGCCGGTCGCCCCCACCCCGGCCAGAAAAATCGGGGCCTTCGCCAACGACCCGCTGCACGAGTATCTATCGGATATTTTCACCCTGTCGGCCAACCTCGCCGGCATCCCCGGCATCTCGGTGCCCTGCGGCACCACCGACTTCGACGGCGGCCACCACCTCCCCGTCGGCCTGCAAATCCTCGGTCCCCACCTCGGCGAGGCCAAGCTGCTGCAAATCGCCCGCGCCGCCGAAGACTGAGGTGATCAGATGCCCAGGGCGTATGACTGACTTGGGGCACTGATGCGGCGGTCGGGTCAGGAACCGGATGACTTGACCTATCCCTACCTGCTTCTGGCGTGACTCCTGCCCGCGAAGCGGAAGCAGGAGCGATGTCAGAAGTGCCGCAGGCATAGGAATTAGGTCCATCGGCTCGTTGTTATCATCAAAAGGGGACGTGCCTTTCGTAGCGCTTATCCCTCTTCATCATCTGCGTCCATCTGCGATTCAAAAAATCTTCTCTTCATTTGCCTTCGGCCATGCCATTCAGGGCTTCGCCGGATTCCCAAGTTCGTTAGCACTCAAACCGCGTTCAGCTTTCCAAATTTCAGCTTCACCCCGCCACATCCGGCAGCACCGCCAGCGCGCTGAGCAGGTCGCCCCCCCCCCTTGGTCGATTCCAAGTTGAGTGACTTTAGGCAACTTGCATTTGACAAAACCCGCTCATGCGCGATTTTAACTCGGCGAGATGCCCCACTTCTTTGATCGAGTAAGGGTTCGGTAAGACAGTGCGGTTTGCATCCCGCCACTTTTTTTGCCCGAGAACAAGGCCGCGCGGGCAAACAAGCGTCCGCCAAACCTGGATTCCCTACCCTTCCGGTGCCCTCCGTTCGCGGATTCGCTACCCTGCCAAGCCTGAAAGAATTTGGATTGAAGCGAAACGCGGAGACGCCGAGGTCGCGGAGAGGTCGCGGAGAGGTCGCGGAGAGGTCGCGGAGAGGTCGCGGA
>JBAXBG010000317.1:0-2298 GCA_037142115.1 Verrucomicrobiota bacterium | reverse complement strand
GGCGGCCGAGGCGGCGGGCAACATGCCCGCGCCACTGGGAGAGAACGGCTCGGGGCGAGTCGCGACCGCTTGCGGGGTGCGGGGGATTTGATCGACGGGTTCGAGGTTGGCGATGGTGGCGGCTTCGGGGGCGGCTTTGAGTTCCTCGAACTTGCGGGCGGTGGTCAGGACGCGCGTTTCCAGCGAGCCGATGGCATTGTTGTAATTTTCCACGGCGTTGCCCAGTGAGCGGCCGAGTTTCGAGAAATGGTCGGCGAGCTTGCCGAGGCGTTCGTGGAGCGTGCGGCCCAGCGCGCAGATTTCGCGGGCGTTGTCGGCGATGGCTTCCTGGCGCCAGCCATAGGCGACGGCGCGCAGCAGGGCGATCAGCGTGGTGGGGGTGGCCAGGATCACGCCCTGGTCGACGCCGCGTTCGATCAGGCCCGGGTCGCTTTGCAGCGCCGCGGAGAAAAACGACTCGCTGGGCAGAAACAGCACCGTGAACTCCGGCGCGTGGGCGAACTGGGCGGAGTAGTTTTTCGAGGCTAACTGTTGGATGTGGGTTCTAACCTGGCGGGCGTGGCGCTGGAGCGCTTCCTCGCGGACGGTGTCATCGGTGGCTTCGAGCGCGTCGAGATACCCATCCATCGGGGTTTTGGAATCCACCACGATGGTTTTGCCGCCGGGCAGCCGCACGATCAGGTCGGGCCGCAGGCGCTTGCCTTCGTCGGTGGTGGTGGTGTGCTGGGTTTCAAAATCGCAATGCTCCTGCATGCCGGCGAGTTCCACGACCCGCCGCAGTTGCATTTCCCCCCACTGGCCGCGGCCGACCGGTTGGCGCAGCGCCTTGACCAGCGAGGCGGTTTCGCGCTGCAAGCCGATCTGGCCTTCGCCGAGCGAGCGGACTTGTTCCTTGAGCTCGGCGTAGGCCCCTTCGCGGGCTTTTTCGATGTCGCCGATGCGCAACTCGAATTTGCCGAGCGATTCGGCCACCGGCTTGACCAGCGCCTCGATGGCGGCCTTGCGTTGCTCGATGTCGCCCTTGGCTTCTTCGGTCTGGGTGGACAGCGAGGATTTCGCGAGCTGCAGGAATTGTTCGGACGAGGCGCGCAGCGCGTCGGCGGAGAGGGCTTTGAACGTGTCGGAGAGCTTGATTTCGGCGCGTTCGAGCAGCGCTTGTTTTTCGGCGGCGGCTTTGATCTCGGATTCGAGGCGGGCGCGCAGTTCGGTGAGTTGGTTGCGGAACGTTTGGGCGTCCTGCTCGTTGCGTTCGGCATCGGCGGTGGCATGGGCCAGGCGGACTTCGATCTCCCCGGCGCGGCGTTCCTCGGCCTTGAGCCGCTCACTGCCCGCGGCGATTTGGCCGGAGGCGGCCAGGCGGGTCAGCAGCCAGCCAACCAATAGCCCGACCAGGACGGCGATGATTTGCGGCAGGTAGAAGGCGAGGGCGGGTGGAATCATGTTGGTTTTCGCTTGCGGGTTGCGGGATGCTCGGTTTGTTATGAACGTCGTCTGTCACGCTGTCCTAGCGGAGAGTCGGACGATAAGCAAACCAAACTCCCCTAACACCATGGCCCACACACTACCCGCCCTCGGCTACGCCTACGACGCGCTCGAGCCCCACATCGACGCCCGCACGATGGAAATCCATCATTCCAAACACCACCAGGCGTATATCACCAATCTCAACAACGCCCTCGCCGGCAAACCCGAGCTCGAAGCGAAGTCGCTGTGCGAACTCGTCGGCGATCTGGCAGCCGTGCCCGCCGACATCCGCACCGCCGTGCGCAACAATGGCGGCGGCCACGCCAACCACAGCTTTTTCTGGAAAGTCATCGCCCCGGGCGGTGCCAAGGCCCCCACCGGCGAGCTCGCGGCGGCCATCGACAAGGCGTTCGGCTCGTTCGGCGCGTTCCAAGAGGCGTTCGCCAAGGCCGGCGCCACCCGCTTCGGCTCCGGCTGGGCGTGGCTGGTCAAAACCGCCGACGGCTCGCTGGCCGTGTGCTCGACGGCCAATCAGGACTGCCCGTGCATGGGTGACGCCGTCGCCGCCTGCTCCGGCAAGCCGGTCCTCGGCCTCGATGTCTGGGAGCACGCCTATTACCTCCACTATCAGAACCGCCGCCCCGATTACATCGCCGCGTTCTGGAACCTGGTCAACTGGGACGTGGTCGCCGCCAACTTCGCCGCTTAAGCAGCGGGTCCTGAAGTATTCGCAGCGGTGGCGGCCCGACCGGGCCTCCACCGCTTTTTCGTGTCCGGGCGAATGCCGCTCACTTCAAGTGCTGAAGAGACCGCCTGAAGGCGGTACGACATACC
>JBAXBG010000316.1:0-2300 GCA_037142115.1 Verrucomicrobiota bacterium | reverse complement strand
CACGGCTGGCCCAATGGCGTGGTCCGGCCATCCGGCACGGACCCGATTCCCGCCGGGTTCGACTGGGATTTTTGGACCGGCCCGGCTCCGCTGCGGCCCTTCAAACAGGGAATCTATCATCCGGGGGCGTGGCGCGGATGGTTCGACTTCGGCGGCGGCTCGCTGGCGGATTTTTGCTGCCATGCGTTCAGCATGCCGGTGCGCGCACTGAAGTTGGACTATCCCGACCGGATCGAAGTTTCCGGAGTGCAGCCGGGCGCGGATAGCTTTCCGCATGCGGCCAAGCTCCGCTTCGCTTTTCCCGCGCGCGGCGATCGCGGGCCGGTTGCCATCTTCTTCCATACCGGCGGTGACCAGCCCTGCAGCATGTTGCCGCCGGGCGAGGTGACCTCGGGGATGGTCGAAACCTTTGGCGAGATTCCATCCACCGGATGCCTGGTGCTAGGCGATAAGGGCAAGCTCTCCGCGGGGCTTTGGAACAATGACTTTTACCTCAAGATGAATGATGAGGTGAAGTTCAAGGGCCTGAAGCATGAAGCCGCTGTTGCCGTTCCACAAACCCTGCCGCGGGCTCCGCAGAATCATCACATGCTCGAGTGGCTGGAAGCCTGCCGAGGCAATGGCAAGACTTTCTCACCCTTTGAAATCGGCGGACCTATCACCGAGATCGGGGCCGCCGGACTCGTCGCACTGCGCCTCGGGCGCAACATGGAGTGGGATGGCCCGGCGATGAAGGCCACGGGACAGCCGGAAACGGCAGCCTGGATCAAGGCGCAGCATCGGGATCAATGGGGGGGGTGAAAGCCAAAGCGGACCACTTGAATCCGGTTCGTCGGAACCCAAATCATTCCTATCTATCCAAACCATGACCACCACCCATCCACTTCGCATCGGCCTGTTCGGCATCGGCCTCGACACCTACTGGCCGCAATTCAAGGGGCTCAAGCCGCGCCTCGAAGGCTACCTCCGCACCGTCCAGCAGAAGCTGGAGCGGCCCGATGTGGAAGTCGTCAACCTCGGCCTGATCGACAATCCGAAAAAAGCTTTGGAAGCGGGCCACCAGTTCCGCGCCGCGGATGTGGACGTGATCTTCCTGCATGTGACGACGTATGCCTTGTCATCGACCGTACTGCCGGTGGTGCAACGCGCCAAAGTGCCCGTCATCATCCTAAACCTCGCGCCGGAAGCGGCGATTGATTACGCGAAGTTCAATGCGATGGGCGACCGCACGGCGATGACCGGTGACTGGCTGGCGTTCTGCGCGGCCTGTCCGGTGCCGGAAATCGCCAACGTCTTCAACCGCGCGGGCATTGATTTCCATCAAGTCACCGGGATGCTCCATGATGACCCGATTTGCTGGAACGAAGTGGATGCGTGGGTCGAGGCCGCGCGCGTGGCGAACACGATGTTTCACAACCGTCTCGGCCTCATGGGCCATTACTATGGCGGGATGCTCGACATCTCTTCCGACACGACGCTGCAATGTGCGACGTTCGGCGGTCACATGGAAATCGTGGAAGTGGACGAGCTCGCCGCGTTGCGACGCGACGTGAGTGCCAGGCAAATCAAGGATCGCGTCGCGCATTTCAAGAAGGTTTTCGACGTGCAAAAGGATTGCACCCAACCAGAACTGGAACGCGCCGCGCGAACTTCCGTCGCCCTCGACCGGTTGGTGAAGGAACACGACCTCGGCTCACTGGCGTATTTTTACAGTGGCACTGGCAACGCGGAAAACGAGGATGCCATCAGTTCGATCATCCTCGGCAATTCGCTCCTCACGGCACGCGGCATTCCCGTCGCCGGCGAATATGAGGTGAAAAACGCGCAGGCGATGAAAATCATGGACACTTTCGGCGTCGGTGGCTCGTTCACGGAATACTATGCGATGGATTTTGCCGACGACGTGGTATTGATGGGTCACGACGGCCCCGGCCATATTGCGATTGCCGAGGGCAAAACCAAGGTGCGTCCGCTCAGCGTGTATCACGGCAAGGTCGGCCGCGGACTCTCGGTGGAAATGTCAGTCAAACACGGCCCGGTCACCCTGCTCTCGGTGGTGGAGACGAATGACGGCAAATTGAAACTGCTGGTAGCCGAGGGGCTGTCGGAGCCCGGCCCGATCCTCGAAATCGGCAACACCAACAGCCGCTATCGGTTCAGCATCGGCGCGCGGCAGTTTGTCAACGACTGGAATGCGCAGGGGCCCGCGCATCATTGCGCGGTCGGCGTCGGCCACATCGCAGGCAAGATCACCAAACTCGGCAGCCTGCTGAAAATCGAGGTCGTCAAGGTATGCTAAA
>JBAXBG010000315.1:0-2360 GCA_037142115.1 Verrucomicrobiota bacterium | reverse complement strand
CAATTTTTCCCACGGCAACGCCTATCCGGCCATCGCCCTGCCGTTTCCAATGAATACGTGGGCACCCTACACGGAGCCGGCAGCCACGGGGCTGTTCTATCATTACCGCCACGATCAAATCCGCGGCATCCGCCAGACTCACGAGCCGAGTCGCTGGATCGGCGACTACGCCAATTTCTCGCTGATGCCCGTCACCGGCAAACTGGTGGTGACGGAAAACGAACGTGCATCGACCTTCAGGCACGCCGCTGAAGTCGCCCAGCCCGGCTATTACAAAGTGCGGCTCGACACCTGGGACGCGATTGCGGAGGTGACGCCCACCGAGCGCGCCGCGCAGCTGCGCTTTACCTTCGAAAAGCCCGCCGACGCCTATGTGGTGCTGGAAGTTTTCGGCACCCAACGGATTTCATCGGTGAAAATCCTCCCCGCCGAGAACAAGGTCATCGGCATCGCCCGCAACTATCACAACCGGGGCGGCCTTCCCGTGGCGGAAGGCCTGTCGAATTATTTCGTGATCGTGTTCGACCGACCGTTCACCGCCAGCGGCGTCTGGTCGGGCAATGCCATTCAGCCGGGCGTGACCGAACTCGCCGGCACGCAATCCCTCGGCGCATTCCTCAAGTTCGACACCACCGGCAATCCCGTGGTTGGCTGCAAAGCCGCCTCATCCTTGATCAGCGCCGACCAGGCGGCGCGCAATCTGGAACGCGAGATCGGCAGCGCCGACTTCGACACCATCCGCCAGCGCGCCACCGCCCGCTGGAATGAAATGTTAGGCCGCGCCCGCGTCACGGGCGGCACCGACGACCAGCGCCGGGCGTTCTACAGCGCGCTCTATCGCAGCACGATTTTCCCCCACCGCTTTTACGAACTGGATGCCACCAACCAGCCGGTCTACTTCAGCCCCTTCGACGGCAAAGTCCATTCCGGCCACCTTTACACCGACAGCGGTTATTGGGACACATTCCGCGCGGTGCATCCGCTGATCAACCTGCTCTATCCGGAAATCGGCGGCGAAATCCTCGAGGGCATCATGCATGCCTACGATGAGAGCGGTTGGTTGCCGGAATGGCCGGGTCCCGGCCATCTGAACTGCATGATCGGCAACCACGCGTTTTCCCTGCTCGCCGACGGCTGGATGAAAGGCATCCGCACCTTCGATGCGGGCAAGGCCGTGGCCGCCATGGTTCACGACGCCAACACCCAAGGCCCCGCCAACTGCAAGGCCATTGGCCGCGACGGCGCGCTATTTTATAACAAGCTAGGTTATGTGCCATATTCCAACCTGGCCGGCGACCCGCAAAGCGTCCGTGAAGCCGGCTCCAAAACCCTGGAATATGCCTATGACGACTATTGCGCCGCGCAGCTCGCCGATGCGAGCGGCAACCGCGCCGACGCCGCCACCTTCGCGCGTCAGGCGCTGAATTACACCCACCTTTTTGATCAAAAATCCGGCTTCATGCGCGGCCGCAAGGCCGACGGCTCATGGAACGAACCATTTTATCCCGACGAATGGGGTGGTCCCTTCACCGAAGGGAATTCCTGGCATTGGACCTGGAGCGTGATGCACGACGTGCCCGGCCTCATTAAGTTGATAGGCGGCGAAGCGAAGTTCGCAGCCAAGCTCGATGCCGTGTTCACCACCGCGCCGACGGTGCGTTTCGGCACCTATGGAAAAATGGAGCATGAAATGCTCGAAATGATCGCCGCCGACATGGGCCAATACGCCCACGGCAACGAGCCGACCCATCACATGGTATATCTTTACAATTACGTCGGCCAGCCGTGGAAAACCCAGTCGCGCGCCCGCCAGATCATGGCGCTGCTCTATCAGGCCAGCCCCGACGGCCTGTGCGGCGACGAGGACACCGGGCAGATGTCGGCGTGGTATGTGTTCAGCGCGCTCGGGTTCTATCCGGCCTGCCCAGGCGACCCCAACTACCTCATTGGCAGCCCGCTGTTTGACGAGGCGGTGCTGACCTTGCCCAACGACAAGACCTTCACCCTCAGCGCAAAAAACAACGGCCCGCAACAGCGCTACATCCACGGAGCGACTCTCAACAGTGCTCCGTTTGACCAGACCTTCATCTCCCACTCCATGCTGCTCAACGGCGGACGTATGGACTTCCAAATGGATGCCGCTCCCAACTGCAAGTGGGGCGTGGCACCTGCCAGCCGCCCGGGTTCACCTCTCGCCCAGTTGGTAGATGGCGCCGCCGTATCTGGAAAATAGCATCTACGCTATCCACTTGACGATACCCCCGGTCCAGGAAGGCCCGAACTTCCCGGCGCCACTCCTCGGCCACCGGCCCATACCCGCAGGCCTCGGCCACGATGCGGTGCCACGAAACGTTTCAACC
>JBAXBG010000314.1:0-2369 GCA_037142115.1 Verrucomicrobiota bacterium | reverse complement strand
AGGCAGCCCGGTCGATAAAGACAGCTAGCGCGGAAGGGTAAAAGCAGGCTCCTTGGTCATCGCGGTGTATGCGCACCGCCAGATGAC
The DNA here is from genome assembly GCA_037142115.1 of Verrucomicrobiota bacterium. Lineage (GTDB taxonomy): Bacteria > Verrucomicrobiota > Verrucomicrobiia > Verrucomicrobiales > Akkermansiaceae > Luteolibacter. Next base: position 2,282 of record JBAXBG010000314.1, on the reverse strand, counting down.
CAAGGAGGTACTGCATGAAGGCAGTCAGTCTATCTTTGTCCCGCTTGGAGGGCGATCTGCAAATGGCAGCTCGCGCGAAAGGGACCATCCAGCAATACCTTGCGTCGATCCGACGCTTCGAGGAATTCCTCGGTACAGAGGTGGGCGAGGCGAATCAGGAGGGCATCCGGCACTGGGTGGACCACCTCCAGACCCAGCCCATCGGCCCGGAGCGGCTGCGGTGCCACTACTCGGCGCTGAAGTTCCTCTACGGGCGGACGCTGGGCCAGCCAGAAAAGGTGGCCTTCATCTCGATGCCGCGGAAGGACGCCCCCCTGCCCACGGTCCTTAGCCCAGCCGAGATCCAGCGGGTGCTCGACGGGTTCCTGGTGGCCAAGTATCGGATCTTCTTTGCCCTGATCTACGCCACGGGCCTGCGGATCCGGGAGGCCAGCCTGCTGGAGACCCGAGACATCGACGCGATGCAGCAAGTCATCCATGTGCGGCACGGGAAGGGTGGCCGGGAGCGGTTGGTGCCCATGAACTCGAAGCTCTACGGGTTGCTCAGGGCCTACTACAAGCACGAGCGCCCGCCCCAGCCCTGGCTGTTCACGAGCAGGGCCGGGAAGCCTCTCTGCCACGAGACAGCGCGTCGGGCCCTGCTCTGCGCCTCGGCCGTGGCGGGCATCGGGAAGGTGGTCACCCCCCATATGCTTCGGCATAGCTTCGCCACCAATCTGCTCGACCACGGCACGGACCTGCGAAAGATCCAGGTCGTGCTGGGCCACGGCAGCATCAGGTCCACGACGATCTACACCCAGGTTTCCCCGAGCCAGATCGCCGCCGTGAGAAGCCCCCTGGAGGACTTGTCCATGTGATGCGGTGGGCTTCCCGCGCCCTGTCTACGACATTGCGGACATCGTGAGGCAGCACCGACCGGGCCTGGAGGCGCAGCAGCGTTTGTCCAGGCCCCAGAAGCGCGTCCTCACGGCCATTAGCCGCTGCCGGACCGCCGCCCTCGGCGGCCACCTGGAGGTCTGCACCGGCTGCGGGCGGGAACACCCGGTCTACAACTCCTGCCGGAACCGCCACTGTCCCAAGTGCCAGGCCCTGGCTCAGCAGAAGTGGATCGACGCACGGGCCGAGCGGATCCTGCCCGTGCGGCACTTCCATGTGGTGTCGGCGCCGCCGTCGGAACTGCGCTCCCTGGCGCGGTGGCACCCGGTAGAGGTCTACACCGCGCTGTTCCGTTCCGTCAGTGAACTGCTCCAGGAACTGGGGCGAACGCGCCTCAATGCCACGCTGGGCCTGACGATGGTGCTCCACACCTGGACACGGGAACTGCACTTCCACCCGCACATCCATGTGCTCGTCACCGCGGGCGGGCTCTCGCTCGATGGGCAGCGGTTCGTCCACGTCCGCAAAGACTTCCTGTTTCCCGTGAAAGTGATGGGCCAACTTCTGCGGGGGAAGATGCTGGACGCCCTGCGGAAGCTCCACCGAAAGGGGACCTTCCCGGAGCTCAGCGATGCGGCCTTCAACCGCCTGATGGTCAGCCTCGCGGCCCACAAGTCCTGGGTCGTCTATTCCAAGGCCCCCTTCCGCCGCTCCCAGCACGTACTTCAGTATTTGGGTCGCTACACCCACCGCGTGGGCATCGCCAACTCGCGGATCCTGGCTGTTGGCCCGGGGCATGTCACCTTCCGCACCAAAGGCCACCAGGCCGCAACCCTGCACCCGGTTGAGTTCCTGCGTCGGTTCGTCCAGCACATCCTTCCCGACGGCTTCCATAAGATCCGGCATGCGGGCCTCCACGCCTCCGCCCAGCCGGGCGGGCTCCTTGAACAGGCAAGGGCACTGCTCCCAGTCCCAAAGCCTCACAGGGACCCCCCGCCCGTCGTCATCGATGCGCCGCGCACCTGTGCCCAGTGCGGCGGCATGATCCTGCGCCTGCCGCTAACCGCAATGGCGCGGTCCCCTCCGCTGGAGGCCGCATGCATATAGGCCCCCCAGCAGACCATTACCCACGCCATTCCTTGCATCAAGGCAGGTCGGCGAAGCTCTGCCTGCACTGGGACCTGGTGGAGTGCCTGGGCCATCCTGCCCGCCCCAGACCCACGAACGGGCCTAGCGGACAAGCAGCTCAGGCTCCTCCCGCCGCTATGCCAGACCCGATTTCCCCATAACGGTCAGTTCGGCCCTCGCCGCTACGGGCTTGTTCAACATCGCATTTCGCCGGTGGGCACCGCCGCGCCTACCCACACCATCAACTCGGTCCCGCCACCGACGAAATGCTCACTGTT
>JBAXBG010000313.1:0-2378 GCA_037142115.1 Verrucomicrobiota bacterium | reverse complement strand
ATGATCTCCCGTTTCTTGAGTTCCAGTTCCCCCAGGACCACCGCCGGGTCAGCGTCCAGCGCCCGCAGGGACATCCCGTACCGCCCACTGTACTGGAGGCAACAGAGGAAACCGACCACCAGACCATCCACCGGGGCAAAGGTCATCTCTCTGGCTTGGAACTGCGCCCTGACGGCGGCGAGATATTTCTATCGTTTCTCCATCCCCCCCTACCCTGCCAACAGTCGCAGTTCATGCCAGGCGCCCAACGGCAATGCCGGCGCCAGCAGCCGCACGGCCACCGGAATTTTCTCTCCCTGCCCGTCTCTGCTCTCTCATTGCCCACCCCCTTGCGTTCTGGCATACCGGGACAGCCAGCCGTCCAATTCCGTGACATGCAGACAGACGATCCCGTTCCCTTTCGCGCAATTCAGCGCCCCACTCGTCGGAGCCCCCACGGTTGCCACCAACAACGCGACGCACTCCCCTGCCTCCTCCCGGAGCATCGCCACGGCCGTCGCAAAATCCCGCACCGCCCCCGGCCCCACTCCTTTGGCCAGAGCCTTCACCTGCACCGCCAACCGGCCGATTCCAGTGGCCAGGATATCAATCCCCTGGTCCCGGTAGTAGCGGTTCTCCGGTAATTATCCCGGCCCCGGCCAGACGTTGCAGCCGCTCCGGATCCGGCCGTTGCCCCTTGTGGTAGGTCACAAAGTACCCGGTAACATTCGCGCCACGCTTCAGCACCCCGGCGTCCTGAAGCTCACGGCGGCTTACCTGACACCCCCACCCTGGCCCGCGTTCCGATTGCCGCCGCGCCAGGTAACGGATGATGCACCTCTCCGGGCCTGATTGTTGCCGGCGGTGGTGTGGGATCCGCGCTGCCGGTGTCGGATTACCAGCGGCATGCTCCAGAACCACGGCGTCCCGGAACGCCCCGGCGACCAGTGTGGCCGCAAACGCAGCGGCCGCGGTCGCTTGATCAGTCCCCGTAAGACTGCTACAGGAAGTCCAGGCTTCAACCTGGTCTTCCACTGCCCGGAGACCGACCCACGTGTAGGCGAGACGCTCCCCTGCCCCGGAGAGCGCAACCCCCAGGGCCGCCAGCACGGCGCCATGGCCGTCGTACCAGAGGCGTACCTCGCGAAACGGCCCGTCGGAGACCTGGATGGTCAGCTCGTCGGGAACAGCGAAATGCTGGTTATGCACTCCTTCGAGAAACAGTTGGCCAAACGCCCACTCTTCCGGCGGCAGGCGGAAGCCCACGCTCAATGTGGCTGGCGCCGAGGTCCAGCGGCAGGCGGCTGCAGGCCGCCAGGGCGGTCCGCCCCAGGGCGCCCCATTCTTCCGCCGGGAAATGGAGCCAGAGGTTGGTGATCTGGTAGAGCATCTGCAGTAACCGCTCGGGAACCGGCTCCCAGGAGGCAACCAGCCGCTCCTGTCCCGGTACCGGCAGCGCCAATGACCCGGTTTTGCGCCGCTCTCGCAGCAACCTCCAGGCGAGTACCGCGCAGATGAGGCTGATGTCCGCGCCGCCCAAGGCGTCCAGGGCCTCGGAGAACGTACGGCAAGCCAGGGCCGGTGCGGCCAGCGCCCAGGTCCGCTCCCAGCCAAGGTTGCCGGGAGCAGCGGCGGCCTGGAGCAGTTCATGGGCCACGACGAAGTAGGCCGCCTTGCCGAAGTTGTCCTTTGCCAACGCCGGCGGGAAAGAGTACCAGTTTTGGGGGTCGTCGCTCTGGCTGGTGTCGCACACCGGGCTCAGGGCCAGAAGCTCGGCACAAATCCGGGGGAGCGCCTCCTGCCGCGGCCACTGGGCGGTGACTACGGCGTTTTTTGGTTCAAAGAGCAACAGGTGCAGGTCGCCGTGGTCGACGCAGTCCAAGGTGTGCGCCAACGCCAAGGGCAGTTCCCGCGTATGGGCGGTGATCCTTACCGGGATGTCGGTCAGTTCCCCAAAACGGGCCAGGAGTCCACGGGCCGCAGCCGCGTCCTGGAAGGTGTTGACCGATAGAGGTTTACGATTTCCGGTCAGGGCTACGGTCGCGGTCAGGAGCACGACCGTGCCGAAGGGGGTACGGCTGGCGCTGGCCAGTAAACCAAGTCCGATGATTTCGGCCCGCCCCAAGCGTTGGCTCAGGGTCAAGCACACTTCATGTTTCTGTGGATCGTAGACGATGTTGTCTTGCATGTTTCCTTCTCGGGCGGCTGTTCGTGATTTCGTCTGCAATTTGTTATTTACATTATATTGTATATTATTACACAAAATAACATATTAATACAATAATAAAATAACACGCAATGCGTTTTTCTTGAGTTTTAGTTGGAGATAGTTTACATATTGGCAACACCATGTGAGGGTCAGGCATGACGCAGCAGAAACGGCTGTGGCTGCTGCGCGG
>JBAXBG010000312.1:0-2392 GCA_037142115.1 Verrucomicrobiota bacterium | reverse complement strand
TTGAACGAAGCCGCTTCGCGGCAGGGTGACGGACGTCTGTCCAGCCCGATCGCCCGTTAGGGCTTGCGGAAGCAACGGTTTGCAGTCTCCTTGGTTGTGGCGGTGTTAGAGCACCGGCCCCACAACCAAGGAGGTACTACATGCAGGTAGATAGTGTAGCTCTGTCCCGGTTCGCCGGCGACCTGCGGATGGCAAATCGCGCCACCGGAACCATCCAGCAATACGTAGCCTCGGTCAGGAGGTTCGAGGAGTTCCTCGGGGCGGGAGTGGACGAAGCCAGCCAGGAAGCCATCCGCCGCTGGGTGGACCACCTCCGGCTCCAGCCGATCAGCGCGTCCCGGCTTGGCCTGCACTACTCGGCCCTGAAGTTTCTCTATGGCCGGACCCTGGGCCAGCCGGACAAGGTGGCCTGGATCACGATCCCCAGGGCCAAGGCGCAGCTGCCCGTCATCCTGAGCCAGGCCATGATCCCGTGCCTGCTGGACGGGTTCACGAGCGCCAAGTACCGCATGTTCTTTACCCTGATCTACGCCACCGGCCTGCGCATCCGGGAGGCCAGCCTGCTGGAGACGCGGGACATCGACGCCATGCAGCAGGTCATCCATGTCCGCAATGGCAAGGGTGATCGGGAGCGGATGGTGCCCATGAGCGGCCGGCTCTATGGCCTGCTTCGGGCCTACTACAAGCACGCGCGGCCAGCTGCGCCCTGGCTGTTCACCTCTCGGGCCGGGAATCCCATCAGCAAGGACACCGCCCGGCGTGCCCTGCTGTGTGCGGCGGCGGCCTCCGGGATTGGCCGGGTCGTGACCCCGCACATGCTCCGCCATGCGTTCGCCACCCACCTGCTGGAGCGGGGCACGGATCTGCGCAGGATCCAGGTGGTGCTGGGCCACGCCAGCATCAAGTCCACAGCCATCTACACCCAGGTCGCCCCCAGTCAGATCGCTGCGGTGCGCAGTCCGTTGGAGGATCTGCCGGACTGAGTCCGTGGGGTCGCGGCCCACCTTCGACATTGCGGACATCGTCAGGAACCACCGACCGGCCCTGGAGGCCAGCCATCGCCTGTCCACACCCCAGCGCCGGGTCCTGACCGCCATCAGCCGCTGCCGCACCGCCGCCCTCGGCGGCCATGTGGAGGTCTGCGAGCACGGCGACTACGAGCGGATCGCCTACAACTCCTGCCGGAACCGGCACTGTCCCAAGTGCCAGGCTCTGGCCCAGGAGAAGTGGATCACAGCCCGCAGTGAACGCCTCCTGGATGTCGGCCACTTCCACACCGTGTTCACGCTGCCGATGGAGCTCCGGGGACTGGCCATGCGGCATCCAGCCGAGGTCTACCAGGCCCTCCTGCAAGGGACCTCCGAGACCCTGCTGGTCCTGGGTCGGACCCGCCTGAAGGCCACCCTCGGCATCACCCTGGTCCTGCACACCTGGACCCGGGAACTGGCCTTCCATCCCCATGTCCACGCCCTGGTCACCGCCGGGGGACTGGCTCTCGATGGCAGCCGTTTCATCACCACCCGCAGTGCCTTCCTGTTCCCGGTCGTCATGATGGGCGTGGTGTTCCGGGCCCGGATGCTCCACGCCCTCGGGGCCCTGAGGAAGCGGGGCGCCTTCCCGGAATGGACGGACCCGGGTTATGCCGCCCTGGCAAGCCGGGTGGCGCGGAAGCCCTGGATCGTCTATGCCAAGAAGCCGTTTAAGCGCTCGCGCCACATCCTGGCCTACCTCGGCAGGTATACCCACCGGGTGGGCATCGCCAACTCGCGACTGCTGGAGGTTACTCGCGACCGGGTCACCTTCCGGACCAAGCTAGGGCGAACCGCCACCCTGCACCCGGTGGAGTTCCTGCGCCGCCTGCTCCGGCACGTGCTGCCGCAAGGGTTCCATAAGATCCGCCACACCGGCCTCTATGCCTCAACACGGCCTGGTGGCCAGTTGGAGAGGGCGCGGGCTGCCCTCGGGAAACCGCAGCGGAAGCGAAGGGAAGGGCCAGCCCAGAAGTTGGAACGAGCGACCCGGACCTGCCCCGTCTGCGGCGGCATCCTGCGGCGCTTACCCCTGACCTCGACCCGGGCGCCGCCCCCAACCACACCATGACCACTGCCCTCATACCGTCCACCACCGCAGGCCCCGCATCCCTCCGAAACGGCAGGCTGGAGAAGGTCTGCGCCTGGACAGGAGCGGAAGCATCCACGCACGGGTCCCAACAGCCCAATCGTGCCCAGACTGCCCTGGCTCGATCATCACGGCCCGCCTCAGGACCTCGACCCACTCCGATTTCCCCATAGCCCGATCGCGCCGGCCCCTGCCGCTACGGGCTTGTTCAAGATCGCAATTCGGGGGTGGGCCTGAACGCGCCGACCCACCCGGTCAAACGTGTCCCGCCACC
>JBAXBG010000311.1:0-2407 GCA_037142115.1 Verrucomicrobiota bacterium | reverse complement strand
TCGGTGCGAATGGCGATGAATTCCGCAGGCTTCCCGTCCGGCCCGGGAAAAGGAATGATCGTCGCATCCATCCAATAGAACGAGCCATCCTTCGCGCGGTTCAATAACTCGCCCTTCCACACCTGCCCGCGGTTGATCGTCTGCCACAGGTTCTGAATGAACGCTGGCGAATGATGCCTCGCACTGATCAGCCGGTGATCCTGGCCAATCAACTCTTCGCGCGCATATTTCGCGATCTCACAGAACTTGTCGTTGACGTAGGTGATCTTACCCTTGGCGTCGGTCATGGACACAATCGTGTGCTCATCGAGCGCCACCTTGAGTTTGTGGACCGTCTCCTCCGCCTGCTTGCGCTCAATGGCGATGCGCGTGACGCGCTCCGCCCGTGCCAGCAGATCCAGCTCGGCGGCCAGCGGTTGGCGCGGTTCCGGAAAATAAATCGCGAAGGTGCCCAGGATTTTTTCCTCGCTGCCGTGAATCGGCGTCGACCAGCAGGCGCGCAGGCCGTGTTCCAAGGCGAGGTCGCGGTAACCCACCCATCGCGGGTCGCTGACGATGTCTGCAACGATCACCTGCTGCTTGCTATATGCCGCCGCACCACAGGAACCGGTCGCCGGGCCAATCTCGAGGCCGTCGATGCGTCGGGTATAGGCTGCCGGCAGACTGGGGGCCGCACCCTGCCGCAGATGGCTGCCATCCGCGTCCAGCAGCAGAACGGAACAGAAAGCTCCTGGCACATGCCGCTCCAAGCCAAGCATCAGTCCGTCGAGCACCTCGCGCAGCGACGCACTGCTGCCGATGAGCTCCAAGGCGCTTTTCTCCCACTCCAGAAGTTCCAAGGTCCGTCGGCGCTCGGTGACGTCCAGCACCAGCGACGCCACCCCCGTGAAGGTCCCGTGCTCGTCAATGAGCGGCGTGTTATACCATTCACAAAAAATCGTCTGGCCTTCCTTGCAGACGTTCTGGTTGGTGCTGCGTTCCCCGCCGCTGCGGGTCGACAAGTCCTGCCACACCTGATCCACCTGATGGCGGAACTCCTCCGGAACAATGAAGGAACTATGCTGCCCGATCGCTTCCTCGCTGCGGAACCCGAAAATCGTCTCGGCAGCGGGGTTCCAGCGGGCCACCCGGAAATCCAAATCCCACTCAATGACAGCCAAGGGCGTCTGCTCGAAATGCAACCTCAGCTTTTGGCTGGCCGCCCGCAACTCCTCGGCCGCGCTCTGGCGTTTGGCCATCTCGCGGTTGAGCCGCAGCAAGCCCACGGTGAGCGCCACCACACTCAGAATCACCCCGGTCGGCAAAATCGAAAAAATCCGGCCGCTAATTGCCTCGGCCTGTGCCTCGCGTGTGGCGAGACTGCGCCCTTGCTCCGCCTCCATCGCGTCGAGCGCCACACGGACCTGATCCATCAAGTCCTTGCCGTGACGTGCCGCGCGCAGCTGGGTGGCGGCATCAAAGCCGACATTGCGGCGTGCTTCAATCTGCAGCCGCGAAAACTCCAGACGCTCGCGAATCAAGGGCTCCAGCACGGCCAAGCGCTCGCGCCCACGCTCATCACCCGCCAGACTCCTGCGCAACGCCTCCAGGCGCTTGTGGGTTGCCGCCAGCGCGCTTTCGGAGAGCGGCAGAAAGGCCTCTTCGCCGGTGATCATGTAGCCGCGGACGCCGCTTTGCGACTCATCCAGATAGCGCTGCAGTTCGTGCAAGGTATCAATGACGGCGCGCGTGTGCTTCACCCGCGCATCGGCGGCGATGAGTTCATGGGTGCTGCGATTGGCCAGGGCCGCCACCGCGATGAGCAGTGCCAGCACGCAGCAGAACCCCAAAGTATTGCGTGGGCCGATCCACCACCGGATCCCCTCTTGCCGCCACGCGAAATGGAGCACCCCCGTCCCAAGCACCAAAAACAACACCGCCGAGTGGAACGGCATCATCATGCCGTTCCACCAACTGTAGCCTGCCCGAAACTCGGCCAGATAGCCGAGCAGGGCCACAAACCCAATTCCCATCACCAGGCCGCCCACAGCGGCGAAAATCCACGACCGACAGGGTTTCCCAGCCGGACGGCTCATCAACCCGAGCGCCACCGCCAACAGCAGGAACCCGGCGGCATCGTTCAAGGCCATGCACCCGGGACACACCGCCCCTACCTGCGGGCCCGCCACATGGCAAAAAAACTCGTTGATCCCCAAATTCCAGCCGCTCGCACCTTCCATCAGCGTGGCCAACGCCAGCCCGCCGACCCCCAACACACAGACCCGTGCCGTCAAGTGTGCCCACGCGCCAGGCAGTTGCAGCAGCCACAAAGCCGCGCCAGCGAGCACGAACGCTACCGCCTCGTTGGCCGTCATCGTCCCGGTCCCGGGGATCAGATAGGTCAGCGCCGGGATCCGCAGCACCCACC
>JBAXBG010000310.1:0-2410 GCA_037142115.1 Verrucomicrobiota bacterium | reverse complement strand
GCAAGACAACGTTCTGGAACAGCGGCAGGTGCCGCACACCTGGAGGACGCGGGCAGACCCGCTGGAAGCGGTCTGGCCGCAGGCGCTGGCCATGTTGCGCCAGGCCCCGGAACTGGAGGCCAAGGCGCTCTTTGAGCATCTGGCGCAAAGCCATTTGGGTGAGATCAAACCCGGGCTGTTGCGGACGTTCCAGCGCCGGGTGCTGAGTTGGCGTCTGGCGGAAGGCCCGGAGAAGGAGGTGTTTTTCACGCAGGACCACAAGCCCGGCGAAGTGCTGGCGGTGGACTGGACGGACATGGGGCCGGTGGGGATCACGATTCAAGGGAAGGCGTTGGCGCACAAGCTGTTCCACGCGGTGCTGCCGTATTCGAACTGGGAGTGGGCGGTGCGTGCGCACAGCGAGTCGAGCCTGTCGCTGCGCGGGGGCTTGAAGGCGGTGCTGGGGCGCTTGGGCCGGGTGCCCCGGCAGTTGCTCACCGACCATTCGTCGACGGCCACCCACCAGTTGAAGCGCGACGGCGCGGAGCGTGGTTTCAACGAGGAGTATCTGGGGATCTGCGCGCATTACGGCATCGAGCCACGCACCATCAACGTGGGCCGACCGCAGGAAAACGGTTCCTGCGAGAGCAGCCACGGGCATTTGAAGCGGCGCATCCGCCAACACCTGCTGCTGCGCGGCAGCTTTGATTTTGCCAGCGAGGAGGAGTATGATCGGTTTTTGGCCGGGGTGCTAGAGTCAGCCAACCGGCTCAGAACGGCCCGCCTGGGCGAGGATCTGGCAGCCATGAAAGAGTCGATCATTGGGGATTTACCCGATTATCGTGAGCTGATGGTCAGTGTTGGGAACAACAGCACGATCCGCGTGCGCAAGCTGAGGTATTCGGTTCCCAGCAGGCTCATCGGCACGAAGCTGCTGGCGCGCATTTACGAGAACCGCATCGTTTTGCTGGCAGGCGCGCAGGAAGTGGCGCAACTGCCGCTCAACGGCGGCGACCGCGGTGCGGTCATCGACTTCCGGCATGTGATCGGTCATTTGTTGCGCAAACCCGGCGCGTTCGCCGGCTACCGATGGCGGGAGGAGATGTTCCCGTCACCGGCTTACCGTTGCGCCTACGATCATCTGACACGCACCAGTCTCGAAGCTGACCGTCGTTATCTCGAAATCCTCAAGGTGGCCGCCGATGAAGGGCAAACGGTGGTGGACAACGCGCTGGAACAATTGCTTTCAGCGCCACGCCCGGTCATCTCGGCGAAGGAGGTGCTGGCGATGATCGCTACCTGGAGGGATCTCCAACAGCAGTGGCGGGAGCGACCTCCATTGGCTGTGTGCCTCGCGGATTACGATGCGCTGCTGGATGGCTGGGATGAAGACGGGGCGCAAGAACTAACCGAGCGCAAGGAGGTGGCGGTATGAGCGCGCCAACGGATCCGACCGTGATGTTGTTGCGCTCGTTTTGCCTGACGACCATGGCGGGCCAATACGAAGACGTGATGCAGCGCGCCGAAAAAGACGGCTGGAGCCATCGTCAGGTGCTGCGCCACCTGTGCGAGAGCGAGGCCGTCGAACGCGGCCAGAAGCGCACGGCGCGACTGCTGTCCGAGTCGGGGCTGCCCGAGACCAAAACGCTCAGCACGCTCGATGAGACGTTGTTGCCAGCCAAGGTGCGCAGACAGCTGCCCGCTCTGATAGATGGCGGCTTTGTGGACCGTGCGGTCAACGTCCTGGCCTTCGGCCTGCCGGGACGCGGCAAGACGCATTTCCTGGCGGCCCTGGGCCGGGAACTCATCCTGCGCCATTCCAAGCGGGTGCTGTTTCGTCCGACTTTCAAACTGGTGGGCCAGTTGCTAGCGGCCAAGCGGGATCTGCGGTTAGCAAGTGAACTCAAAAAGCTCGATCGCTACGATGTCCTGATCCTTGACGATTTGGGATATGTCCAGCAGAGCCGGGAGGAGATGGAGGTGCTCTTCACGCTGTTGGCCGAGCGCTACGAGCGACGCAGCCTGCTGATCAGCTCGAATCTGGTCTTCAGCCAGTGGGACCAGATCTTCAAGGACCCGATGACCACGATGGCCGCCATCGACCGGCTGGTGCACCACTCGATCATCCTGGAGTTCGACGGGGCAAGCCAACGGGTGAAAAAGGCCGGCGAAAAAGAGCCCAAACCAGCCGCTGGCTAGCCCCGTGCAGATCATGGGGCTGCCGCCCCAAACCCCGCCGAGCTGTGGCAGCTCGACCCCACTCATTTCCCCCTAAATCCCCCAAGGGGGACTTCACCCCTCCCGTCCCCCAGGGGAGCGGGGGGAAATCACTAAAAGGCCCTGATTTTAATTGTCGTCAGTGGGCAATTCTAATTGTCGTTGGTGGGCAATTCTAATTGTCGCCAACGGAATTTATAATTGTCGCTGGACA
>JBAXBG010000309.1:0-2439 GCA_037142115.1 Verrucomicrobiota bacterium | reverse complement strand
TCAAAATTCAAATACGGCCATGAAGAAACGCGTGTTATGTCTGTTAGCCGACGGGTTTGAGGAAATCGAATTGGTCACGCCGGTGGATTTACTGCGCCGTGCGGGTGTCGAGGTGGTGATCGCGGCGCTGCACGGCGGGTCCGCCACCGGCCGCGGCGGCATCCGCCTGGAGGCGGACGCCGCCCTGGCGGATCTCGACGCGCGCTCGTTTGATCTGTTGTTCATTCCCGGCGGGCCCGGGGTGGGTGACCTGCGGCGGGACGGCCGTGCGGCCCTGCTGGCCAGGGATTTTGCCGCCGCGGGCAAACCGGTGGCGGCGATTTGCGCCGCGCCGCTGGTGCTGCTGGACGCCGGGCTGTTGGAGGGCCGGCGCTTCACCGCCTATCAGTCGGTGCGCGCCGAGCTCGGCGGCGGCCTGGACGAACGGGTGGTGGTGGACGGCAACCTGATCACGTCGCGCGGCGCGGGCACCGCGCTGGATTTCGCCCTGGCGCTCGTGGCCTGTTTGGCCGGCCCTGCCGCAGCCGACCGGGTGGCGGACGAGATCATGGCTTAGCTCCGGGTTGTCATTGAGCGCTTGCGTTCAGCGTCCCGCTCGGGGATGGTGCGCGCGTTGTGCTTGCCGAGCCCCCCAAGCCGTTCTGGCTCTATCCCAACCTGTTGAGCCTGGATGCTCCGCTGGTCGCCGTCGCGTGGCTGCACATCTTCGCCACAACCTGGCGCTTGGGCTATCTCCCGTGGCAGGCCCCCGCGATTTTGGGGCTCGGGGTGTGGGTCGTCTACGTGGCCGACCGCCTGCTCGATGCCTCGATGCTCGGCGGCACGCCCGCCGCACTGCAAGTCCGGCACGGCTTTCATCGCCAGCACCAGCGGGCGTTCGGCATCGGGGTGGTGGCGGCCCTGCTCGCCGCGCTGGTGCTCGTCCTAACCAAAATGCCGATGACCATCTACAAGCACCTGCTGCTAGGCGGGGTGTTGGTGGCCGGGTTCTTCGGCCTGTCGATGCTCGCCAGCCAGGAGTCCAGCGAGGTGCCGCTGACCAAAAACGTGGTGGCCGGGGTGACCTTCGCCTTCGGCACCGCGATGATGGCGCACATCTACCGCTGGGAATACGCGCTTTCCGACCTGTTTTTCTCGCGCGAATTCATCTGCTTCGCGGTGCTGTGCATCCTCAATATCTCGGCCATCGACTTGTGGGAACACGCGTCGCGCTCGGCGGATCTGGAAATCAGGGCCTCGGATGAGCTGGCCCTCACCCTGCCGCTGACGTTGTTGGGCGGGGCCGCGCTGTTATACGCGCTGCTGGACGACCAGCTGTCCGCGCGCCCGTTCTTTTACGCCATCCTAACAGGGTCGGCGCTGTTGTATATCCTCAACCGCACGCGCGCCAGGTTCTCGATTGACGGGTTGCGGGTGCTGGCGGATGTGGCCCTGCTGGTGCCGGTGCTGGTGTTTTGGGCCGCCTCGCGCCGGTGATTCACCTGGCTCATAGAATGACCCTTACATGACCCCTACCGCTTCTCCCCAGTCACCCGGCATGCGGCTGGTGTTTGTCGCCACCGGCGACATCGCCCTGCCGTGCTTCCGTTATCTGTTGGAGCACGGGCCGCGGCCGCTGGCGGTGGTCACCCAGCCGGACAAACCGGTGGGCCGCCACCAGACACTCACGCCGCCGATCATCAAGACCGCCGCCCTCGCCGCCGGGATTCCGGTGCTCCAGCCGGTGAAAATCGGCGATGCGGCGGAGGCGTTGGCGGCGCTCGCGCCCGAGATCCTGGTGGTCATGGCCTACGGCCAGATCCTGCGGGCCGACGTTCTAACGCTCGCGCGGCGGGCGATCATCAACCTGCACGCCTCGTTGCTGCCGCGCTATCGCGGCGCCGCCTGCATCCAGGCCGCCATCGATGCGGGCGATGCCGCCACCGGCATCACCGCCATGCACGTGGTGCGCGAACTCGACGCGGGCGATGTGATTCTGGCCCGCGCCCTCCCCATCGCCGCGGATGAAACCGGAGCCAGCCTGCATGAGCGGCTGGCGGATCTGGCCGCCGCGGTGCTCGCCGAAACCTTGGCCCACCTCGCCGCCGGCACCGCCCCGCGCGTCCCCCAGGACGCCGCGCTCGTCAGTTATGTGCCGAAGCTGGAACGCGCCGACGGCCGGCTCGATTTCACGCAGCCGGCCGCCGCGCTCGAGCGCCGGATCCGCGCCTATCACCCGTGGCCCGGCACGTTTGCCGTGGCGATCGAGGCCGGCCAGCAAAAGCGCCTCAAGATCCATCCGCCGACGGCGGTGGTGGCGCGGGTGCTGGAGCCGGGCCGGATTGTCAGCGAGGAAGGCCGCGTCCTCGTCGGCTGCGGCCAGGGCGCGCTTGAACTCACCTGCGTCCAGCCCGAGGGTGCCAAGCGCATGGGTGCCGCGGATTACCTGCGCGGCCGCAA
>JBAXBG010000308.1:0-2473 GCA_037142115.1 Verrucomicrobiota bacterium | reverse complement strand
GCCCCCGGCAATTTCGGGGTTTACGCGCGCGCCGGGCCTGTCACAGTCCGCACGTGCACGCATCCGGACATCGCCAGGCCGGCATCCTTATTCCCGCCTTCTCCCCACGCCGCGAGGGCGACCTCGGCATCGGCGACACCCGCGCCCTGCGCGAATGGATCGACTGGGCCGCGCAGCACGCCGTGAGCTTCATCCAGCTGCTGCCCATCCACGAGAACGGCGCCGAGGAAAGCCCGTACAGCGCGATCTCGTCGGTGGCGCTGGACCCGATCTATCTGACGCTCGACGCCCCCGAGATTCCCGGGCTGGTGGCCGCGGACCTGGACGCCGCCCGCGAAGAGCTGGGGCCGGCGCTGGACGCGCGGGCGGTGGACTACCCCGATGTTAGGCGGGCCAAGCGCGCGCTGCTGGAGCTCGCCTGGTCGAGGTTCGGGGACGCCGGGGCGCAGGTCGCGGCGGAGTTCGAGCGCTTCCGGCAGCAGGAGGCCGACTGGTTAGACGACTACTGCCTGTTCCGCTATCTGATGGAGTGCCACGGCGAGGCGCTGACCTGGAACCACTGGCCGGCCTCGTGCCAGACCCCGCAGCAGGCCCGCGACCACGTCGCCAGGCTGCGCCACCGCCACGCCGCGGCCGTCGACGGCCGGTTCGGGTTTTTCGCCTTCGTCCAGTGGCTGTGTTTCCGCCAATGGCGGGCGCTGCGGGCCCACGCCGACTCGCGCCAGGTGAAGCTCATGGGCGACGTTCCGATTGGCATCTCCTGGCATTCGTGCGACGTGTTTTTCCACCGTGACGAGTTCCTGCTCGACTGGTGCGGCGGCTCGCCGCCCGAGGGCATGGGCCAAAGCGACCCGTTTTTCCAACAATGGGGCCAGAACTGGGGGATCCCGCTCTACCGCTGGGACCACATGGAAGCCAACGGTTTCGCCTGGTGGCAGAAGCGCATCACCCGCCTCACCGAGATTTTCCAGATGTTCCGGCTCGACCACATCCTCGGGTTCTATCGGATCTACGCCTTCCCGTGGCGCCCGGAACGCAATGCCGAGTTCCTCGGGCTGTCGCACGAGCAGGCCGCCGCCCTCAACGGCGGGCGCCTGCCGCGCTGGTTCCTGCATCCCGACGACACCGCCGCCAACAAGGCCGCCAACCGCGCCGACGGCGACGGGCGGCTGCGCGCCATCCTCAAGGCCGCGCGCGCCGCCGAAGTCATCGCCGAGGACCTCGGCTGGGTCCCCGACTACGTCCGGCCCCACCTCGCCCAACTCGGCATCGCCGGCTTTCGCATCCCGCACTGGGACTGCAACGAGTTCGGCTCGCCGACCCCCGGCGAGTGCTTCCCGGAGCATTCGTTCGCCACCTACTCGACCCACGACCACGACCCGGTCAACGGCATCTGGCGCGGCTGCCTGCGCGCCATCCAACAGCACCAGGACAACCCGACCGAGCAGTCCGGCTGGCAGGTCCATGGTGCCCACCACACGCTGCGCATTCTATCCGAATTTGCCGACATCCCGATCCCCGACCACGGCCCGTGGCCGCCGTTCACCGAGGGGATCCGCCTGCGCCTGATCAAGGCGCTGTTCGCCTCCAACTCGCGCTACGCCTCGCTGATGGTCACCGAACTCTTCGGCATCGACGAGCGCATCAACCACCCCGGCACCTCCGCCGCCCACAACTGGAGTTTCCGCCTGCCTTGGACGCTCGCCCAAATCCAATCCGATCCGCAGCTCAACGCCACCTGCAGCAAACTCGCCACCGCCATCCACCTCTCCCGGCGCGCGCCGCATGGCTAGCGTCTCGCTTCACTTTGAATCACACGTCCCAGCCATTGCCATAATCGAGAATCGGGTATTGCCGCCAAAGCTCCAGGGCCTGCTCCCGGCCGACCGAATCGAGGAAATCGCTGGCACTGGAAAACGGCCATTCCAGCCAGTGGTCGACGTAGCCGTGCTTGACCGGATTGTGATGGATGTAGTTCACCGTGGACCAGAAATGGTCGGCATTGCGCATGCTGCGATCCGATGCGGCGTGCCAGATTTGGCGGCCACGCTGGTTTTCTTCACCATTCCAGCGGAAGGAAGTCGAGCCGTGGAGCTTGCCGAGGGTGCGGACGGCGGACTTCACGTCGGCGCAGCGGACGAGCACATGGTAGTGGTTGGGAAGCACGCACCACGCGGCGGGGGATTCGGGAAGTGAGGCGAGCAAGAGTTCGGAAAATTCCGCCATGCGTGCGTGGGAATGGCCGATATACGGCTGATGTTGGAAGCACGCGCCGACCAGGTGATAGTGGATGGCTCCCTGTTGGTAATGGGGTGGGCGATGCCATGGGCGTTTGAGCAGTTGGCGGTAGTGAAGAATGGCCTGCTGCTTCTCGGGGGTGAGTTTGCGCCAGAGATAGGGCATCACTTTGGGGGGACTGGGGTTGAAGAGTCCGCCTGAAGGCGGGACTACATACGCTGCAAGCGGCGTTCAT
>JBAXBG010000307.1:0-2516 GCA_037142115.1 Verrucomicrobiota bacterium | reverse complement strand
CAAAGGGTCTGTCCCTTTTCACACGTGGCTGCCGAAAGAAACCGCCTGAAGGCGGTACTACCTACCTCCCCGAAAAACGTCGGTTCCAGCGCACGTAGTCCCGCCTTCAGGCGGACTCTGGCTCAATCCCTCACAAAGGGTCTGTCCCCTTTCACACGCTTCTTCCTTGGCAGGCCGCCGCTCGCCGCCTACTCCTCCTGCAACATGCCCCGGTTGATCCGCATTATTTCCTGGACGGCGATCGCCGCCCTCGGTGCGCTGGCGGTGGCCATCACCGCCTTCCAACGGGGCGAACCCGTCAACGCCCTGTGGCTGGTGGTCGCCGGCGTCTGCACCTTCGCCGTGAGCTACCGGTTCTACAGCGCCTGGCTGATGGCCAAGGTGCTCACCCTCGACCCGACCCGCGCCCCGGCGGCGGTGACCGAAGCCGACGGCAAGGACTTCGTGCCCACCCCGCGCTGGATGGTCTTCGGCCACCACTTCGCGGCCATCGCCGGCCCCGGCCCGCTGGTCGGCCCGGTGCTGGCCGCCCAATTCGGTTACCTGCCGGGCACCTTGTGGATTCTCATCGGCGCCACGCTGGGCGGCGGCGTGCATGACTCGGTGGTGCTGTTAGCCAGCATGCGGCGCCAGGGCAAGTCGCTGGGCCAAATGCTCAAGGAGGAAATCCACCCGTTCATCGGCTTCCTGGCGATGCTCGCGCTGTTAGCCATCATGACCATCCTGCTCGCGGTGCTCGGGCTGGTGGTGGTCAAGGCCCTGGCCGAAAGCCCGTGGGGGCTCTTCACCATCGCCGCCACCATCCCGCTGGCCATGATCATGGGCCTGCTGCTCAAGTCCGGCGCGATGCGCGTCACCGGCGTGTCGGTCATCGGCGTGGCCGGGCTGCTGCTCGCGGTCTGGGCCGGCAAGGACCTGCCCGCCAGCTGGCAGCACGCGCTGCGCCTCGACGCCCCCACCCTGGCGTGGGTGATCATGATTTACGGCTTTGCCGCCTCGGTGCTGCCGGTGTGGTTGCTGTTAGCCCCGCGCGACTACCTGAGCACCTTCATGAAGCTCGGCACGCTGACGGTGCTCGGCGTGTTCATCGTCATCGCCATGCCGCCGCTGCACATGCCGGCCATCACCCCGTTCATTGATGGCAGCGGCTTCGTGGTGCCCGGGCCGGTGTTCCCGTTTGTCTGCATCACCATTGCCTGCGGCGCGGTCAGCGGCTTCCACGCCCTCATCGCCTCGGGCACCACCCCCAAGCTGCTGGGCCGAGAACAGGACATCCGCCTCATCGGCTATGGCGCCATGATCACCGAGATGCTCGTCGCCCTGATGGCCATCATCGCCGCCACCGCCCTGCCGCCCGGCCAATACTTCGCCATCAACTCGCCTATCAACCCGCGCGACCCGGTGGCCGTCACCGCCCAGATCGATAAAATCAACGGCTACGGCCCGGTCTATCAGGTGAGCCTGGCCGAAATGCAGCAGCTCGCCGCCGACCTGCGCGAGCCCACCATGATCGGGCGCACCGGCGGCGCGCCGACCTTCGCGGTGGGCATGGCCTCGATGTTCGCGCGGGTCATCCCCGACAAGACCGCGCTCTCGCTGTGGTATCACTTCGCCATCATGTTCGAGGCGCTGTTCATCCTGACCACGCTCGACGCGGGCACCCGGGTCGGCCGCTTCATCCTCCAGGACCTGCTAGGACAGGTCTGGAAACCCCTCGGCCACACCGGCAACTGGCTGGGCAACATCACCGCCACCGGCCTGCTGGTCGCCGCCTGGGGGTTCTTCCTCTATCAGGGAGCGATCGACCCCGAGGGCATCGCCAAGAGCCTGTGGCCGCTGTTCGGCATCTCCAACCAGCTGCTGGCGGTGATCGCCTTCTGCCTGGGCACCACCCTGCTGATCAAGTCCGGCAAGACCCGTTATTGCTGGGTGACCGTGGTGCCGCTGGTGTTTCTAACCGCCGTGACCTTCATGGCCGGCTGGATGAAGGTCTTCTCGCCGCGCGCCGCCGGCTTCCTGCCCGCCATCCGCGAGCTCGAGCGGCAACTGGCCGCCGGCGTGCCCGCCGCCAAGCTCCCGGCCATGCACACCGCGCTGTTCAACGCCCGGCTCGACATCGCCGTGGTGGCCGTCTTCCTCGGCTTCGTGGCCGTCATCACCGCCGGCTGCGTCTGGGAATGGTGGCGCATCCTCAGCGGCGCCAAGCCCGCGCAACTCCATGAGGCACCTTATGTCGCGCTGGCCGGGCACAAAAAAACGCCCGGTCCCTCGCATTGAGGGACCGGGCGCTTGAGCGTCGAATTACTTCGAGGATTTCTGGATCGGAGCCGGTGCCGGAGCGGCATTCGGGCAGCAGGAAACGGCAAGCAATGAAGCTGCGGCGGCAAGGATGGCAAGTTTGGCGTATTTCATAATGGTTGTCAGTGTGGTTGTTAACGTAAACAGGTCCGGACAATTCCGCCCGAGCCCTTGAGTATCAGGCTAGCAGGTATTGGCTGTCTGGCAAGCCCGGATTC
>JBAXBG010000306.1:0-2528 GCA_037142115.1 Verrucomicrobiota bacterium | reverse complement strand
GCGAGTCTGGAGACTCGCGGTCCACGAGTGCGGCGAGTCTGGAGACTCGCGGTCCACGAGTGCGGCGAGTCTGGAGACTCGCGGTCCTTGGGTCTTTAGGCCTGGCGGCTGGCGTCTTGGGCCTTGCGCCTGGCTTTCATCCACTTGCGGAAGTCGCCGCCGTGGGATTGGGGCAGGGTGCGCTGGCCGAGCCAATCCTGGAGCGGCTTGATCGGGGCGATTTCGAGCGGGAGGAAGTTCATCGCCTTGGACATCGTCATGGCGTTGCGCCAGAGGGTGGGCGAGGTGGCGAGGGTGGCGAAGGGCGACATCGGGATGGCGGCGGGCGAATGGATGCCGGCGCGGTGGGCCTTGTCGCGCAGCCGCAGCAACAGGTCGGGGATCGGAATGTCCACCGGGCAAACTTCGTTGCACGCGCCGCACAGCGTCGAGGCTTTCGGCAGGTCGGCGAGTTCGGGGAAGCGGTCGCCGAAGAGCAGGGGCGAGAGCACCGCGCCGATCGGGCCGCCGTAGGGCGAGCGGTAGGCGTGGCCGGAGGCCTGGCGATAGACCGGGCAGACGTTCTGGCAGGCACCGCAGCGGATGCAGCGGAGGATTTCGCGGCAATTGGACGCGAGGATATTGGAGCGGCCGTTGTCCATGAAGACGACGTGCATGTGTTCCGGGCCGTCGGGTTGGCTGGCGGCGCGCGGGCCGTTGATGAACTCGGTGTAAACCGTGAGCTGCTGGCCGGTGGCGGAACGTCCTAACAAGTTGAGGAAAACCGCCAGGTCCTGCTCGCGGGGGATGAGTTTTTCGATGCCGACCAGGGCGATGTGGACGGGCACGGGGGCCATGCCGAAGCGCGAGTTGCCCTCGTTGGTGACCAGCAGCATGCGGCCGGAGTCGGCGCAGACGAAGTTGGCGCCGGTGATGCCGGCCTGGGCCTGCAGGTATTTTTCGCGCAGGAACACCCGGGCGCGGTGGGTGATGGTCTGCGGGTCGTCGTTGTAATCGGCGGCGATGCCCTCGCGCAGGAAGGTGGCGGCGATCTCCCGGCGGTTCTTGTGAATGATCGGCTTGACGATGTGCGACGGGATGTCGTTGTCGAGCTGGATGATGAACTCGCCAAGGTCGCTCTCGAGGCACTCGACCCCATTTTCGATCAGGAACGGGTTGAGGTGGATCTCCTCGGCCGCCATCGACTTGGACTTGGTCAGGCGGGTGACGCCGTGGCTTTGCAGGATGGCGAGGATCGTTTGGCGGGCGTCCTCGTCGGTGGCGGCGAAGTGGACCTGGGCACCGCGCGCGACGAGCGCCTGCTCGGCCTGGGCGAGGTAATCGCCGAGGTGCTGGAGCGTGTGGTCCTTGATCGAGGCGGCGAGTTTGCGCAGGGCGTCGGGGTCCTGATAGTCGTGGTGCAGGACGTGATAGCGTTTGTCAGTGCCGGCGGCGGCGCCGCTGCTAACCGAATGTTGTTTCTCGTCGGAGATGCCGCGGGCGTAGAGGTCGATGAGTTGGTTGCCGATCATGGGGTTGGGGAAACTCAGGGATTAGGCGGGTGTCGGGGTCAGCAGCGTGTTGCGCAAGACCTGGATCGCGTGCAGATGGGGGACCGGGCGGCCTTGGGTTTGGGCCAGGCCGCTGAGGTGCATCAGGCAGGACATGTCGATGCCGACGAGCAGGTCGGGCTTGGCATCGAGGATGTTATCGAGCTTGAGGGTGCCCATTTTGCCGGAGATGTGGGGGAAGGTGACGCAGAAGGTGCCGCCGAAGCCGCAGCATTGTTCGGACTGGCCGAACGGGATGACCTCGGCGTTTTCGATGGATCCGAGCAGGGTGCGCACGGCCTCGCCGGTGGTGGTGCCGCGGCTGTGGCACGACCGGTGGAAGGCGAGGCGGGTGGGGGTGGCAAATTGACCCGGCCAGGTTTTGACGCCCAGGCCATTGAAGATGAAGTCGATGACTTCCCAAGTCCGGCCGGCGAGCGAGGTGATGGCGGGATCCGGGCAGTCCTCGAACTGGAGGAGGTTGCCATGGCGGTTCATCGCCGCGCACGACCCGGAGGGCACGATCACCGGCAGGTCGCCGGCAAACACCTTGGCGGCGTGGCTGGCGACTTTGCGCGAGGCGTGCCAATCGCCGGAGTTGAACGCGGGTTGGCCGCAGCAGGTTTGCGCTTCGGGGAACTCGACCGACAGGCCGAGGTGTTCGAGCACTTCGACGGTGGCGCGGGTGACGTCGTCGTAGAAGGCGTCGCAGAGGCAGGTGCCCATGAGGAGCACACGTTTGACGAGAGGGCGGGCAGTGGGAATGGCCATGGAAAAATCGCTTTGCGGCAGGTTAGGGATTTGCGCCGCCGCCGCAACCCGGAAAGCTGCCGCAGGCGAATTTTCAGGCGCAGGACAAAAAAATCAAGGAGCGGCGGAATCCGTCCGCCGTGAGGATGAAATGACGATGGAAATGCCCTTTTGGCTGCAAATCGGCTAACCATCCGCATGGGCGGACAGATTCCGCCCCTCCTTGAGTGCCCACGGCGGACTCTTCAT
>JBAXBG010000305.1:0-2559 GCA_037142115.1 Verrucomicrobiota bacterium | reverse complement strand
CGGCGATTTCGGAGGGACTGGCGCGGCAGACGGCTCGGCGGCGGTGAGGCGGATCAGCTGCCCGGGACGCAGGGCGGTGGGCTTGACCGTGGGATTGGCCGCGATGAGCGAATTGATGGAAACTTTGTATTTCTTGGCAATGCTGGCAAAGGTTTCCCCCTGCTGGATCTTGTGGGTCTTGCCCTCAACCGCGGCCACGGCTTCCTTGGCCGGGGCGCTCGGCTCTGCCGCGGCCTGCCCGTCGGCAGGTGTCTGGCCGGCCTTGGCCGCCTTGAGTTTGCTGTTCTCCGCCTCCAGGTGCCGGACCTGCCGTTGCAGATCGGCGCAGCGCGTGCGCAGCGCATCGAGCTCGGACGCTGCGCTGGCCGCCGAGGGTGCCAACCCGGTGGTCAGCATGGCTAACAATAAGAGGGTTTTCATCAGGCGCGCCCGAGATACGAGTTGTCCTCGGTTTTCACGTTGATTTTCTCGCCCACGTTGATGAACAGGGGCACTTGCACGATCAGGCCGGTCTGCATCGCTGCCGGCTTGTACACATTGTTGGCCGAGTCGCCCTTGACGCCATCGGAGGACTCGGTGACGGTCATCACCATGGACAACGGCAGATCGACGGCGATCACCACCCCGTCGGCCACCAGCAGATTGTACAGCTGGCCTTCAATGATGTAATTTTTGACGTTTTCGATGAGATCCTCGTAAACCACCGCGTCATCGTAGGTGATCGGGTCGAGAAAGTGGTAGCCGCTGCTGTCCTTGTAGGAATATTCGTGCGGTGTGCGCTCCAGAACCACCCCTTCAACGGAATCGTTGGAGGTCATCCGCAGGTTGAAAACCTTCTTGGTGGCCACACTGCGGATCGACATCTGGACGTAGGAGGCCATCCGCGGCGGGGTTTTGAGCTCGTGGTCGATGACCAAGCAGACTTCGTTGTTGTGGCGGACGGCGTGTCCTTTGCGGAGGTTGATGATGGGAGTGCTGGCCATGATTGGTGCGGCGGGAATAGGCTGCGGCGTGCGGCGAAGCAAGCTCGGATTTGAGGACGGTCCCGTCCCGTCGGCGGATTGGGGACTCAAGTCGCCTGTTTTGATACCCAGGCGGCAAGTTTCAGGTCATTGTCGCCGGCGGCCCACACCCGGCGCAGGAAATCCGCCGGGTGAATCGCCCCGTGCTTGTGGAGGAAATTCCGGTCGCCGCCGCAGCCGAACATCTGGTCCGGGTCGAGCTCGCCGCGCAGCTTGGCCCGCGCCTTGGCGAGGATCCGCGGCAGGTACGGCATGCCGTCGAGCGCCTCGCCGAAAGTCGGCACCTCGTCCAGGCTGAGGACTTGTCCGCTGGCTACGCCCTGTTGCACGGTGAGAAAATAATCGCGGCGCACCGCCGCGATCAACAGCGCCGTGGTGGCGGTGGGCTCGCCCTCCTCGCAGAAATCCTCCACGAAGTCGAACAATTCGCGCGCTTGACAGCCGATGGCTGCGAGCAACGCCAGATCCGCCGGCGAGTAGTAACTCGCGTAATCCCGCTTGCCGCTCCGATAGGCGGCCACGCAGCGGTCAAAGAGCTCCATCCAAGCGTCGTTCCATGTCATGCGCGTCTGATAGCCCGTGCCAGTAGCGTTGGCAAGCCCCGGAGCGAGATCGGCCTGCTAATGCCAGACTCCAACGCTCTCAACACAGACGGCCAGTCGCTCTATCCCGCCCCCCACCCCGCAGTCGTCGATCAAACCGAGGCCAACTCGCCCGCTTTGTTTTCGGCCCAGCCAATGGCCGACCTCCTCGGCTCCTAGCGCAAGAGGTTGGCGGACTTGTTGATGTCATCGCCGATGGAGGGAGACGATCTGCTGGGCCAGCAAGGCGGAGCCTCCACAGACGACCCGCCAGAATCCGTCACCCTTCCGGGTGGCGAGCCAGCGGAGGGGGTTGAATAAGGATGAGGTTTCGTAGGGATTCCACCCGTGGGGAAGATTTCGCCGCCGGCCTTGCGCTGGACGAGATCCTGCATGGCATCGTAGCTGGGACCTACCTCGCCTGCTACCTGCATTCCTGCAAAATGGAAGGCGTTCGCCCCGGCAAGTTCCGGCTTCGGGGCAAGGTGCCCAAAACCGCTTCCATCGTGCTCTGCGGGGCGTCTGCTCCTGCGTTCGCGGCCCAGGCTCTGGCCTTCGTGAACCGCTCGCTAGGGCGAGCCCTCGAACTCAAGAATCCGCCAGGTCCGCAGGACTTTACCCCCGATCCGCTCAAGCCGATTCCATCTGGGCGCATTTCTCGTGACACCCAGCGAGTTCGCCTGCAGTCCGATTTCTTGGGTGAGATGCGAATTGCGAAGAAACGCCCGGTGCTTGGCCTGCCGATGGATGACTCGATTGAACGCTCGCCACGACGGCGCGCAGGTCGGAAAATGGAAGTTGCCGCCAGCGGGGAAAGCCCTAGAAAAGGATTGTCTTGCGGCGCTCGATTGAGCGGCGACGGACGAAGTCTGCACTTCCGGGTCGCATTTGCCCCTTGTTACACCGCAAGTCGTGTAACAAGGGGCAAATGCCGCACGCAGTGTAATAAAACTGTT
>JBAXBG010000304.1:0-2566 GCA_037142115.1 Verrucomicrobiota bacterium | reverse complement strand
CGGATATTCAGGCAGTTGAGAATGGCAGTGCCGGCACCCATGCGATAGACGCCCAGATAGAGCCCGTCGTTGTAGCCATAGCTGGTCTGGATCGCACCGCAGACCGCCTCATCCGGCGGGTCGATGGTTTTCAGGCAGGCGCCGCCATGTGGGACAATGTTCCGATAGAAGGCCCAATCCATCAGCCCGCCGCTGGGCAGTCCGTCAAAGATCGGGTGCCGGCGCGCCCAGTCGTCCCGGTGATAGAATCCGCCGCAAACATCGAGTCGTGCCATCGTGCCCTTATCCTTCAAGGGCAGCCATTGGAACTGGGCGACCGGGGTGTTCCACGGCTGGTTCCAGAACGGCTGCGGCGCAGCGACCGGCGGGTTTTCAGAAGTGGCCAGCGGCTTGAACGGCGTGAGGAAAATCGCCGCGGCTCCCTTGGCAATACTGGCTGATAGTTGTTGGAGAGAACCCGGGTCGGTTGCTCCGCTCACCAGCACGGTGGCGTTCGGCCCAACTTGGGCGGCAAGGAACGCCCGGCAGCGGATCCCTTGCCCTTTCAACCAGGCCTCCAAATCCGCGTCCTTGCCGCACAACAAGACTTCGAATGCAACCGGCGGCATCTGCTTGGCATCCATGACCTGGAATTGCGCCTCATCATCCACCGCGGACGCTCCCGCAACGAAGCGCGCGGTCAACCGGTAGCAACCCGCAGGCCCGTCGATTTTCACATCCTGTTTCCAGACGGGTAGAGCCAACGGCAGCTCGGTTTGCGAGTCGGGAATATGCAGCGGCACGGTTTCCTTGAGCACCGGTTTTTGTTTGGGGTCCATCAGAACCACCTCCACGCGGTAGTCCCCGGGCCGCAGAACATCCTCATTGGCCAAAACCACCTCGGCGTGAACCACGCCTCCCCGATAGATCGTCAACGGTTCCACAAACAAGTTCCACTTCAATGGCGCAAAGCCGGTCCGGATGGCATCCACCGCGCCGGGCTTCAGGTCGCGCAGGAACGTGATCGGCCCCTCGCCGCAGCTCACCTCATCGTGCAAGGCCGTCATGCTATAGCCGACCAGGTGGGGATTGGAGCGGAGCGCGTTCATGCCCAGACGCCGCTGGGCCGCATTGGCGCTCAGCGCCGCTTTGAAGAAATCCTCAGGCCGCCCGAAAATCCCGTCCAACTGCCATTGCTTCCACCCCGCCATGAACTGGTCTAGCAGACCGCGGTAATACCGCGCGTCCATCTTGTCCGTGGCGCCCAGGCGCTCGTAGTAGCGGGTCAAGGTCACCAGATCCATCGCGCTGGCGATCCCGTATTCCGCCATCAACGCGGGCTTGTGCTCCGACCCGGCCGTGCGCAGCTCACTGATTTCAGGCAGGCGGTGCGGGGTCTGCGGATAGGTGTGGATATCATCAAGTGGTGCCTCGTCCCAGGTCTTTGACCCCGGGCGGCTCAAACTGCCGATGTGCGGGTCCTTGTCAAATCGTCCGCTATTGAGCATGCAAAGCCGGCTGTCATCGAGGTCGCGCACTTTGGCCAGCGCGTCCACCGCATGGCGGAATACCGGCCCGTCAGCGGTCTCATTGAGAAACGACCAGAGCACGATGCTCGGATGGTTGCGATCGCGCCGCACAACCCCTAACAGTGATCGGTCGAACTGCGCCGGCATCTGCGGGGAATTGCCCAGCAGCCACGATGACGCGGACTGCTGTTGGACGAGCACCCCCAGTTCGTCGCACAGGTCCAGCTGGGCCGGGCTCGCGGCGAACGGCAGGAAGCGGATCATGTTAAAGCCCATCGTCTTGGCATAAATGATGTCGCGGCGCAGCATCTGCAGGTCGTGGCTGGTATGGAGCTTGATGGGCGTGGTCCAAACGCTGTGTGCGCTGCGCAGAAAAATGCGGCGGCCGTTGAGCCGGAAATAACCATTGCTGAAATCGTAGCTTCGGAAGCCGCAGCGCACCGACTGTTCGTCCGCCGACGGGCTGCCTGCCGGATCTAACCGCGCCGCCACGCGGTATAAAAACGGATCGTCCAAATCCCACAACCGGTGTTGGGCGACGCGCAAGCGCCCCTTGAGCACGCTCGCCCCAACCGGTGCAAGTCCCTCAATCGCCGCCTCGTCCGCATTCGCCCCGCCGGTAGAGGGAGCCACGTTCAAGCCGAGGCTGACCTTGGCCGTCTGCGTCCCCGCGTTGCGGATCGCCACGTTGACCTCGATCTCGCCAGTCATCCAATCCGGGACCACCTGCAGGTCTTCAATCCGGACTGCGGGCGCAACCCGCAATTCCACGGACTCGAGG
This sequence comes from Verrucomicrobiota bacterium, assembly GCA_037142115.1. Lineage (GTDB taxonomy): Bacteria > Verrucomicrobiota > Verrucomicrobiia > Verrucomicrobiales > Akkermansiaceae > Luteolibacter. Next base: position 277 of record JBAXBG010000304.1, on the reverse strand, counting down.
ATGCCGCCGAAATTCCACTCCAGGCCGGGATGCGAGGGGAAATCCTTGGCCCCGCGCGCGGTTTCCTTGAGGAGAATGCCGTCAATCGGCTTGTCGTACGGATTCAACACCCGCACGGACAGCAGATTGCCGGTTCCCGAATGGACCGCCGCGGTCACATCTAACGTAAATGGCTCTTCCGCATCCTCGTGGCTGCCGACCTGCACCCCGTTCACCCAGACATCGGCCTTGTAGTCCACCGACCAGAATCGCAACAGATAGCGGCCTTGCGGATCGG
>JBAXBG010000303.1:0-2607 GCA_037142115.1 Verrucomicrobiota bacterium | reverse complement strand
TCCCCCTCCAGAGCTTCAAGACGCGACAAGAATGTCGCGGCTCCGGCCGATCGCATGATCTTCAAGGAGGGGCGAGTCTCCAGCCTCGCCTGAGTCACCGCCCGGCGTCCACCGTGACACGGGGCTTGCCACTTGGGCGCAGACGTTTCACGTTGCGCCAGCATGAATTCCGATGCCACCCCAGCTTGGCCACGCGGCTTTTGGAACCTGATGTTCACCCAGTTCCAGGGTGCGTTTTCCGACAACGCGCTGCGCTGGCTGGTGATTTTTCCGGTGTTGGCGTCGGTGAGCCTGAGCGATGCCGACAAAAACGGTTTCGCCTCGCACGCCTCGTTGCTGTTTGCTGTGCCGTTCCTGTTATTTTCGACGGTCGGCGGCTGGCTGGCGGACCGCTTCAGCAAGCGCTCGGTGATGATCGGGGTGAAGCTCGGGGAAATCGCCATCATGCTCTTCGCGGCGCTGGCGCTGGCCCGCGAAAACCAATCACTCCAGCTCGCCGCCATCTGCCTGATGGGCGTCCACAGCACGATTTTCGCCCCGGCCAAATACGGGATCATGCCCGAGGTGCTGCCCGCCTCGCAACTCTCGGCAGGCAACGGCATCCTCGAGCTGCTCACCTTCATCGGCATCATCCTCGGAACCTTCGCCGGCGGCTGGCTCGCCGAAACCCTCGAGCACCGCGAAGCCTGGTCGGGAATCATTCTAGCAGCCCTGGCGACCGTCGGATTCCTCGTCAGCCGCGGCATCTTCAACGTCCCGGCCGCCGATCCCGCGCGCCAACTCAACGGCAACATCCTGGCAGAAATCCGCGGCAACCTGCGGGTCATGAAGGCCGACCGCGACCTGTGGCGCGCCAACTGGGGCAACACCGCCTTCTTCTTCGTCGCCACGCTGGTCCAGATCAACCTCGCGCTCTACGCCCAGAAGGTTTTCCACCTCAAACCCACCGAACAGGCGTGGCTGCAGGCCGCGCTCAGCCTCGGCATCGGCGTCGGCAGTCTGTTAGCGGGGCGGCTGTCGCGCGGCCGCATCGAGTATGGACTGATCGCCCCGGGGGCGGCGCTGATGGCCATCGCCGGCCTGTGGCTGGGCTGGCCGGGGCTGCCCAAGCCGGTGTTCACGGCGGCGCTCTCGCTATTAGGACTGGGCGGCGGCCTGTTCATCGTGCCCATCGTGTCGGTGCTCCAGCACCGCCCGTCGCCCCAGACCAAGGGTGCCGTGCAAGGCGCCGCCAGCTGGCTGTCGTGGGTCGGCATTGCCGCCGCCTCCCTCACCCAGACGGTTCTCTCCGACACGGCGCACCTCGGCTACGGCCAGGTTTTCTGGGTCTGCGGCGCGGTCGCCGGTCTGGCCGGGGTCTTCGTCACCTGGACCCGGCCGCAGGCCGTGCCCGACATGCTCGCGCGCTGGCGCGGGTGATGACCCGCGACCGGGAAATTGCCAACCACAATCAGGGTGAAGCGGAGATGGGCGGAGGCTGCCCTCGCGGTTGTGAAAACTCAGTGCTATCTGTAGCCGCGTTCGTGAGAACGCGCGCGCTGTCACCAGCGCGCCTACTGGGAATGGAGCGTGACAGCCCTGCCAGTAGCCGCGTTCGTGAGAACGCGCGCAGCCCAATGGCCAAGTGACTCAGAACGATCCGGCGCGCTGACTAGCGTCGGAATGCCGCCGCCAGCGACGCCAGGTCGGCGGGGCCGGCGTGGTCGGCGGTGAGGATGGCCTCTTTTTGTTTGGAGATGATGTCGGCGATGCCCTTGCACGAGAGCGCAAGCATGGCCGCCATTTCGTCGCCGGTGAACACCGCCTCCTCGCCGCTGCCCTGGACCTCGACGAAGTCGAGCGTCTCGGTCATCACCACGTTGAAGTCCACCGACGCGTCCTTGTCCTCCGGATAGTTGAGGTCGAGCACCGGCACGCCCTGATAGACGCCGGCCGACACCGCCGCGACCAGCTTCTTGATCGGAAAATCCCTGAGCTTGCCCTCGGCAAACAGCTTGTTGAAGGCGATCGCCATCGCCACGCAGCCGCCGGTGATCGAGGCGGTGCGGGTGCCGCCATCGGCCTGCAGCACGTCGCAATCGATCCACACCGTGCGCTGGCCGATTTTTTTCAAGTCCACCACCGCCCGCAGCGCGCGGCCGATGAGGCGTTGGATCTCGGACGAGCGGCCGTCGAGTTTGCCGCGGGAAATGTCGCGCGGTTTGCGCTCGAGCGTCGAATACGGCAGCATCGAGTATTCGGCGGTGAGCCAGCCGCCCTCGACGCGCTGGGCGCGCATCCAGCGCGGGACGTCGTCCTCGACGGTGGCGGAGCAGATGACCCGGGTGTTGCCAAACGACACCAGCACCGAGCCGGTGGCGTGGGGCGCGACGTTGGGGACGAAGGAAATCGGGCGGAGTTGGTCGTTGGAGCGGCCGTCGGGACGAGTCATGCGGGAAGTCAAAGCCAGCCGCGCGCGTCCCGCAAGTCTGGAGAGCCGCGGGTGCCGCCTGCCCATGGAGCGAATGGCGGAATACTTGCTGCCCCGCGCCTGCCGCGATGCTAGGTTGGGCCCAAGGCCGGTCCCCAGCCCTTTGCAATCATCCCGCACCGCATGTCCACCACCAC
>JBAXBG010000302.1:0-2625 GCA_037142115.1 Verrucomicrobiota bacterium | reverse complement strand
TCCTGTTGCCGCTGACGCTCCGCTTCGGCTACCGGCTATGGACGATGATGCCGGTGATGATGTTCGCCGTGTTCATGTCTTCCCTGGCACCGATCCTGTGGGGCGGATTTGTGAAAAACCACTGGCTATGGGTGCTGGCCGGACTGGCGGCTTTCCTGTTAGTCGTGTGGTGGATGACCTTCCGCCTGCTCGCCACCGCGCACCCGTGGCGGGCGGGAGCCATGAAGGGGCTGGCGACGGGGCGGCGGATGTAGCGCGTTGAGCGCCAGGGTTGGCGGTTTCGATCTTGACGATGTCCCCGCAGCGTGGGACCGTCCCACCATGATCGTCACCTTGGATGCCAAACGCCGTTTGACCTTGCCCTCGGGCTTGATGCCGGTGGTGCCGGGGGATCGCTTTGAGGTGGTGTTTGACAACGAGGAGGACGCGGTGGTGTTCCGGCGCTTGCCGGGCAAGGAAGACTGGCTCGACGTCCTGGCGGCTTGCCCGGTGCCGATGGAGGATTTGCCCGCCAGGAAACCCGCACCGCCGCGGAGGAAGCCGCTGTGAACTGGCTGCTGGATACTGATGTGTTGTCCCAACCGGCCAAACGGCACGGTGATCCGCGGGTGATCGCCTGGTTGAGGCAGGAGAAGGACCGTTGCCACACCAGTGCGGTGGTGATTGCCCAACTCGCCTATTGGGTGCGAACCAAGGAAGGCAAACCTCGTGAGGCGCTGCAACTCTGGCTGACAAGGTTGATTGCGGCCATGCAGGGACGCATTCACGGATTCAATGTGGCGGTGGCGCACGTTTGGGCGGATCAGGAGCGCCTGTTGGAGGAGGCCGGCCAGCCGATGCCGGTCGAAGACGGCTACATCGCGGCGACCGCCCGCAAACATGGGTTTACCATCGTCACCGGTAACGAGAAAGATTTTCGCCGCCCGGGACTCAAGGTATTCAACCCGTTCCGCGAACTGCCTCCGAGCTGAGGCTTTGCCACTTGACGGCAGCCGGGAAGCCGGTATTTTGTGATGTAATTAAACATCACAATCATGCAAACACTCACCGTCAGGGACTTACGCTATGATTTTGGCAAGGTGGAAGCCTGGCTGGCCGACGGCCAGGAGATCGAAATCACCAAACACGGCAAGCCGGTTGCGCGCCTGTCGCCGCCGGGCAACGGGAGTTCCAGTCGGCGCTTCGATGCGGCGGCCCACCTCCGGCGCATGAAGGAAACCTGGGGTGACCGGGTCTTCACGGCAGAGGAAGTCAAAGAAATGCGGGAAGCCGAACTCGGGGACCGCAGTTGATCGCTTACCCCGACACCTCGTTCCTGTGCGCCCTCTATCGGACACAAGACAACTCGGTGCGGGCGGTGGCCTACCGTCGGGCGATGGCCGAGCCCTTGCACGTCACCCGATTGTTGTTATGGGAATTCCGCCAATCCGTGCGCTTCCAGGCGTTCCGGCATAGCAACAACCGCCATGTGGGCTACTCCCTTCATGAGGCGGAAAAAATGCTGTCAGACTTGGGTGATGACATCAGCGATGGCTTTGTGACGATGGTGGAAATCGACTTCATCAACATCCTTGTCACCGGCGAGCGCATATCCAAAGCGCGCACCTTCTCCGGAGGGCACCGCAGCTTCGACATCCTGCACATCGCCACCGCCATCGAGCTCGGGGCCAAGGCGTTTTTATCGTTCGATGCCAACCAAAACGCGCTGGCCGCGGACGAGGGCTTGCGCACGCCGCTCAAGGACTGCGAGCCAGACTCGCCTGAGCAAGAACCGTCAAAGCGCTAGAGGCAGATGTCGCTCTAACTTTGGCCCTCCCGCGCGGGCGAGTCTGGAGACTCGCGCTCCGATCCCGATTTCCCGGATTGCGCCGGCGGGCATTCCCGGCAAGCTTGGCGGCGTGGCACAGCACGGGTCGGATTCCTCCAAGCGGCGCGGCGACGGGCACCTGTGGGTGATCGCGCTGGGGCTGTCCGTGCTCGCCAATGCCGGCCTGCTGATCCTTGGCGGCTACGCCGTCCTGGAGGCCGCCGTGCTGCGTCAAAAATCCGTGCCGCCCACCCCGCCGCCGAGCGCCTCGGTGGTGATGATTTTCCCCGAAACCGTGCAGGCCCCCGCCACGCCGGACAAGTCCCCGGCCAGCACCCCAACGACCGAAGCCGCACCCGCCGGAGCGGCGCAGGCCGTTGGCCCGCGCTTTGCCCGGACCTCGGCCGACCAAAGCGCGCCCCGCCCGGACAGCCCGGCCTTGCTCGGCGAGCGCAACACCCGGGCCACCAGCGAGCGCGCGCCGGCGGCCGACGCACCGCCGCTGCCGTCGCAAGCCGGCGTGGCCGCGCGCGATCCCACCGAGATCGAAACCACCCACAGCGATTACCAGGACGGGCATCTCAATGCCGACCCCAACACCGCGGCGGCGGCGACCATGTCGCCCGCACCGCCGGCACCCGAAACCCCTGTGGAATCGCCGGCGGAAACGGCGGCGAAACCGTTGGATCCACCCGCCAAAACCACTCCCGATCCCGCCGCGGGCACTCCGCCGCCGCGCGCGCCCCTGGCGCAAGGGCCCAATTCGGTGGATGTTCCGGTCCCGCGCGAGCTTGCCCACGCCCCCGATCCCCAAACAC
>JBAXBG010000301.1:0-2645 GCA_037142115.1 Verrucomicrobiota bacterium | reverse complement strand
AATCAGTGCAATCAGTGGTCAAAAAAGCCGCATTCCATCATTCTCATCCGTAAAATCCGTGTAATCCGTGGTTTCCTTTTTCCCTGCTAAAAAAACGCCAACCAGCCACGATCCGTGAAATTCCACATCGTCCACCGCACCACTTACAGCTACACCGGCTCGGTGACCGTGTCGCACCATCTGGCGCGGCTGGCACCGCGCACCCTGCCGGGCCAGCGCTGCCCGTGGCACGAACTGGAAATCAAGCCGGTGCCGGTGGGCCGCGGGATTCACACCGATGCCTTTGGCAACACCGCCACCTATTTCGAGGTCGAGGGCAAACACGAAATCCTGGAAGTGACCGCCCGGAGCATGGTCGAGGTGTTAGCCATGCGGGCGGCAGACCCCGCGGCCACGCCGCCGTGGGAGGCGGTGCGGGCGGCCTGCCACGCCAAGAAGCTCACGCCGGGGTCGGAGGCCGGGGCGTTCCGCTTCGCCTCGCCGATGGTGCCGGTGGGTCCGGAGTTCGCCGCCTACGCCGGCCCGGAGTTCCCGCCCGGCCGGCCGGTGCTGGCAGGGCTGATCGCCCTGACGCACAAGGTGTTCCATGACTTCACCTTCGACCCCCGGGCGACCGAAGTGAGCACTCCCGTCGCCGAGGTGCTGCGCAAGCGCGCCGGGGTGTGCCAGGATTTCGCCCACCTGATGCTGGCCTGCCTGCGCTCGTTAGGGCTGCCCGCCCGCTACGTCAGCGGCTATCTGGAAACCGCCCCGCCGCCGGGCACGGCCCGCTTGTTAGGGGCGGATGCGTCTCACGCCTGGATTTCCCTGTTCTGCGGCGAGGCCGCCGGCTGGGTGGATGCCGATCCCACCAACAACCTCCTGCCGGGCGAGCGCCACATCACCGTCGCCTGGGGCCGCGATTTCTCCGACGTCAGCCCCCTGCGCGGCGTCACCCTCGGGGCCGGCGGCCAGAGCCTGGCCGTGGCCGTGGACGTCATGCCGGTGGCGGAAGGGTAAGCTGATCCAGATTGACCGCCAAGGCACCAAGATCGCTAAGACCTCTCACCTAAAAGATGACCGCAGAAGCCCCTGGCTTGCTGTGCATTCCTTGGCGCACTTGGCGCCTTGGCGGTAAATCCACACGTGACCCGCGTCATTGCTCAAGGCGGATCGAAGTCGAGCGACCGTGGGCGTCGAGGCCCTCGATGCGGGCGAACTCCTCGACCACCGCCAGCGACGCCCGCACGGATTTTTGATCGAGGCGCACGATGCTGGTGCGGCGTTGGAACTGGTCGGCGCGCAGGCCGGAGAACGAACGACCCGCCCCGCCGGTCGGCAGGGTGTGGCTGGGGCCGGCGAGGAAATCGCCGACGGCCACCGGGGAATACGAGCCCAGATAGATCGCGCCGGCGGTGCGGATCTTGGGCAGCCAGCGTTTTTCGTCGGCGGTGATGAGCGACAGGTGCTCCGGGCAGAAGGCGTTACAAATGGCCACCCCGTCCGCGAATGATTTGAGATGCAGCAGGAAGGTGCCGGCTTTCAGGACGTCGCGGATGATTTTCCCGCGCGACAGGGCGGGCAGTTGTTTCTCGATCGATTTGACCACTTTGCCCAGCAGGGCTTTCGAGTCGGTGGCGAAGCCCACCACGCTGTCGCCACCGTGCTCCGCCTGCGCGAGCATGTCCGCCGCGATGAAATCCGGGTTGCCCGATTTGTCGGCGAGGATGAGGATTTCGCTCGGCCCGGGGAGCAGGTCGATGGAAACCGCGCCGACCAGCTGACGCTTGGCCTCGACCACGAAGCGGTTGCCGGGCCCGAAAATGCGGTCCACCGGGCGGATCGTCTTGGTGCCCAGCGCGAGCGCGGCAATCGCCTGCGCTCCGCCGACCTTGATCACCTCGGTGACGCCCGCAGCCTGGAGCGCGTAAAGCAAGGCTGGATTCACCGCGCCATCGGGCCCGCACGGGGTGGCCGCGATGATTTCAGGCACGCCCGCGGCCTGGCCGAAACCCGCCGTCATCAGCGCCGTGGAAACCAAGGGGGCCTTGCCGCCCGGCACATAGACCCCCACCCGGTCGAACGGGGTGAAGCGCTCGCCGACCGTTGCCCCTTCGGCATTCTTGGCCGACCAATCCTTGCGCAAGCCGTGCTGCGCGAAGGCCCGGATGTTGGTGAGACTGCGCGCCACCGCCATGCGGGTGGCCGGGGTGACGGCCTTTTTCGCCTCCGCAAACTCCGCCGCAGTGACCCACAGGGTTTTGGGCGTGAGCACCGCCCCATCAAAGCGCTTGGTAAAGGTCACCAACGCCTCGTCCCCCTTGGCCGCCACATCGGCGATGATTTCGGCCACCAGATCACGCACGCCCGCTTCCGGCAAGGCGCGGCGGTTGAGGCGGCGGACAAACGAGGCGTATCGGGAATCGAGGTGGCTGAGAACTTTCATACCTTGTGGCGGCAGGCAACATGCACTCTGGATTTTCGTTCGCCAAGCAGGATCCCTGCCCAAGCACCCGAAAACCACCGCCGCCATCCCAGGCCTCGGACCGCGAGTCTCCAGACTCGCGCTTCACATCGCTTGCTTTGGCATCCCTGCCGCGAGCGAGTCTGGAGACTCGCGCTTCACATCGCTTGCTTTGGCATCCCTGCCGCGAGCGAGTCTGGAG
>JBAXBG010000300.1:0-2650 GCA_037142115.1 Verrucomicrobiota bacterium | reverse complement strand
GGACAAGGGTTCATGGCCGCTACTAACATAAATCGCGAGGGAAAGGTGAGCGATCCGACGGCGCGCGAGATCGTCACATCGCCGTCTTCCAATGGCTGACGCAGCACCTCAAGGGTCTGGCGGCGGAACTCCGGCAACTCGTCGAGGAACAGCACGCCGTGGTGCGCCAGCGAGACCTCGCCCGGGCCGGGATTGGTCCCTCCGCCTAACAGGCCGGCGTCGGAGATGGTGTGGTGCGGCGCGCGGAACGGGCGGGTGGTGAGAAACGCGCGCTTCGGGTCCAACATCCCGGTGATCGAGTGGATTTGGGTGGTTTCAATCGCCTCGTCCTCGGTCATGTCCGGCAGGATCGTCGGAATCCGCTTGGCCAGCATGGATTTGCCGGTGCCAGGCGGCCCGACCATCAGCAGCGCATGGAAGCCCGCTGCCGCGACCTCCAGGGCGCGCTTGACATGGTGCTGGCCGCGGACCTCGTCGAAGTCGAATTCGTAGCTGCGGTGGGAGTTGAAGAATGCCCGGCGGTCGAGGAGAAACGGCGGGATGACCAGCTCGCCTAGCAGGAAGTCCCAGGCGTCCTTGAGGCAGCGGATGGGAAACACCTGGATGCCCTCGATCACCGCGGCTTCCGGCGCGTTGACCTCGGGCACCAGCACCCGTGTCCGGCCGCGGCGCTTGGCTTCCAAGGCAATCGACAACACCCCCTTGACCGGGCGCACCGTGCCGTCCAGGCCCAGCTCGCCCACCACGCAACAGTCGTCGGCATTGAACGCCTTGGTCCGGCTGGCGGCCACCATCGCCAGCGCGATGGGCAAATCAAACGACGGCCCCTCTTTTTTAAGATCGGCGGGTGCCAGGTTCACGGTTTTCACGCCGTCATCGAGGAACAAGGCCGACGCGCCGATGGCCGAGATCACCCGCTGCGAGGATTCCCTAACCGACGCATCGGGCAGGCCCACGATCATGATGATCGGCTTGTCCGCGCCGCGGGCGTTGACCTCGACCTCGACCTCGTGCGCCTCCACCCCGCGCAACGCCGCTGAAAATAGCCGAGTAATCATCCGAAATTGAATCTTGGCGCATATCATCCGCCGCTGGCAAGCGCAAAGCGCGTTCACAGAACCTCGTTAGACTGGACCGGTTCGTTGATAGGGCATGTGTGGAGATGACAGGGAACGCTGCGGGACACCAAGGGGGATGACGTCTGGGTGACTTGGGGGCCTGCGGGATAAACCCTGCGCTCCAAGGCCGGCCACACCCGGATGAAACAGGTGCTGCCCGGTGGCTTGGGTTGGTATTGCTGTGAATCCGGGGTTAATCGCCGGTGCCGGCCGACATTGCTTCGACCTGCTTCTGCATCTTCGACAGGTTGAACGAACCCGCGGTCTGGCTGGCTGGATAGTCCTTGAAGGTCATAAATAGGAAAATGAAAAACGGCAGGACGGTTCATTTCACCACGGATTACACGGATTTTTACGGATTTAACGGAGGAAACCCCCGTGTTCTATCAGACTTCAGGCTCACCCAGCGGGTTAGCGGCTCAATACTCATAACTCTCTAATAATCCGTGTAATCCGTGTAATCCGTGGTTTCCATTTTCCTTTGTCGGATGAGTTGTAGTGCGAGCCATTGTCGGTGGACTTCGATGCCGTCCATGTCTGGCAGGCCGAGATCGAGGATGAGGAGGTCGGGTTTCTCCAGGGCCAGCGCGTGGAGTCCGTGGGAGGCATCGTCGGCCGAGATCACCGTGTGGCTGGCGCCTTCGAGGAGAATCCGAAGCAGGCGCCGGATCGAGAGTTCGTCGTCGATAACTAGGATGCGGCTCACTGGATTTCGGGGATTTGATTGGCGGTGCGGACCGGGATTTTCAAGATGAATTCCGCGCCGCCGCCGGGAGTGTTGCGCGCCTCGCTGGTTCCGCCAAGCCCGCGGATGAGGCCGCGCACGATGGAGAGGCCGAGGCCGAGGCCGCCCGGGCGGCTGTCCTCGCCACGGTGAAAGCGGTCGAACACGCGGACCGGATCTTTGAGGCCCGGCCCCTCGTCGCGGACATGGATTTCGAGCTGCGAATCCTGGTTGATGCAGGCACGCAGGTGGATCGGCGTCCCCGGCGGGGTGTGGTGACCGGCGTTGGCCAGCAGATTGCCAAGGGCGGCAAGAAGCAGGTCGGCATCGAGCCAGACCAGTGGCGGGGTTCCGGCCGCGATCCCGGTGTCGAGCGCATGGCCGGCAATGGCGTCGGCGGCTTGTTCGCCGGCGTTTTCCAGGATCTCCAACAAATCGCACCATTCCGGCTTCGGTTCGACCGCGCCGCTTTCGATGCGGGTGGACTCGACGAGCTGATCGACCACCCTGCGCAAGCGCTTTTGGGCGCCGCGCATTTCGGTGATGAGGTGGGCGGCTGGGGTGCCGCTGTCGAGGGCGTCGAGCGCCGAACCGAGCACCGAGACCGGGGTCCGGAGTTCGTGGGACACGTGGTCGAGCAGCGAGCGGCGGAGTTGGTCGCCGCGTTCAAGGAATTCGGCATGGTGGATGGCGTGGAGCAGGTGGTTGCGTTCCAGACCAAGGCCGAGTTGGGCGGCGATGGCGGCTAACAGATCCCGCTCCGCCAGCGGCAGCGGATTCTTCCCGGGATCAATCGACAGCACGCCCA
>JBAXBG010000299.1:0-2679 GCA_037142115.1 Verrucomicrobiota bacterium | reverse complement strand
TCGTCAACGAAGGGCGCATCTGGCGCATGGGCTACGCAAATCAAATCCCGTTCCGCGCCCTCACGCCCAAGCCGGCCGAATGCACGAATCTGCTGGTCCCCGGAGCCGCCAGCTACACGCACGTCGCGTTCTGCACCCTGCGCCTGGAAAGCGTCTGGATGATCACCGGCCACGCCGCTGGTGTCGCCGCCGCGATGGCCGCGAAAGACGGAATCGAGGTCCAGCAGCTCAACGTCTCCGCCTTGCAGGACAAACTCCGCGCCCAAAAACAGGTCGTCGACTTCCTCCCCGGCCAGCCTGAGAAGTGTGAGCGCCTGAACGGGCCCGCGGAGTTTTGAGGCCGCACAGGACTGCCACAAGGCCTGGAACGCCTCGCCTGCCGGGGCGCGTGCTGAGTTCATTGAGGAGCGACGACATTCTTGTCGTCGTCTGGTGAGGAGCGACGACATTCTTGTCGTCGTCTGGTGAGGAGCGACGACATTCTTGTCGTCGTCTGGAAGAGAAGAGGGGGACAAAAATGTCCCCCCTCCTGCAAACACGGCCCTAAAGCGGGCCCGGTGGTTCAAGATGGCGAAGCCTCCGCCTTGGCCACCCGCCGGCACTCGGCGACAAAATGGTTGCACGCCTCGCGGCAGAGCAGGGGAATCGCCTCGCCGGGCGGCACGTCACCGGAAATCCCGTTGAAGCGGCTCGCCTCGCTGTGCTCCAGCGGCGTGTTGGCGTCGAGTCGCCATAGAATCCGTTTGGCGCACTGGTGGGCCGGGCCGCAGACCTCCCGCACGAGTTGCTGTGCTCCGGCGTCGCTGACCGTGCGCGCCAGCCGATACATCCCACTTTGACGTCCGAGCTTGTCGCGCAGGTTTTCCACTTCCAGCGTCCCATGCTGGCTCGCCAGATGCAGCCCCACCGCCGCCGGATAAAACTGGTCCAGCGCCTGGCGCAGTTCTTCCTCGTCGTGCAGCGCCATCATCCAACCGCGCTTCAAATTCATCTGCCCTTTTGCAAACCGGTACTGCCCGTCCTCCCCATACAGCGACAACTCCCGCGCCGCCTCCGGCCCTGAATATGCCTTCAACCCGCCGTAGCCACCACTCGCCCCCTCGCTCAGCCGCTCCGCATCCTGCCAATGGCAAAGGGCGAAGCGGGGGCTTGAGGCGGTCGTTTGAATCTCAATCTCGCCAAGCCGGTGGACCCCGGCATGGAGCAGTTTTGCGAGTTCGGAGGCGATCGACATGTTGTTCAGAGAAAGGTGGAATTATGAATGCAAAATTATGACTTATAGGGCCTTGTGGATTTTATCGAAATCGCCGACCTGGTCCAGAATGACATCAGCCAACAGTCGTTCGGTTCCGATAGAGGAGCTGTAGAAGAGGGTTTTGTCGCGGAGGAGGTGGGGGTTGTGGCGGAAGACATCGCGCTGGCTGGCGGCGGCCCCGATTTCATGATCAATGCCGAGCAGCACCGGGATGTCCTGGTAGGAATGCAAGCCGTCGGAGATGAAGAAGGGGACGACGATGACGTTGGGAGTGGTGGCCAGTTGATCCCATTGGGCGATGAGCGGGGGTTCTTCCATGTAGGCATCGAGCACGGCGGCGTAGCCCGCGCCCGCGGCGGCGATGAGATCCACCTGATCGCGCACCGCCTTGCTGGAGTTTTGGTTGAGGCCGGTGCCGTGGCCGACAATGATCAGGGTGGTGGTGGCTGGATCGACGTCGGGAGCCACCTCCTTGGCACGGCGTAGGATCAGCCCGGTCATCGACGGGTGGATGCCCACGGGCAGGCAATAATGCAAGGATTTGTGGCGCACGAGGGTGGTCGGGCCGGTGAGTTGCAACTCGCGCGGGATGACGTCCTGGGTGAAATAGCCCTCGCTGATGAAATCCGGCACCACATACACCTCGTCGGAGTCGATCAGGTAGAGGGCCTCGCGCAGCGACGGTTCTTCTTTCCAAAAACAGCAGTGCACTTCGGCGAACAGCCTGCGGCGGCGGATTTCATCGGCATGCTCGAAATACGGTGCCGACGAATCCGGATTCTCGGTGGACCCGTGGCCGACGATGAGAAGGGCGCTGGTTGGCTTGGGCGCGATGGACATGGGAGGAAATTGGCGGGGTTTGGGCGGATTGCAAGGCAGGGGCCGCGTTTTCGGTTTTCAGACCGCGATTTTCCAGATGAGAATGGCGCGGATGGAATCCTTTGACAAATTGCGGGTGTGGATCGATCCGGTCGCGCGGGCGGGACCGGCGGCGATGGCGGTGGACGAATGGCTGCTGGAAACCGCCACCACTCCCGTGCTGCGCGTCTATCGGTGGCTGGGCGATTGGGGGAGCGTCGGGTATTTTGGCGCGCTCGGCGAGGCCATGACTTCGTTGCCAGGCGTCGAGTGGGTTCGGCGCTGGACTGGCGGCGGCACCGTCGACCATCGCGCGGATTGGACTTACACGGTGGTCGCTCCGGCTGGCGACGCGCTGGCCAGCTGCCGCGGGGCGGAAAGTTACCGCTTGGTGCATGCGGCGCTGGCGGCGGCGCTGGTGGCGGAGGGAATTCAGGCCCGCCTCAGCAGCGGGGCCGAAGCCACCGGGGCCACGCTTTGTTTTGAGAATCCGGTCAGCCATGACCTGGTTGGGCCGGCTGGCACGAAACTCGCGGGTGCGGGCCAGCGGCGGACTCGCTCCGGCC
>JBAXBG010000298.1:0-2721 GCA_037142115.1 Verrucomicrobiota bacterium | reverse complement strand
TCGTGGATGGCGCGCCAGGCGCGGGTCAGGGCGCTGTTGCGCGTCTCGGAAATGCGTTGCGGGGCCTCGCCGAAGTAGGCGGCCAGCTCGCGGTCGCGGATGCGTCCCGGCGCGCTGGCCGTGCCCACTGCTTGCTCGGTGTAGAGCTTGACCAGGCCGCGCCGGAATCGGCTGGTGGCGCTGGGGTGGCAGGCGATCACTCGGTTGGCGATTTCCTCGGCCAGGAGGTCGTCTATCTGGTCGTCGGTTAGGTCGGTGGTGGGCATGAGGAGAGCGGGTGATGATCAGTGAGCGGACAATGCATCGGCGGCGCTGCGGCTGGCGTGCAGCGCCTGCAGGTAGCAGGCGGAGATCTGGCGGCTGCGCTGTAGCAGGTGGGCCACCGGACGGCCCTCGCGGCGGAGCCGCAGGTAGCGGCGGGTGATTGCGGTGATCACGCCGGCGAGGCGGTCCTCGCTCGGCAGGCTGTGGCGATGGGTGGGGGTCATGGGGTCGGTCTAATGGATTTGCAGATTGGTTCGGTTGTCCGTAGCGTTGCGGACGGGGAGGCGCTCAATCCTGGAAAGCAGCGCCGAACTGCGGCGTGCGCCGGTCAGAACGTGATGCAAATGCGAGAAATGGACGTGCAGCAGTGGGGCCGCCGTGCGTAGGGACCAGCCCTTGGCGCGGAGGGAATCGCGGTAGAATGAGAGCGGTTGTGATTTCCTAAGTGACATCGGCGGCGGGAAGTGGTCTGTTGCGCGTTGCCCGTAGCGGGCTACACGCGAAGTAATCAGAGAAATCAGAGAATGAAGCAAGATAAATCGGAGATGTTTTCAGAGTTTTCAGAAAGGACCGAGAGGTTGGCTCTGAAACACGGGATCGTCCTCTCTGGTTTGCCTGCGATAATTGGAATATCCGCATCCATGTTCCACGCTTATCGGAGTGGGAAGCAGCAAATATCGGAGAAGGTCTGGAGAAAATTGGAGAAAGCGGAGATCGAATCAGCAATTGGCGACCATCTCGCGAAAACTCTGAATCAGAGTGAAAATAGGACAATTCCGGTGCTGGGATGGGCGCACGCTGGGGACGCCATGAACTATGACGAGATTCCAGAGAGTTGGCAGGAACGGGTTCCGACAGAATGTCGCGATCCCAAAGCGTTCGCGGTGCGCTTGGAGGGTGACTCCATGGAGCCGAAGTTCTATGAGGGAGACATCCTTATTTTGCAGCCAGGCGAAGAGATCTACAACGGATGTTTGGCAATCCTGAAAATGTGCACGGATGGCTACATTTTCCGTAGGGTCGAAATCCGTCCCGAATGCTTACGGTTGATCCCGCTCAATCCTCAATGGGGCGTAGAGGAGATTCCGCGAGACCAGATCGCCTGGGCATACCCGGTGTGGGGGATGGTCAGGAGGATTGCGAAACGCTAACCATGAAAACCCGCCTGTTGATTGTAGCGATGTCCCTGGGGACGGTTTATTGCGCCCTGGGTCAGGAGCCGCCGCAAAACCGGCATGGGGTTGGTCATGGCGCGTCCTACAATGAGGCGTCGGAGGTATACACCGCGCGCACTCCATACTATTTGGAATGGACGGCCGAGGAGTTTTACACCCCCCTCGGGTGCGACCCGTCCGTCCGCTACCGGGATAGCGGCACCTGGGTGATGGTTTATGACGCCGCCACGAGAACGTTGCTCGCGAGCACGCCGAAGGGTGGGTTCCACGGGAAAGTTTATGTTCCGGTGGCGGGCCGGCACTACGTGATTGTTTATGCGCTGGGCGCATGGAATGCCAACATCATTGAGGACATGCAACTGCTCAAAAAGGCCCAGCAGAAAGGGATTCTGGGGGTGGCAACGGTGATTGATGACGCAGCGATGGCGAACAGTCCTTCCGGACGAAAACAGGCTGTGGAGCGAGCCGCTAGAGCCGAGATCTCCCAATTGCCCAAATCACTGACCCCAAACCAGACCGAGGAGAGGGCGGCCGCGATCCAGTTAGTGGCATCCAGATCTGCTGATGCCGAAGACTTTGCGTCCCGGATAAGCGCCTACCGCAAATCCATGGGCTGGGACTAGTCGGGAATTTCCGGAGAGAATGAAAACCCGTGCTAGCATCGGCGCGTGTCCGAACAATTGCACCTGCTCATATGGGAATCCGAAGTCGTTACGGCCGGTGAGGGCCGCGTGACGGTCATCGCGCGCCGGCCGCTCTCGCACATGAGCCGCAAGCAGGCGGCGCGGGTGCTGGGGTGTTCCGAGTGGACGGTCAGCGATCTGTTCCGGTTGCGCTTGTTGGACGGATACAAGCCGGGCGCGCGGGTGCGGCGCAAGGACGGTAAGGCCAGCAACGCGGCGCTGCGCCTCGACAGCGGATCGGTGTTGCTCTATAAGCAGCGCCAGCAGGCGGATGCGAGGATTGCGCGCGTCGGCTAGGATGGGCAGAGCGGGACAAATCCCGCGCCCCAGGGCGGAAGGTGTGTGATCTGTGGGAGGTGTGGCGGCGGGTTTGCGGGGGTGTGGCAGGGTGCGTGCAGTCACGGCGCGGCGAGGCCGCCACGACCTACCAAGCACCCCACCATGAACACCAAATCCATCCTTCAATCCAAAACCGTCTGGCTGCAACTGATCGCTTTCGCGGCTGCGTTCTTTCCGCCGGTGCAGGCGTTCCTCGTCGCCAATCCGGTGACATCGGTGGCAGTGCTCTCATCGGTCAACATTCTGGTGCGATTCGTCAC
>JBAXBG010000297.1:0-2775 GCA_037142115.1 Verrucomicrobiota bacterium | reverse complement strand
CGGCTCCTTATTGAAGACGCGACAAGAATGTCGCGGCTCCTTATTGAAGACGCGACAAGAATGTCGCGGCTCCTTAGCTGATGGCGATGCGTTTAAGGTCTTATCCCTTTCGCACCCAACACGCTTGCTTGGCCGGGGTGATGTGCGGGGGCTTGAGGTAGAGCGGTTGCGGGATGGTGGCCGTCCACTGGCGGCGGGTCTCCGCGTCGGTGTGAACCCAGGCCTGCCACAGCCGCGTGGCATCCGGGATTTCAAGCGCGACCTGAGCGGCGAGCTCGGCCGCCAGCGGAAATCGCCCGGGTTCTTCAAAGGCAAAAACCGCGAGCCCCGCAGCCGCCGCGACCACGGCATCCAGTCCCGCGGCGTCACACAGCGCGGGTTCTGCGGTGAGGCGGCCTGCTGCCACGTGGGCGTGCCAATAGCTGCCGCGCCGCGCGTCGCCGATGGCGACGCAGGACGCGCCGCCATCCGCGCAGGGCACGGCGAGAATCGAGGGCACTGCCACAGCCGGGCAGCCCAAGGCGATGGCCACGCCCTGTGCGGCGGCGATGCCGACGCGCGTCCCGCTGTAACTGCCGGGTCCGCTGCCGACGAGCACCAGGGCGATTCTGGCCGGCCCGCAAGCGTGCAACAATGCTTCCAGCGGCTCGAACAGCAGCGCGTTGTGGTTGCGGTCGCTGCAAAACCCCCGCTGCTCGACCACCCCCTCCGGCCCGACCAGTGCAATCGAGGCGTGGGGGGTGGAAGTTTCCAGAACGAGAGTGAAAGCACCGGGCATGCGAGGGAGCGTATGGCGGGATCACGCGGGTGGCAACTGGAACTGCCCTGCCGGAACGGAGGCTTGGGGGCTCTTGCCGCAGGCGTGCGGGTGACAGCACGCGGGATGCCGGGTTCTGACGAACGCGCCTACGGCGTCACCATCTCATGACTTGCCAGTGGACACCCGCCCGGGATTCCGCGAAACTCGCCGTGTGCAATCCACGCAGGCCATCGTCATTCGGCTGACCCGGCTCACCGACACCAGCCTGATCGTGCATTGGTTCAGTGCGGACCACGGCCTGCTCAAGACCGTGGCCAAGGGTGCCCGCCGGCCGAAAAGTCCGTTCGCCGGGCAACTCGATCTGTTTTTCAGCGGCGAGATCACTTTCCAGCGCGCGCGGCGGGGGGACCTGCACGCCTTGCGCGAGGTGTTTATCAGCCGCTGGCGTGAGGGCTTGCGCAAAAATTACACCGCCACCTTGATGGCGGCCTATTGCGGCCAACTGGTCGAAGCCGCCGTCGAACCCGAGCATCCGGACCCGGCCATGCATGACCTGCTAGGACGCGCGCTCGACCACATCGACGCCACCGGCCCGAGCCTGCGGGCGCTCCGCCACTTCGAGCGCGAGTTGGCGCGCCAGCTGGGAATGGATCGCCACCCGCAGCCCGCGGAACTGACGCTGCGCGAGCTGCTCGGGGCGTTGCCCGCCTCGCGGGAGGCCCTCCTCGAAAGACTTCTCCCCGCTGACGAATTCCGCTCGTCACCGGAGCAAAATCGGCAATAATGCATTCCGTAACGCACCACTTATCTTATTTCATGGACTCCCCGACCGCAACGCTGATTGGCATCTTACAGGACCGTGTGCAATCGCTGCGCGCGGCCGGCGACCTTGACGAGGCCCTCCACGCGGCCTCCGCCGCCGTGGAAAAATGCCAGCAAACTCTGGGGCCCAACCTCGATAGCATCGACGCCTTCGCTTCCACCCTCGAAATCCGCGGTGACATCTACCGCGAACTTGGCGAATTTGAACATGCTCGTGACGATTATCGGCAGGCCATTGACCAATTGCCGGACCGCCCTGACCGCTTGGGCCAGATTGGCCGGCTCCACGCCGCCCTCGGTGCGGCCTATGATGGACTGGCCCGCCAGGATAAGGCCGGTGAACACTGGCTGCTCGCCATTGATTTCTTCGAACGCCACGAGCCCCCGCTGATGCTCGACATCGCCGCCATGGCCAACAACCTTGGCTTCCTCTACAAGGCATCCGGCCAACTCGATGCCGCGGAAAGCTATTTCCTGCGGGCGCTGGAAATCGTCCACTCCCAGCTCGGCCAGGAGCACGAGCAAACCGCCACGGTGTCCAGCAACCTGGGCGCCCTCTACCAGACCGCCGGCTTCCACGAGCAGTCGCGCGAGATGCACATGATGGCGCTCGAAACCCGCCGCAAACTCCTCGGCGAGGAACACCCGGACACCGCCCAGTCCCATAACAACCTCGCGCTCGCCCTGCTCAGCACCGGCGACCGCGCGTGGGCGCGCCGCCACTTTGAAAACGCCCTGGCCGGCTTCGAAGCCCTCGGCCCGGAATCCAGGGATGACCTCGAGGCCGTCGCCGCCAACTATTGCGACTTCCTGCGCCAGGAAGGCGAAAGCCAGCTCGCCGACTTGATCGCCGGACGGGTCCGCGAGGTGATCGAGGGCGGCCCGGTTAGCCGTTAGCCTATAAGGAAAAATGGAAACGGTAGGCTCATTTTCCCGTCTAGGGTTAGAGCATCTGGCGGTCGACGACCGTCGCCCGCCAGATTAGACCGGGCAGGCACGCTCCACCTGTGCGACAGCCATGGCGGCGATGCCCTCGTGGCGGCCGACGAAGCCCATGGTTTCGTTGGTGGTGGCCTTGATGCCGACGCGTTCGGGCGGGATTCCCAGCGCGGTGCCGAGGTTGTGGCGCATCGCCTCGCGGTGGGGCAGGATTTTCGGGGCTTCGGCCACCAGCGTGGAATCGACGTTGATGA
>JBAXBG010000296.1:0-2789 GCA_037142115.1 Verrucomicrobiota bacterium | reverse complement strand
CGGGTCAGGACGGCCTAGTCCCCCCATGGACCGGACTGGTCCGCCTGCACCACTCTCCTTGAAATCCTCCACGATTCCCCACTCCATGATCCTAGACATCCGCCCGGGCCTCCACCTCGAAATCCACAGCGTGCCCGGTTCCGACCGCATCCGTTGGAATATCCCGCAGTCTCCACCCTGCATATTCGACCCCACCGACGGATCCTGGCACCCCTGCAACGGTCAAGATCCGCAGGTCATCCTAGCCAGCGTCCCGCCTGCCGACCTTATCCTCATCGAACTCCTCCTCCAGCGCCACTCAATGCAACGCCGCCGAGACATCTCCGCACTGAATACAGGTGTCCTCGGCATCTATGTCCTCATGCCCGCTGCCGGAAATTCTTGACTAAACGGTTTCCCGACTATACGAATAGTCATGCCCGGCCTTTCCACCCCACCGCTTCCTGGCCATACGATTCCCCGCATCGCCTCCGCTGCGGCCCGCAAGCGGCTGGCCGGATTCCCGATTCTGACGATCACCGGACCCCGCCAATCCGGCAAAACCACGCTTTCGCGACTTCTAGCCCCGGCCCTGCCTTATTTCTCACTGGAAGATCCGGACACCCGCGCTCTCGCCACCGAAGATCCGCGGGCCTTTCTCCGCCAGATATCGGATGGGGCCATCCTCGATGAGGTCCAGCGTGCCCCAGAACTTTTTTCCTACCTTCAGGGCGTCGTCGACTCTGACCGCCGGATGGGGCGCTTCATCCTTACTGGGTCCAGCCAGTTCGAGCTCATCGAGTCGATCACCCAGAGCCTCGCCGGGCGGGCCGCTCTGCTCACGCTCCTGCCGTTCTCCCTGGCGGAGCTGCAAGCCGCCGGACGCGCCCCTGCCACCATGGACGAATTCCTCCACACCGGCTTTTTCCCGGCCGTTTATGATCGCCCGGTCGAACCAACCCTCTGGCTACAAGACTACATCAGCACCTACCTCGAGCGTGACGTGCGGCAAATCCTCAACATCCAGGATCTCGCCACCTTCCAGCGCTTCGTTCGGCTCTGCGCCGGGCGCATCGGTCAGCTTCTCAATATCACCTCACTCGCGGCGGACACCGGCATCACCCGCATCACCGCCGAGTCCTGGCTCTCCGTGCTCCAGGCCAGCCACCTGGTGTTTCTCGTCCGGCCCTGGTTCAGCAATCTAAACAAACGCCTCATCAAGACTCCCAAGCTCTACTTCTGCGATTCCGGCCTTGCCGCCTGGTTCCTCGGTGTGCGCGACGCCAGTCACATCCGCGCCCACCCCCAGCGCGGCGCCTTGTTTGAAAACTGGGTCATGACCGAACTCCTCAAGGCCCAGACCAATCGTGGCATCAAGCCCTCCCTCCACTTCCTCCGCGACAAGGAAGGCCACGAAGTCGATGCCCTCATCGAAACCGCGCCGGACACCTTCCAAGCGATCGAAATCAAGTCCGGCGAAACCATCGCCTCCGATTTCTTCAGCGGTCTCGATTACTGGCGTGCCAAGCTCACCCGCCAGACCCTGACCCCCTGGCTCATCCACGGCGGCACCGCCCGCCAGGAACGCGAAAAGGCCACCGTCCTCCCCTGGAACGACCTCGCGCCGCTTCTCAACCTCTTCACCTGAAGTCCCTCGCCCGTGACAGAATCCGAAACCATCGAATACAAAAAAAGCCTCGCCGAACTCAGCGATGGACTCAATTCCATGGCCGCCATTCTCAATAAACACGGCAGTGGCGAGTTGTGGTTCGGCATCAAAAACGACGGCCGCCCTGTCGGCATGGATGTATCCGAAACCACCCTGCGCAAAGTCTCACAGGCCATCGCCGCCCACATCGAGCCTAAAATCTATCCGGAAGTCTCCAAGGTCGTCCTCGACGGCAAGTCGTGCGTCAGCGTCACATTCTCCGGCAGCCAAAAACCCTACTACGCCCATGGCCGCGCCTACATGCGCGTCGCCGATGAGGACCGGCAACTCTCCGCCAAGGAACTGGAGACCCTCATCCTTCAACAAAACCGCAGCCACCGCAGCTGGGACACGGAAGCCATCCAGGACGGCTCCTTCAAACCCGATGCGCCAAAGCTGCGCGCCTTCGTCCGCAAGTCAGGACTCACTTGGAGCAATGCACAAGGAGCACTGGAAAACCTCGGTCTCTACGTGGACGGTCATTATCTCAACGCCGCCCGTGTCTTCTTTGCCAAGCCCCCCGCACTCACTCTCCGTTGCGCCGTTTTCGCCACACCCTCCACCTCAACCATCATCGACCAGCATGACTTCACCGGCGACATCCTCACCCTGATCGAGGAAGCCGAAAAATACATCCTCAAGAACATCCGCATCGGCATGAGACTCAACGGTCTCGTCCGCGTGGATGTGCCAGAGATCGACCGCGATGCCTTCCGCGAGGCCATCATCAACGCCTTCTGCCACCGCGACTACCGCGACCCCGATGAAGTCCGCATCGCCATCTTCCCGGACCGTGTCGAGGTCCGCAACCCGGGAACCCTCATGGAAGGCGTCACCCTGCGGACCTTGAAGACCGCCAAAGTCTCCCGCCGCCGCAATCCCTTCATCGCCGACCTCCTCCGCCGCATCCACCTCATCGAGGCCTGGGGCCGTGGCATCCCGCTCATCCTCGAAAAAGCCCCCAACGTCCGCTTCAGCCAAGTCGCCGGCATCTTCATCACCGAGTTTCCCAGACCGGTTCCCGAGCCGGATGCATCAATCACCCCGCCAGTCGGGCCCCAGTCAGGGGTAGAGTCAGGGGTAGAGTCAGGGGTAGAGTCAG
>JBAXBG010000295.1:0-2794 GCA_037142115.1 Verrucomicrobiota bacterium | reverse complement strand
ATCAAACAAACTCTCATTGACTCCCGCCAAATCCGCCACGCGGTGAGTGCGACGCCTTCCCCGATTATGCACATGAAACAACTCCTGCTCACCGGCCTGCTATTGGTCACCTCGCTCAGCCTCCGCGCCGAGTCACCGCAGCCCGCATCCGCAAATTCGGCAACCGTGCCGGTGCCGCGCAACGACTGGATCGTCCGGCACGAGGGATTCAACTCCATCGCCAAAAAGGGCGGCGTGGACCTGCTCTTCCTCGGCGACTCGATCACCGATGGCTGGGCAAAAGCCGGCGCGAAAATTTGGGCCGAACGCTACGCGCCGCTTAAAGCCGCCAACTTCGGCATCAGCGGCGATAGGACGGAGAACGTGCTCTGGCGCCTGAAAAACGGCAATCTCACCGGCATCAAGCCCAAGGTCGTGGTGCTCATGATCGGCACGAATAATAACATGTTCAACAGCGCGCCGCAGATCGCCGAGGGCATCACCGCCATCGTTCAGGAAATCCGTGCCCAATCGCCCGCCAGCAAGATTCTTCTGCTCTCCGTGTTCCCGCGCGGTGAAAAGCCCGCTGACGCCTGGCGCATCAAGGTGGCCGACGTCAATCAAATCATCGCCAAACTCGATGATGGCGCACACGTCATTTTCCTGGATTTTGGCGCGAAGTTCCTGCAGCCCGATGGCGTCATATCCAAAGACCTCCTTGGCGATCTTGTCCACCCCACCACCGCAGGCTATCAGATCTGGGCCGACGCGATGCAACCCAAGCTGACGGAACTGTTGAAGTAATAGGGTCGGCAATCATCTGATCCATTCCATTCACAATCATCCATCGAATGCTTCCGCCATGAAACACCCGCTTCGTCACCTCAGCTCTTTAGTACTAATCGCCCTTCTCGGCTCGCCCTCGCCGCTCTGCGCGCAAGGAGCGAGCGCCGCCACGCCGGATGCGGCGGCGCTGGCCCGCACCCGATGGTTCCGCGACGCGCGTTTCGGCATGTTCATTCATTGGGGGGTTTACGCCGTGCCTGCCGGTGAGTGGCAGGGGAAGCCGGCCAACGGCCTCGGCGAGTGGATCATGCACAACGGCAAGATCCCCGTGGCTGATTACAAGGAGTTCGCCAAGGGCTTCACTGCGGCCAACTACGACCCGCAGGCGTGGGCGCGCCTGGCCCGCGCCGCCGGCATGAAATACGTGGTGGTCACCAGCAAGCACCACGACGGGTTTGCCCTGTTCGATTCGGCGGTGAGCGACTGGAACGCCGCCAAAGCCGCCCCCGCCGGCCGTGATTTGGTCGCGCCGCTGGCCGCCGCCGTGCGCGCCGAGGGTCTCAAGTTCGGATGTTATTATTCGCAGGCCCAGGACTGGGTGCATCCCGGCGGCGCGCGGATCAAAAACGGCCCGTCGTGGGACCCGGCCCAGCTCGGCGACTTCGGCGCATATCTGCAAAAAATCGCCCTGCCGCAGGTGCGGGAGGTTGTGGATCGCTATCAGCCCGACATCCTGTGGTGGGACACTCCGGCCGGGATGACGACTGAACTCGCCCAGCCGTTTGCCGATCTGCTAGCCCGGCACCCGTCGATCCTCAGCAATGACCGGCTGGGTGGGGGATTCAAGGGCGACACCAGCACCCCCGAACAGCGCATCCCGGCGCGCGGCTATCCCGGCAAGTTGTTTGAGGTCTGCATGACCATGAACGACACTTGGGGGTTCAAGAAAGACGACACCCACTGGAAGAGCGTGCGCCAGATCCTGCGCAACCTTTCTGACATCTCCAGCAAGGGCGGCAACTTCCTCCTCAACGTCGGCCCGACCGCCGATGGCCGCATCCCCGCAGCCAGCATCGAACGCCTCGAAATCGTCGGCCGCTGGATGCAGACTAACGGCGAAGCCATCTATGCCACCGAGGCCAGCCCCTTCCAGCGTCGTCTGACCTGGGGGCGCGTCACCCAAAAGATCACCCCCAGCGGAGCAACCACCCTCTACCTGCACGTCTGGGATTGGCCGGCCGACGGCCACCTGCTGCTGCCCTCTCTGAGCGAGCTCCCCACGGCCGGCACCCTGCTAGCCAGCGGGGCGGCGGTGACCGCCCAGTCCACCGCCGAGGGCCTGGTGGTGAACCTGCCAGCCCGCGCGCCCGACGCCGAAATCTCTGTGGTGCGCTTGCAGTTCCCAGGCGCGGTGACGGTGAGCGAGTCGGTCGCCAACGTCCCCGGCCCCGACGGTCGCATCGAGTTGACGCCCTTCGATGCCGACCCGACCGGCGGCCTCGGTGGCAACTTTGAACTGTTGGGCCGCGGTGCCGAATCCTATCTCGCACACTGGAAGGACGCGGCCTGGACCCTCGATTACCGCATCAGCACCCCGAGCGCCGGCCGCTGGCAGGTCAGCGCCGAGTTCGCCTCCGCCACCCCGGCGACGCTTGTGCTGCGGTCCACCAAAACCGTCGTCAAAGTCCCGGTGCCCGCCGGTGCCGATGCCGCTACCTGGCACACGGTGGACCTTTACACCCTTAACCTGCCCGCCGGTGACCATACGCTCCAGCTCCAAGGCGTCAAAGAGAACTGGAAGGGTGGACCCGATGTCCGTCGCGTCTGGCTCACTCGCGTGAAATGATGAACCTAGGGTGCACCAGAACCCGGTGGTCGGGTATGAAACGTGCAGCAACTCGGTCGTGTGCTGCGGCCTCAAGGAGGGGCGATATCCGATCGCCCATGCCATGTGGGGCTGACGACAAAGCCATTTACTCGTTTCATCGACATTCCTTGGACGTGGGCGGACGGATTCCGCCCCTCCTTG
>JBAXBG010000294.1:0-2800 GCA_037142115.1 Verrucomicrobiota bacterium | reverse complement strand
CCAACATTCAGCTTTCCAGCAAGCCGCGGATCCATTATTCCCCGAGGCGGAGATGCCGCCGTTCTAGCAGGGACGCGGTTCCCCGTCCCTGCCATGCCACCTCCCCAAAAAGGCTACAAAGCCATCAATCACCACGACACCCAATACCGCTGGATCATGCAAAACCTGCGCGGCGTCAACGAGCTCTGGATCGAAGCCAGCGCCCCGGTCAACGGCCAGGTCCTGATCGCCGAGTTGCCGCGCATCGTCAGCAATCACATGGTCGGCCAGGCGATTGATTTCGCGCTCGCCAACGGCTGGCTACCCTACACCGCGGCGGCCCCGCTGCGCTGCAAGCTGTTGCGCAAGGGGTTTCAGCTGACGCCGGGGGATTGAGGATTGCCTGACGTGAGGAGAGCGGGATGCTTGACTCCGCTCAACAATGACCTATGCTTGGCCTATGCCAGCTCTGAACGCATCCTCCCAAGCCACCAAGCGTGCTGCGCTGTTTCGAAACGGTCGCAATCAGGCACTGCGGATTCCGCGGGCCTTCGAGTTCCCGGGCAAGGAAGTCATGGTTTATCGTGAAGGCGATCGCTTGATCATTGAGCCAATCGCTGAACCATCTGGGCTGCTCGCGGTGCTCGCCGGATTGAAACCGGTGCCCGAAACCTTCCCCGACGTGGACGCATGGCCAATCCCGCTGGATGACATCCTCCTGTGACACGGTCCGCCCCCATGAATGCGCTGCGCTATCTGTTGGACACGAACATCGTTTCGGAACTGGTGCGTGATCCTGCCGGGCTCGTCAAAGACCACATTGCGAGAGTCGGCGAAGAAACGGTTTGCGTCAGCATCGTGGTCGCGGCGGAACTCCGCTTCGGCGCGGCCAAACGAAACTCCAGGCGCTTGACCCTGCAGGTCGAAGCGATTCTCTCCGCCTTGCCTATCCTCGCGCTTGAATCCCCAGTGGATGAACACTATGCCGAAATCCGGGCCGCACTTGAGAAGACTGGCAACCTGATCGGCCCCAACGACCTGCTCATCGCGGCCCATGCCCGCGCACTGGGGTTGACGCTGGTCACTGGCAATTTCGTGGAGTTTGCCCGGGTTCCCGCTTTGACTATCGAAAATTGGCTAACGTCCGTATGACCCACTCGTCGCCAACCGCCTTTCGTTCCGGGCAACCTGCCCGCTGAGCGATTGAAGGTTGCCTGACCCCGCCTCGACCCTGCAAGAATCGCCCATGTTGACGGATCTCCCATCGAAGCTGGCGGAACCTGCGGCGCGGGAGCGCACGTGGGTTCCCATCCTATGGATCGTCGCCGCGAGCGCTCTGGCACATTTGTGGTGTCTCGGCTCGCAGTTCTACATGGATGACATGCCCGCCATCCGGGACAGCCCGGCCGTGCTGCATGGCAGCTTTTGGCGCAGCCTGCCCACGGCCTGGACCTACCTCGGTTACACGATTCAATACCGACTCTTTGGCATGTCGCCGGTGGCGTTCCACGCGGTGAACTGGCTGTTGCACACTGCGGTGGCCTGCGTGTTATTCGGCTTTGGCCGGGATTTGGTGCGCGGGCGGGCGCCGGCGGGGGTGGCCTGGTTTGGCGCGCTGCTGTTCGCGGTGCACCCGCTGGCCAGCGAGATTCCGAACTATGCGCGGACCCAGGACCTCGCCTGGGTCAGCTTGTTTGCGCTGCTGGCGGCCTGGGCGCTGTTGCGCTTCCTGCGGGACGGTGGGTGGCCGCATCTGTTATGGACCGCGTTGGGCATCCTGGGCGCAACCCTGTCCAAAGGACCGGGGATGTTTCACGCCTTGATGATGACCGGGGTCGTCGGCCTGGCGTTCATGACTCCGGCCCACTGGAGCCTGGTCCGCAAGCACCGATGGTGGCTGGCCGGCACGTTGTTGTTAGCATGGGCCGCGCTGTGGGCGTCAGGCATCCTCCCCCACCTGCTGGATGCCACCCGGCTGTGGGCGGAACCGCGCTTCATCGGCCACGCTTACACGCTGGCGCGCGTGTTCTGGGAGTTCGCCTGGCGCAGCGTGATCCCGCTGGCCCTGTGCTCGGACCACCACATCGCCGAAACCCTGGTCCCGCCCGGCGCGCACTTCTGGAACATCCCGGACACCGGCGCGATCTGGGCCGCGCTGGCCATGCTGGCGCTCACCGCGTTGAGCCTGGTGCTGGCCTGGCGCAAGCCCACCCGGCTGTTCGGCGTGTGCCTGTTGCTGTATGTGGCCACCATCCTGTTCCGTGTGCTCTATCTGATTCCGGAATTCATGCCGGAATACCGGATCTATCCGGGCATGCCGTGGTTTTGCCTGGGCGCGGCCATCGCCCTGGCGGCGGCGTGGCGGGTGCTGGCGGGCCGGGTTTCGCCGCGCATTCCCGCAGTGCTGGTGCTGCTGGTGTGCGCCTTCCTGTCGGCCGAGCGCTCGTTCCTGTGGCACGATCTCGACCGGTTGACGGCCAACATCCTCCACCAATACCCGGCTCAGGGCCGGGCGGTGTGGGAACTCCAGGACCGCGACCTCGCGATGGGTGAGTGGCGCAAAGTCATCGACCGGCAACGCCAGGTTTGGCCGAAAATCCTCAACCACTTCATGGCGCACAACCGCCGCCTAGCCCCACGGCGGGAGCTGCCCAGCGGTCACTTCGCCCTGGCGGATGTGGCGTGCGCGGGCCATTGCGCGGTGGCGCTCGCCCACGTCGCCGGCCCGGCCGCCGGCCTGAGCGAGATCAACCGCCTGGAAGGGTATATGCGCCGTCTCAACCTGGATCCGGTGGCGCACCAGCTCCATTGGAACTATTTC
>JBAXBG010000293.1:0-2826 GCA_037142115.1 Verrucomicrobiota bacterium | reverse complement strand
CCGAAACCGGCTATTTGAAAGGCTTCACCGTCGAGGTCATCGCCACCCGGTGAGGGTTGCTTGACCCGGCCCAAGCATGGCGGCGGGACGGCACCACCACGGCCAGCCGCGGGACGCTGCAGCCACAGTTCTCAGTTCACGCGCAGAATCACAAACCGACTGCCGCCGTCCTTGGTTTTGAGCAGCACCAGCACGGTGTCCTTGGCTTTCCCCAGCACCGCCCGGTATTCCGCCAGAGTCGTGATCCTGACCCGGTTGATTTCGGCAACCAAATCCCCGGCTTGGATGCCGGCCAGCGCGGCGGGACTGCCCTCCGCGACATCGGTGATAACCATGCCCTCGCCCTTGTCGAAGCCGTATTGCCTGGCGTTGGCCGCAGTGAGCGGCTCGACGGTCAGACCGAGGTCCACGCCCTCGGCGGCTTGATTGTGCGCGGCTTCAGGAGTCGTCTCGGCAGCCAACTCGCCGAGTTGGGCTTTCACCGCCAGCTCCTTGCCGTCGCGAATCAGAACGATCTCGACCTTGGAGGCGGGAGCGGTGGCGGCGACGAGGTTGCGGAATTGGCTGACGCCCTCCACGGGCTTGCCGTCATACCGGACGATCACGTCGTAAACCTTGATGCCGGCCTTCTCGGCGGCAGAATCCGGAGTGACTTGGGCGACGAGCGCACCCTTGGTGTCGGGCAGTTTGAACTGCTTGGCCAAGTCTTCCGTCAGTTCCTGGATTAGCACGCCCAGCATGCCGCGGCTGACCTTACCGCCCTGCACCAGCGTCGGCAGAATCTGCTTGGCCATGTTGATGGGCACGGCGAAACCCACGCCGGCATTTTGGCCGATGCTGGTGGCGATGATGGTGTTGAGGCCGATGACCTTGCCGTCGAGGTCCACCAGCGGCCCGCCGGAGTTGCCGGGATTGATGGCGGCATCGGTCTGGAGGAAGTCCTGAAACATCTCGGAGTCTGCCACGTTGGCGCGGCCCTTGGCGCTGATGATGCCAGCGGTCACCGTTTGCTCATAGCCGAACGGCGCCCCGATGGCCAAAACCCAATCACCCACCCGCGCGGAGTCGGAAGTGCCCAGCGCCACCACCGGCAGATCGCCCGGGACTTTACCCTTGATCTGAATGATGGCCAGGTCGGTGCGCGGATCCGTGCCGGTCACTTCGGCCTCGAAGGTGCGCTTGTCGGCCAGCGTGACTTTGATTGCATCCACATCATTGACCACGTGATTGTTGGTTAGAATGTGGCCGCTCCGGTCAATGATCATCCCGGAGCCCAGCCCGCCCTGATGGAATTTGTATTCGCGGGGCTGCGACCGCTGCGGCTGGTCCTGCCCGCCATCATTGAAGAAAAAGCGGAACGGAGAACCCTCGCCGAAGGGCAGGCGCAGGTCAGGGCGGCGCATCTTGACTGTCTTGGAGGAGTGAATGCTGACCACCGCAGGCTTGACCCGCTCGGCAACGCTGGCAAACGCGTCACCCAGAGCCCGCGCCGCCTTGCTGTCGGCCTCGGGGGCGATGGCGGTGGACTCGGCCCAAACGGCACCGCTCAAGGCGACGCCAGTAATCAAGGCCGGTAACAACTGTGGGGGGAGTTTCATGATTGGATTCCTTTCCAATAGGTTCACGGACGATTTCGCTACGTGTCATGCAGCCGGTCCCTCGCGGAACCGCAACCTCTATGATACCCCACATCCTGCGGCGCGCAACAAATGCATAGCCATTGCACGGCGCGGGTGACATAGTCATCGATCGGACCCAGCCCTTGTGGAAACTTGTTTTTGTCGATGGTCCAATTGCCAGTGCCGCGCCAAAACCCGCCGTCATACCAGCCACTGTCGATGCAGAAATACTCGACACCCGCGGCGGCCGCCCCGTCCGCTTGGGCCTTGAGGATGGATTCGGAAATGCGGTTATCAAACAGGAACCAATGATTCCAGGAGACTGGAGGCAGCGGCTTGACTCCGTTGAGAAGGGGTAGGTATTTCACATAGAGCAAACGCCGCAGCAGGTTGGCGCTGGCCGTCCACGGACCGGCCGCCGTCCCTAGCAGAATCGAGGGTGAGATGATTCGCTCGCCAGGCGGCAGCGCGATGTGGGGTCCGGCATCCCGGTGGTGATCTGCAGGTTGCCGGCGTCGCGCTTCACGGTGGCCTGCCATTGGCCTGACCAGCCCACGCCGATAAAAACGCCTTGCGCGGGTTGCTCGGCATGCACGACGAAGCACGGGAGATCGCGGGCCGACGACCGGCCGCCAGCGCCCGCCAACGACAATGATGCCGTTTTTCCCAGTTCGGTTGCCGTCACGGTGAAGCCGGTGGCGTCGGCAAGGCCGCCGGTGCTATGGATCAGGGTGACCTTGCGCCCGTCCATGGGGGCGTTCAGATCCAGCGCCTCAACCTGGGTCAACGGCTTGCTCGCGCCGCCTTGCCGTCGTTAGAAAAATCCCAGCGGAACTCCATCGCCGGCCAGTGGTGAAAAACCTCGACCCGCCAGCTGGCCACCAGTCCCCCGCCCGGCTCGCGCCAGGTGGCTTGGTAAATGGCGCGGTCGCCTTGAACGACGGGCGGATGCTCCTCCTTCGGCCAGCCGCCAAGCAGCATCCTGGAGCGCGGCAACCAGCAGCGCGGTGCAGAGTAGTTGATATGGAAAATGACGCCGCATGGACTGCGTATGCCCAAGCAACCGCAGGTCTTTCAACGCTACAACCGCATGAGGCATACGCCGGTCCCAGTCCGTCCAAGAGACGCCCGTAATGGCGGCCTGAGTATTCCGAACCAGGCTTTTAGGTGTGACTTTCCGCGGCCAATCCTGTAACCCGCTCCAATC
>JBAXBG010000292.1:0-2844 GCA_037142115.1 Verrucomicrobiota bacterium | reverse complement strand
CGCTGGGAGCGGCTGAGGCGGTGGTAGCCAAGCCTGCGGATCCGCCGGCGAAAGAAGCGCCAGCGGTGAAGGAGGTGCCAAAGCCGGTGGTCCGGGAAGCGACGGTGGAGATCAACGGCAAAAAAATCCCCTACAAAGTCACCACCGGTAAACTCCAGCTCAAGCAGGACGATGGCAAGGTAAACGCCTCGATTTTCCACGTCAGCTATGAGCGCAGCGACCTGAAGGACGCGTCCCGGCGTCCGGTCTTGTTCGCGTTCAATGGGGGGCCCGGCTCGTCGGCGGTATGGTTGCACTTGGGCATGCTCGGTCCGCGGATCATCCACCTGCCGGGCGATGGCACGCAGTCCCCTGCCCCGCCGGCGCGGGTGGCGGACAACCCGCTGAGCATTCTGGACGTGTGCGACCTGGTGTTCGTGGACCCGGTGTCCACCGGCTACAGCCGGGCCGAAAACGACACCAAGGCCGGCGATTTTCATGGCGTGAACGAGGATATCGAATCGGTCGGCGATTTCATCCGGCGCTGGGTCAGCGAGCACGACCGCTGGGCGTCGCCGAAGTATTTGTTAGGTGAGTCCTACGGCGGGATCCGTGCGGCGGGGCTGGCCAATCATCTGCAAGCGCGCTACGGCATGAGTCTCAATGGAGTGGTCCTGTTGTCGTCGCTGCTGGATTTCGCCACCCTCCAGCCGACGTCGGGCAACGACCTGGCATTCATCGTGAACCTGCCGTCGTTGACCGGCACGGCGCATTTCCATCATAAAATCACCGGCGAGCGCGACCCGCTCATCCAGCAGAGCACGGACTTCGCCTATGGCGCTTACGCGGCCGCCTTGCTCCAGGGCATCGCGCTGGAGCCGGATGCCCGCAATGCGGTCGCCACCCAGTTGGCGCGCCTCACCGGCATTCCCGCCGCCACTTGGCTGGCCCATGACCTGCGGATCGATCCGACGTTTTTCCGCTGTGAGTTGTTGCGCGCCGAAGGCAAGGTGCTGGGGCGCTTCGACGCGCGCGTCGCCTGGGATACCAGCGACAAAGCCGCCACCACTCCGGATTACGATCCGTCGTTCGCGCTGGCCTATGGCGCGTTTGCCACGGCGATGATGGATTACCTCGGCCGAGAACTGGGCTACAAGGAGGACCAGCCGTATGAGATCCTCACCGGCAAGGTCAACCCGTGGCATTGGAACGCCAGCAACGAGGTGGTCAACCTGGGCGATCGCCTGGCCTCGGCGATGCGCGACAACCCCCACCTCCGCGTGCTGGTGATGGGCGGTCGCACCGACCTCGCCACCCCGCCGGAGGGCGTGGCTTACTCGCTGCGCCACCTGTTGGCCCTGCCTCCCGGCGCGCGCGCCAACATCACCAGCGCCCGCTACGACGGCGGTCACATGTTCTATCTGAATCCGCCCGACCTGGCGAAAGCGCACGCCGACCTGGTGAAGTTCATCCAAGTCGACGCGCCCTAGGGACCGCCTTCCTTTCTCCAGACTTGTCTCATCCCGGGTCGCCTGCCCACTCTCCCCCCGAACCTCATGGCCGGCTTTTTCAAATCCCTCTTCAATAAAATCACCAATCGCGCTGAAATCGATTGGGACGATCTGGAATCCGACCTGATCAGCTCGGATCTGGGCATCCATCTCACCACCGAGATTCTCGACGAGTTGCGCGCCCTCGGCCGCGAAATCTCCGCCGACGACGTGGTGGCCACCACCCGCCGCCACCTGGCGGAGCGCCTGCCCGCCGACACCCCGCCGCCCGTCCCGCGCGCGGATGGCAAACCGTTCGTGATCCTGGTGGTGGGCGTCAATGGCACCGGCAAAACCACCTCGTCGGCCAAGCTCGGCCTGTGGCTCAAGCGCCGCGGCCATTCGATTGTGCTCGCCGCCGCCGACACCTTCCGCGCCGCCGCCGTCGAGCAACTCCAACGCTGGGGTGAGCGCCTCAACCTGCCGGTGGTCAAGGGCAACCCGAACGCGGACCCGTCCTCGGTCTGTTTTCACGCCCATCAGCAAGCGATCGCCGCCCAGACCCAATTCCTCATCTGCGACACCGCGGGCCGCATCCACACCCGCCACAATCTGATGGAGGAACTCGGCAAAATCCGCCGCACCCTCGCCAAACAGGACGACACGGCGCCGCACCTCACCCTGCTGGTGGTCGATGCCACCACCGGCACCAACGCCCTGCAACAGGCCAAGGAATTCCACAAGGCCAGCCCGCTCGACGGCTTGATCGTCACCAAACTCGATGGCTCCGGCAAGGGCGGCATCGCCGTGACCATCCAAAGCCAGCTCGGCATCGCGCCGCGCTTCCTCGGCACCGGCGAGGAACCCGAAGCCTTCTCGATCTTCCAAAAGGAATCGTTCATCCGCGACATCCTCTGACGCGTGGCGGCGCTTGAACCTGGATCACACTCGCTTGGCGGTGACTGGCCCGCATGACGCTCACCTAACGGGCTTGGGTGAGTCTGGCTGGCGTACGATTCCGCCTGAAGGCGGTACTACATACCTCCTCGAGAAACGTAGGTTCCAGCGTAGGTAGTCCCGCCTTCAGGCGGACTCTTAAACCACCCAGTCCGTCACCGATCCGTTTGAAGGTAGCGCCATTCGGGACTGGCCCGCCTCACCCGGGCAAGTGGTCGGCGCAGTATTCCTGGCCATCGCCGCCGACCCGGAACTCCAGGCCCGCGTCGGTCACCTCGGTGCGGGCGCACGCCGCACAACTGTGGAACGCGGCGGCCGTCGGCCCGCTGGCGGCGGTGAACCGCCGCCGACGCTGCGCCGCCTCCAGCACCCGGGCCGTGCCCCGCAGCGCCGGAAGGCCGGCAAATATCAGATAGTT
>JBAXBG010000291.1:0-2855 GCA_037142115.1 Verrucomicrobiota bacterium | reverse complement strand
GGAGCGCGGGCTTCAGCCCGCCCAGACTCGCCGGGCTGAAGCCCGCGCTCCATGGAGCAGCCAAAGTTACTCTACGTTCCACACCCGGCGCGGCCATCCCCGAGTCGCTCTCATACCACTTCCAGCATGAGACACTATGAACACCGAGGCCAGGGGCCTCGCCCGCGGCAGGCCTCAAAATACCTGTGAAACGCGCTGGCGGGCGCGTGGAAACGTGTCTAGGGTGGCGTGCGGATGGATTTGGAGAAGCCGAAAGATTTCTGGAAAACCGAGCCTGTATTGGGCGGGGTGGCATTGTTGTTGCTGCTGACGGGGTGTTTTTTCGTGGTGCGGCCGTTTCTTTCGGCGCTGACGTGGGCGGTGATTTTCACCTATTCGCTGCATCCGCTGCAGCACCTGTTCACGCGCTGGTTTCGCGGCTCGCGAACGCTGGCGGCCTGCCTGGTGACGCTCACCGTGACGCTGGTGTTCGTCGGGCCGGTGGTGATGGTCGGGGTGAGCATTTCCCAGGACAGCAAGGATTTGGCCCTGGCGACGCGCAACTGGTTCATGGCGGTGCCCAATCAACCGCCGGCGTGGGTCGGCCAAGTGCCGGTGGTCGGCACCGAGATGGCGAGCTACTGGACCGGTTTCGCCGAAGACCGCAACCGCTGGATGGTGCAGCTCGAAAAGGAGGTCAAAGCGCCGCCGCCGCGCCCGAAGATCGTGGTCGAAACCGGCGACGGGTATGTCGTGCAGGAGCCGCCGCCGGCGGCCAAGGAGGGCGTCGCCGAGGGGTTGGCGGCGGAGGAGCGCAAGACGACCTCCTCACACGCCGTGGAGTTGTTAGGGCGCTATCTGGCGTGGGCGCAGTCGTGGCTGATCGCGGCGGGCAAGACGGTGGTGCAGGGCGTGACCCAAGTTCTCATCAGCGCGTTTCTGGCATTTTTTCTGTTGCGTGACGCGCCGGAGCTGGCCGAGCGGCTGGTGGTGTCGGTGGAGCGGGTTGCGGGAGCGCGCGGCCGGTATTTGATCAAGGTGGCCGGCGACACGGTGCGCG
This sequence comes from Verrucomicrobiota bacterium, assembly GCA_037142115.1. Lineage (GTDB taxonomy): Bacteria > Verrucomicrobiota > Verrucomicrobiia > Verrucomicrobiales > Akkermansiaceae > Luteolibacter. The sequence goes on along the minus strand of JBAXBG010000291.1, from coordinate 1,816 downwards.
GCGTGATTTTTGGCATTCTCGGCACGGCGATCGCGCAGGCCTTGGTGGCGGGGTTGGGGTTTTGGATTGCCGGGGTTCCGGGGGCGGCTCTGTTAGCAGTGCTGACGTTCTTTTTTGCGGTGATGCCCTTTGGTCCGCCGCTCATCTGGTTGCCGGCGGCGTTGTGGTTGTTTGCACAGGACAAGCCGGGCTTGGGCGCGTTCATGTTGTTGTGGGGCTTCCTGGGCATCAGCAGCGTGGACAATTTCCTGCGGCCTTACCTGATCAGTCACGGCAGCAAAATGCCCTTCGCCCTGATTTTCTGCGGGGTGATCGGCGGAGCGCTGGCCTTTGGTTTGGTGGGCGTTTTCATTGGACCCACGATGCTGGCGGTGGCCTTCCGCCTGATTGAGGAATGGTCGTCCCAGCACCCGGTGGCGGGGGGGGATTCGGCGGCCCGTGGGAATTCGGAATTGCATGCCGGGCCGGGATCGGTCAAACCGCCGCATGGCGGTGAGTTCCTCGGCGTTGGGTGAAGTGGTGGCGGGCTGCGAGCGGAATTTCCGCACGCGCGGCGAATTGGGTGCCTCGGTGAGCGTGTGGTGTGACGGTGAGGAGGTGCTGTCGTATGGCCGGGGGTGGTGTGAACGGGGGCAAACGCGGGCTTGGACCCGCGACACGCTGGTGCCGGTGTATTCAGCCACCAAAGTCCCGGCGGCGGCCACCTTGTTGTTGGCGTTGGCGGCCCGCGGCTTGACCGAGGACACGCCGGTGCGCGAGGTGTGGCCGCGCTTCCCGCTGGCCGCCGCCAGGTTTTCCCAGCTGTTATCCCACCAGTGCGGCCTGTCCGCCCTGGACCGGCGGGCCAACATCCTCGACCACCCGGCGGTGGTCGAGGCGATCGAGGCTCAGGCGCCGGCGTGGGTGTTAGGTGACGGGCATGGCTATCACCCGCGGACCTTCGGGGCGTTGCTGGATGAACCGGTGCGCCGCCTGACCGGCCTGACCCTCGGCGGCTATTGGCGGGAAATGATTGCCGGCCCGCTCGGCCTGGATTTCTGGATCGGCCTGCCCGAAACCCAGTGGCACCGCGTCGCCCGCCTCTATCCCGGCAAGGCCGGCAAGGACGATCTGGCGGATGCGTTTTTCAAACAGCTCACCGTCTCGGGCTCGTTCACCCGCCGCGCCTTCGCCTCGCCGCGCGGGCTGCACGCCATCCAGGACATGAACGAGCCGCGCGCCTGGGCGGCTGGCCTGCCCGCGCTCGGCGGGGTGGGCACGGCCTCGGCGCTGGCCCGGTTCTATCAGGCAGCGATCGGGGCGATTGCCAGCCCGCTGCCGCTGCGGGTGCGGCAGGCGCTGGCCACCCCGCAGTCGGCGGGTGAGGACCGGGTGCTGCTGCGGCCCACGGTTTTCAGCTGCGGTGCCCAGCTCGACCCGCTCGATGACGCCGGGCGCAAGATCCGCCGGTTTTACGGGCCGTCGCAGGCCGCCTTCGGGCACCCCGGCGCGGGCGGCAGTCACGGCTTCGGCGATCCGGCCAGCGGGATCTCCTTCGCCTACGTGATGAACCAGATGGACGTGAGCGTGATGCCCGGGGTGAAATGCGTGGAGTTGGTGGACGCGTTGTTTGCCGAGGGGTGATGGTGCAGGAGAAAAAAGTTATCCTAGGCATGAAGAGTCCGCCGTGGGCACTCAAGGAGGGGCGGAATCCGTCCGCCCACGCGCAGGGTGAGCCGATTCGCAGCTAAAAATGGCCTTGCCATCGTCATTTCATCCTCACGGCGGACGGATTCCGCCGCTCCTTGGAGGACGTGCGCTCTACGGGAGGCAAGGA
>JBAXBG010000290.1:0-2856 GCA_037142115.1 Verrucomicrobiota bacterium | reverse complement strand
TGTCACCGGTCACTTCAAAATGCACCACCTATGGTCACTTCAAAGTGCACCAGTTGGGATGGGTGTTTTTTGCTAGGTTGAGGGGGTGATTGGCAAGGTGATAGTGGCTTTGGGTTGGATTCTTTTTGCGAGCAAAGACCCTTTGCTTTTGCAAAGGGGCATAAAAAGCGAGTTCTGCCCTGCGGAGGGCCGGTCAAGCGGCTGTTTGCGGAATAGGGGTCGGGAGTCGAAAAGGTTCCGCAAAGAGGCGATTGACGGGCCCGAGCCGGGTGGCATTAGGCGCCGTGGTCGTCAGGGTTGCGCCGTTTGCCGCTGCCTTTGGCTGCAGAGTCCACACTTGGTGTTTGGTCTGCGACACCGGTCGCCAGGCGGTAACTGCGGCCGTGGATGGCGATCACCTCGGCGCGGTGCAACAGGCGGTCAAGGATGGCTCCTGCGGCTGGCACGTCTCCTAACAGCTTGCCCCATTCGTCCACCGGGCGGTTGGAGGTCATGATGGTCGAGCGGACCTCGTGGCGGCGCAGGATGATTTCCAGCAGCAGTTCGCCGCTGCGCGGAGGCAGGCTTTTTAGACCCATGTCGTCGATGATGACCAGGTCGGGCTTGAGGTAACGGGCCAGCAGGCGGCTCTCCTCGGCACCCCCTTCGCTGGCCGCCAGGTCGCGCACCAGATCGAAAATCGAGCGGTAATAGACCGTGTGGCCAAGGCGGATGGCCTCCCGCCCGAGTGACTGGGCGAGGTGGCTTTTGCCGACTCCCGGTGGGCCAACCAGCAGCACGTCGCGGGCCTCGGCGACGAACCGGCAGGTTGCGAGTTGATAGACCCGGTCACGCGGGATGCACGGGTTGAAGCCGAAATCAAATCCGTCCAAACTGCGCGATTCGCGGAAGTCGGCGCTCTTGAACCGCCGGGCTGCCGTGCGCCCTTCTCGCACGGCCAGTTCGTCCTGGAAGAGCAGTTCGAGGAACTCGTCGTGGCCAAGCCGGTTGGACGAAGCCTCCAGCAGGCGTATTTCGAGCGATTCGGCAAGGCCTCCAAGACGGAGTTTGCGGGCGTGGGTTTTGAGGGTGGCGATTTGGCTCATGATGCTTTGGATGTGGTTTGCGATTTTGTTAGCGTGGTGATTTCGGGGTGGAAAATGTCGCCGTCGGAGGCTTGGCTGCGGATAAAGTCGGAGTAGGCGCTCAGCGGACGGATGATCGGATCGACCTCGCGCAACTCCATTTGGATCTGCCCGGGGGACTGGCCACCGGCTTCCAACAGGTTTTTGATCACCCGGAAGGCGGGCAGACTTGCATCCGCATCCATGGCCTTGGCGCAGGCGGCATTGACGTCGGAGGCGCGGCGCTTTTCGGCCAATTGGCACAGTCCCATGATGCTGCGCATCGCCTCGGCTCCGCGTTGATCGAGCGCCCGGTGTGCCCAGCGACCCGCCGCCTCGCCCAATGCCGCGGCCCGCGAGCGCCAGTAGTCGGCGCTTTCCTTGATGGTGCCGTGCAGGCCCCGCACGCCCAGGCAACGGCTGAACTTGCCCGGTTCCATCCGCGCATGACAGCCAATCTGCACCATGCTGTCGTTGAACAGGCGCACCATCCGTCCGTCCCAGCGCACCCACACCTGCCGCCCGATGAACTCTGGTGGGGCCTCGTAATAGGCCTTGGCCACCTCCACAAAACTGTCGCGCTGCACCCGGCGGCGGCCCTCTTGATAGCTCTCGTAAACCGACGCAGGCAACTCCCCGAGCGACTTGCGTTCTTCCTCGAACATCGCGGCCACCTGCCGCCGGGTCGTGCCATGCACGCGCTTGTCGGCCACCTGTTCCTCCCAGTGCATCAGGTGGGCGTTCTCCTCGCCAAGCGAGGCAAACAGCTTCCCCTTGAGCGCATTGTTTTTGGCGTAGCCCACGCCGCGCTCCACCTTGCCCTTGTGCTGCGGCGTGTAGGAGCGGCAGGGCATCGGCGTCATGCCGTAATGACGGCAAAAATCCGCCAGTTTCGGGTTCATGGCCGGATCATACCAATCCGCCTTGATCACCGCCGCTTTAAGGTTGTCGAAATTAAGCAAGCGGGGTACCCCGCCGAAATACCGCACGGCGTTTTCGAGCACCCGCAGGAACGTCTCGGTGTCCTGGCGCAGCACCACCTCGCTGTAACCCTTGCGCGAGTAGCTCAAAACCGCCCGGAACAACCACGTCCGCCGGGTTTTGCCGCCGGCCTCTGCGAGGGGCGCGCCAAGCCCGAAATCCACCTGCATCTCTTCCCCCGGCTGGCATTCGATGCGCCAAACCCGCGTCGGTTCACTGGCCTTGAGCTTGGCCACGTAGCGCCGCACCGACGGATAGGAACCGCCAAATCCATGCCCGGCCACCAGATCCTGGTAGATGCGCTGGGCGCTCAGCCCGAGTTCGAGCATCGGCGCAATGACATCCCGCGACCCACTGCACAAACTGCGAGAGCCGGTGGTCACTTCGGTGGTGCACTTTGACTCGTCTGGAGGGGCGGGGCCGGTGGTCACTTGGGCGGGGCCGGTGGTCACTTGGGCGGTGCACTTTGGCTCGCCCGGAGCAGCGGAGCCGGTGGTCACTTCAGTGGTGCACTTTGGCGCGGCCGCGTCGGCGTAGCGCTTCACCGTGCGGCGGTTGAGGCCCAGCGTGCGGGCAATGCGGCGGACTGACCAGCCCTTGGCGATCAGGGCTTGAATGGCTTGTTGTTGGGGCACTTCGAGGATGTTGGACATGCTCCCCGATCCAAGCACATTGGCCGTGCCTTGAGGGAAGCGGTTTTACATCCGCAAGTGGTGCACTTTGAGTCCTAACAAGTGACCATTAGGTGGTGCACTTTGGGCGACCGCCGACA
>JBAXBG010000289.1:0-2861 GCA_037142115.1 Verrucomicrobiota bacterium | reverse complement strand
TGGACCATTTCTTTGATTTTGCAGGCCGCGGCGACCGGATGATCGCACACGACAAATACTATAACCTCGAACCCGACCCCGGGGCCGTCATTCTGGTCACCCGGACCTTCGGACAGGCGGAGTTCATTGTGGCGTACTGCCGCTCGGCGACCGTCGAGAAATGGTGCTGCTATTGCTTTCGTTCCTTCCGTCGGGTTTCCGATGCAACTTGCGCCCGGTGCTGGGCTGTGCCAGATGATTCGGACCTGATGATTCATCACTCCGTCTCGCTCTACTTGGTCGCCGAGGAGCTCTGGATGCGGCGTGCGGACTGATCAAGCAGGTTGCTGCGGCGATCAAGTGTACAATCCTTATGAGGAAGATGGTGAAGCTTTGTTTTCGTCCCAGTCGGCTTTCCACGCCTCGAATTCGGACGGGCGGATTCGGTAGCGGGCGAAGTTTCCCTCGTGGATGCCGGCCAGGGTTTCTTCAGCTGCGGCGACGAAGCGTTTGCGGTCGTTTTCGATCACGCATTCTTCGGCCCAGCGGCGAAGGCGCGCGACGGCATCACGGCGCCCGCAGAGGGCGCGGATGATTTCCGCCACCTGCTCGGCGATGGCTTGGCGGTATTTCACCCGGAACGGATCAGGATCGCCGACGGCACCGCGGATGACGGTGTAACGCTGGGCGGAGCGTTCGTAGGCTTGGATGAACACTTCTTGAAGGATGCGGATGTCGTTGAGCTCGTAGATGGCGAGCATGCCGTCGGTGTAGTCGGCCTCGAAGACATCGACGAAGGAGAGCGGGGCGAGATTGCGCTGGAAGAGCGGCAGATTGGCGGCGAGACGGGAAACTCGCTTGTTGCCATCGATGAACGGCTGGAGGTAGGGCAGATGGACCATGGCGAAAAACGCCTGCTCGAAGGGATCTCGGATTGCGCGCGCCTTGGCGAGAATGATGTCGAAGAGCGTCTCAATCAGCGCGGGGATGGCGGTTGGCAGATAGGAGGATTTGCCGATGCCCACGGGATCGGTGCGAAGGGCACCTTCCGCCGCGGGATCCCGGAGCAGGTCGGCGGTAAGGAGCGCGTGGAGGTTGAGGATCGTCCGGCGGTCGAAACCGGCTTCAGTGGTGGATTCCAGCAGAAACTCGATGGCGGCCTTGTGGTTGAGGATCATCACCGCCTCGTTGGAGAGTTGTGCGTCTCCACGACGGCCCGCTTGGAAGAGTTGCTCGGTTTCCAACAGGGAATAGGTGTTTCCCTCCAAGCGGCTGGAGTTCCAGGAGAGGTCGATGAGTAGGCGTTGGCAGATGTGGCGGGCATAGGTGCCGGCGGGCTCCGCCTCCATGCCGGTCTGGCTGCCGATTTCGAAAAGTTTTCGGCGGTCAGCTTCCGACAGGTAGTGGGTTTGGTTGGGCTGATAGGAATCCAGGAACGAGCGCTGATAGCCGACGGCTGGGCGCTCGGAGGCGGGGCGGCGGAGTTTTTTCCGCAGATCCTCCGCCGCCGTGGACAGGCGCGCGCCGGCCTGTGACTCGGTGCCTGCGGGTTGGGGTGTTTGGTCCGCTGCTAGCCTTGCCCGGCCCTCGTCCGTCAAGTGGTAAATCGTGGCGCGGGTTTCCCCATGGCGACCAATCCAGCCCACATCGCGCAGGCGGTTCAGCCGGTTCAAGGCAGTCCGCCGGGGCAGGCGCGGAGCGAAGGCCGCTTCGTAATCCAATGCACCCAATGCCGCGCTGGCGCGGAACGGTTCAAGCCATTTTTTTGGAATCGGACGGTTCATGGCGAGAAAATGGCGAGAAGAGGTTCAGACGGCAAGAAAATGGCAAGAAAACGGCAAGAAAATGGCGAGATGGGGAATTTGGTGGCGCGATGGTTCACGAATTTCGCCAGTTCGCATGGGGTGTGAACACGAAGCGCTTGGCTCATCCGGGCAGGTATTGTTAATGAATCAGGGCGATGTGCCCCGTGATTAGTTCAATGATGAGAACAAACCGATCGCGAATCACTCGGGATGAAACGTGGGGAGACATACCAGTTCATTCCTAACGAGTACGCTGGTCACGCGATTAATAGCAGCCGAACAAAATGAGAGCCGGGCCACTGCTGGCCCGACTCAGTTGGCGTTTCGGAGCACCTGGCTCCATCGATGCCAATCGATTTTCCCCCCAGGGAAATTCATACGATTCCATCGCTGGAAAGTTGCGCACGAAAGGAGTCCTTGCGGCAATTCACGAGTTCCGCGCGCTCGGCGAGAATGGTGTCGAGCAGCAATTCCTCCAAAAAACGTGCCCCCTGTTGCAATCGGAACGCTTCCACCGCCCGATGGCGGCCCAGTCGGGTGAAGGTTTGCCTCAATGCCGCGGGAACCTTGGCGGCCGTCTGTTCGAGCATTTGGTGGTAATCCCGCTCCTTCAGAGGTGGAAGCACCACGATTTGTGACCTGAATCTGGCTACCAGTTCCTTCGGCAACCGGGTTGATAGTTCCAAAAGGTCAGGTGGGTCATCGACCGCCTCAGAGGGAATAAATCCCACCGCCGGTCGGTCCCGGTTGTCCCAGAGATCCTGAAATGCACCTCCGGCCAATATTAGGGTTTTGTTCTTGAGCAGCTTCGTGGTTCCATAGGTCGCAGCCTTACGACGCACTTCCATCAGCAATTCGGGAACGTTCGGCTCCCCTCCGCCGCGCTCAATCGGCGGCGTGTTGCCACGCACCGCGGCGGAGTCATAAACCAGCGAGGTCACGCCATGCGCTGCTAGTTCCGGCAACCGGTGTTCGATTCCGCTAAGGACCTGGTCGAAAATCAGCCTGAGGCTCCGGGCTCCGGTCGGGTGGACCAGCGCCATGGCAACCACTTCGTCGATTGCGGAGTCAGTGAAT
>JBAXBG010000288.1:0-2916 GCA_037142115.1 Verrucomicrobiota bacterium | reverse complement strand
GCGGACAGGGAGGGATTCGAACCCTCGGTGACGTTGCCGCCACACACGCTTTCCAAGCGTGCTCATTCGACCACTCTGACACCTGCCCTTGGAGGCGGGACGCTAAAAAGCCAGGGGCCGCTTGGCAACCACTTTTTGCAAGCAATGCGTCGGGCGGGGAGGCATGGCGATGCCGGGGGTTGCAAGACGGGCCGGCATGAGGCATGAAGGGCGGCCATGACGGGCCGGGAAATCAAGGAAGCACTGGATCGAGCGGGCGTTCTGCCGAGCAAACAGCTCGGCCAGAATTTTCTGATTGATCCGAACATGGCGCGCTGGATCGTGGCGCAACTCGAGGCGACCGCGGAGGATGCCGTGGTGGAAGTCGGTCCCGGCACCGGCTCGCTCAGCGAGCATCTCGTAGGCAAGGTCCGGCGCCTGATCCTCATCGAGTTTGATGGCCGGCTGGCGGCCGCGCTGGCGGAACGGTTTCAGGGCGAACCGTCGGTGGAGGTCCATCACGCGGATGGCGCGAAATTCGACGGGCGGACACTGTTCAAGCACCGGCGCCTGAAGTTTTTGGGCAACCTGCCGTATTCCAGCGGCGGGGCGATCATGAAAAACCTGCTCAGTCGGCCGCACCCGTTTGAGCGGGCGGTGGTGATGCTGCAAAAGGAAGTGGTTGACCGCTTGGCGGCCACGCCCGGCACCAAGGATTACGGGATTTTGTCGTTGCGGACCCAGGCGGATTGGGTGGTGGAACCGCAACGCAACGTTCCGCCCGAGGCGTTTTACCCGCGGCCGCGGATTGATTCGTGCGTCGCGATCCTGCGCCCGCGCACCGGCGGGCTGCCGGCCTTCGACCACCGGCTGTTCGACGAGCTGATCCGGCGCGGGTTCGCCCAGCGCCGCAAGCAGCTCAAAAACCAGCTGCCCGACGGCACGGCGTGGCCGGAAATCGCCGCCGCTCTGGGGATTTCCGTCACCTCGCGGGCCGAGCAACTCGACCTCGCCCAGTGGGTCGAGCTGACGCGCTTTTGCGATCCGAACCCGCTCAAGGATCTGCCGCAAAAAGCCAGTGAGATCTTCGATGTGGTCGATGCCGCCGACCAAGTCACCGGTCAGGCGACGCGCGGCGAAGTGCATGCCGGGAAATGGCTGCATCGCGCCATCCACGTGTTTGTGTTCAACAAGCGGGGCGATCTCCTGTTGCAGCAGCGGTCGATGTTCAAGGATGTCCACCCCGGGGTGTGGGATTCCAGCGTGTCCGGCCACCTGGACGCGGGCGAAGACTACCCCGCCGCCGCCGTCAGGGAATTGGCCGAGGAAATGGGCATCCTAGCCGACGAGGCACCGCTGGAAATCGCCCGCCTTCAACCGGGCGAGGCCACTGGCTGGGAGCACGTCCGGCTTTACCGCACCCAGCACAGCGGGGCCATCCGCTTTCCCGCCGCCGAAGTGGCGGCCGCGGCATGGTTTCCCATCGCCGAGATCGAGGCCTGGCTGGCCGCGCGCCCGGAGGATTTCGCCTCGGGATTCATTGCGTGCTGGCACGCCTTTAGTCAATAGTCATTGGTCATTAGTCATTGGTGGGAGAGGCGCAGCACGCAGTTCTCTTACCAATGACGAATGACGAATGACGAATCCTAAATTGGAAAATGAAACCGCGAATGAACGCAAATGGACACTAATTTTCAAAGAGTTACAGGAACCCAGATCCTCACCCAATGGATGAACTCATGAATCCTCGCAAGTCATTGGTTTTGAATATCTAATTTGCGTTCATTCGCGGTTTCTAGGCTAATGACTAGTCCCCAGCCAGCCATCGAGCATCCGCAGGGTCACTCGGATTGAGATGTCGAGCGACTTGGCGGAGAGGATTTTGGCATTGTCGGCCGGGGTGTGCCACCACCCGCCGTGGCCAAAATCCCCGATCAAGTCCACCGTGGGAATTCCCGCCGAAATCAATGGCACATGGTCGTCAGTGATCGGCCCGGTGGCCATGCCGAAGTGGCGTTCCGCGTCCTCCGCCTTGGCGGCGGTCAACACCCGGTCTTTCAGGTCGGCGGGGGTGTCGGTCGAGAGCCGGATCGACAAATCCTCATGGCCAATCATGTCGAGCAGGATGCCGAATTTCGGCTTGTCGGCCAGTTCGCGCCATTGGTTGGCGTAGTAGCGGCTGCCATATAAACCGTCCAGGCGGGTGATGTCGGCGCCCAGCGACTCCTCTCCATCAAAGAACACCAATTCCAGGCGCTGCGCCTGCGCCGGTTTGGCTTTGGCCAGAAACTTGGCGATTTCCACGATCGCGGCACAGGCCGAAGCCGCGTCGTCGGCACCGAGGAAGCGCTTGTCCTTGAAGGTCTTGGAATCGACATGGGCGCACAGCACGCCCTCAACCGGCCGCGCCCACGGATCGCCCGCGCCTGCCGGAAAACGCGCCCGCAGATTTTCAAAAGCGACGTTGCCCACCGGGGTGCTCCGTTCAAACGGCTGCCCGGCAGTCACCCAGCCCGCCGTTTCCAACTCCGCCTTGAGCTGGCTGCGCACCGCGCGCAAGCCCGCCGACGCCGGCGGACGCGGCCCTTTGGCTAGAATCACCAGCGTTTGGTCATAGGCCGCCTGCCCGATCCGTGGTGCCTGGCCGCGGTTCCATTGCCACAGCCCGCCACCCGCCACCGCCACCGCCACCATCAGGATCCATCGCGAACGCATGGCGCAGGATGGGAAGCCGCCGGTCTGATAGAAAGCGCAAAGCGGCCCCCGGGAATGATTCCGGGTGCAGGACAAAAAAATCAAGGAGCGGCGGAATCCGTCCGCCGTGAGGATGAAATGACGATGGCAATGCCATTTGGGCTGCAAATCGGCTTCCCATCCGCGTGGGCGGACGGATTCCGCCGCTCCTTGGAAGACGTGCGCTCTACGGGAGGCAAGGAA
>JBAXBG010000287.1:0-2925 GCA_037142115.1 Verrucomicrobiota bacterium | reverse complement strand
ACGCGGCAGCGCGTGCTGTGACCCGCACGCCTACGTCAGAGCTTCGTCGCGTGGACCAGGATCACCCCGTGCGCCGGCACTTTGGCGGCAAAGCCGTCCGCCAGGTGTTGACTTGCTGCTGAAGCAGGGCCGCGTGTTCGACGGGCGCACTGTTTGAGAGAGAATAGTTGATATCGCGTCCCGAGGCTTTGAGTGCAGCGGTTTCATGGTAACTCAGGGGCTGCGGGGTGCGGACGCTGCATGTTGCACCTGAAAATCCGGCCGGGAAAGACTCAAATCGCATGAGGGCTCAGAGTCCCAGCTTGCGGATGAACTCGGCGTTGCCATGTCCACCCTGCCACCACTGCCTCTGAGCGACCTCTCCTTCCTCGACCGCCGAGAGGTCTGGGCGGCGTTGGCCGTGGCGCACCGGCATTTGGCAGAACTCAAGGGCCTGTGCGAGTCACTGCCCAACCGGCCATTTGATCACTCAACTGAGTGGTGCCGGATTCCTGCGAAAACAAAAACGGAAATACGGCTTTTAAAACTACTGATTGAACTGATTTTTCACTGATCTCACTGAAAGAATTGGATTTCTCCTAACGGATACCACGGTCACCTTTTAGGTGAGAGCGTATGACGCTGTACCTTCTTAATCATCAGTATAATCAGTGAAATCAGTGGTTCTCATTTTCCTGTTTAAGCGCGTCGGGCAGGTGGAGCCAATCCCCGCCGCTCACGCGCACTGCGGGCAGACGCCGAAGAACTCGAGCTCATGATAGAGGTTGCGGAAGCCGGTTTTGGCGCGGATTTCCTCCTCGAGCTGGTGGACCGGGCAGGGCGCTTGGATCGCCTCGATGCTGCCGCATTTCGTGCAGATGAGGTAATCGCTGTGTTTTTCCGGGACCAGCAGGGTGAAATACGCGGCCCGCTCGTGCAGGCCCAGGCGACGGACCACCCCGTGGCCGACGAGGCGCTGCAACAACCGGAACACCGTGGCCTTGTCACACTGGTCGGCCAGCCGCGGCGAGGCCGCCAATTCCGCCAGGGTCATCGGCCGCACACTTTCGATCAGGGTGGCGACGAGTTCCTCGAGCGCCTTGGTGCGGCGCAGGCCCGCCTCGCGGCAACGCTGGATGGTTTGCTGGATGACGGGATTCATAGTGGCTTTTCAGAGCAACTCCTGCTGGGGATTGTCGGGACCGGCGGGCGGCATCGGCGCGCCGATTTTGGCATAGGCCGAGGGCAGGGCGATGCGCCCGCGCGGCGTGCGCATCAAAAACCCCTGCATGATCAGGAATGGCTCGTGAACCTCCTCGACGGTCGCCGGGTCCTCGCCGACCGCCACCGCCATCGAGTTGAGCCCCACCGGGCCGCCACCGAATTTATAGACCAGCACCTCGAGCAGCCGCTTGTCCATTTCGTCGAGGCCCTGGGAATCGATCTCGATCATCGCCAGCGCGGCGTCCGCGATCTCGCCATCGATGACCCCCGCGCCGCGGACCTGGGCGAAGTCCCGCACCCAACGCAGCAGCGCGTTGGCCACCCGCGGCGTGCCGCGCGCCCGCGACGCCACTTCCAGCGCGCCGGTGCCCTCGAGCGGCACGTCTAACAATCCGGCCGAGCGTTCGATGATCCGGGCCAGTTCGGCATGGGTGTAGTAATCGAGGCGGTTGACCAGGCCGAAGCGCGAGCGCAGCGGCGCGGTGAGCATGCCGGAGCGGGTGGTCGCGCCGACCAGGGTGAAGCGCGGCAGGTTGATCTGGATCGAGCGGGCCGACGGGCCGGAGTCGATGATGATGTCGAGGCGGAAGTCCTCCATTGCCGGATAGAGATATTCCTCGATGGCCGGGTGCAGGCGGTGGATCTCATCGATGAAGAGGATATCGCCCTTCTGGATGTTGGTCAGGATGCCGGCCAGATCGCCGGCCTTTTCAATTTGCGGGCCGGAGGTGGTGTGCAGTTGGGTGCCGGCGGCCTTGGCGATCAGGTTGGCCAGGGTGGTCTTGCCCAGTCCCGGCGGACCGGACAACAGCACGTGGTCGAGCACGTCGCCGCGGCGCTTGGCCGCTTCCAACATCAGCAGCAGCCGGTCTTTCACTTTCTCCTGACCGATAAACTCGGAAAACGCCGGCGGACGCAACGAAACATCGAACGCCGTGGCCGGCACCGAAGTGGCTTGTTGGTAAAAATTCTCAGACATCGGGTGGACGCCGTGATTGGAACCCACCCCGGCACCGATGAGAAGCCCGGAGTTTTAATCCCCGCCGCCAAAGGCGTCTGAACCCGCCTGCCCCCCAGCCACCTTGGACTGCGGCGAGCCATCGCCGCTTTCTGCGGGCTGCAAAACATCCTCCCGCCTAACACACCGCCTCCCACCTCTGGCCCGGCCTCACCCAGCCCGGCGCTGGCAGGCACTGACCACTCGCAGTCACGGCCTCGCCTCGCCAGCAAACCGCCTGTCGTCCTTTCGTGATGCCGCTGCGTTGCCCTCGGAATCAGCGACTCCTCCTCGACCATCCGGCCAACACGCAGGGGCTATTTCTCAATTGTCCCTCAATTTTTGCACACTGGCACCCTATTTATTGGCCACTCGTTCACCGATGAAGAGCCTCCAACACCGCGGCGGGGTGGCATTGGGCGACGCGAAGGAGGGCGCGGGCGGTGCCTTCGGGATGGCGGTGGCCTTGTTCCCAGTTTTGGAGAGTGCGGGGGCTGATGCCGATCAAGGAGGCGAACTGGGATTGGCTGAGGCCGAGTTGCTCGCGAACCGCCTTGGCGTCGGGCCATTGGAGCGTGGACTCGCGTGATGCTGGGGTTTTGCCGCGCAGGATAGCGCCGCCTTCCTTGAGGCTGGCTGTGAGTTGTTGGAAGAGTTCGTCGTTCATGGGAATTCGTTTTCGATGATGGCTTTGAGGAATTTGGTTTGTGTCGGTGTGAGGGTTT
>JBAXBG010000286.1:0-3014 GCA_037142115.1 Verrucomicrobiota bacterium | reverse complement strand
CTGTTATTTCGGCATGGCTCTTTTCAGTGAAATCAGTGAAAAATCAGTGAAATCAGTGGTTTAAAAAAGCCGCCATGCCGTTTCCCATTTTCCCTTATCCGACAAAGGAAAATGGAAACCACGGATTACACGGATTACACGGATTATTAGAGAGTTATGAATATTGAGCCGCTAACCCGCTGGGTGAGCCTGAAGTCTGATAGAACACGGGGATTTCCTCCGTTAAATCCGTAAAAATCCGTGTAATCCGTGGTAAAATGAACCGTCCTGCCGTTTTTCATTTTCCTATTTGGGCTTATAGGCTAAGGCCAGCGCCCGGCCCGCCGCCAAAGACCCCTCGCCTCGCACCTACCGGAACATTCCCCCCGGATCATCCCGGCGTGGCGCAAAACGAGGGGCAACACAAAATGCCCCCGCATTGGACGCTTGCAAGTGGATTTCCGCACCGCCCGCCATCGATTTGTCCCCGGATGCTAGCGATTGAGACGGCCACGAATCGATTCGACCGCCTTGGCCAGCAACACTTTCAGTTCGGAATTCGCCTCCGTTGCCGCCGCCTCCAACAACGGCACGCTCTCCGCGCCGCCCACCCGTCCCAGCAGGCGCACCGCCGACTGGCGGGTCATCCCCTCGGTGGTGGCAAAGCGGCGCAACAAGGTGGCCTCGGCCGCCGGACCGGCCTCGCCATAGAGCGACTCCCAACGCGTCGGGTTCTGCTCCCATAAGACGTCCAACACCGGAATCACATCCGGGTTCTTTTCCTTCACGATCAAGGCGACGATGTCCTGCGGCACCTCCTTGTGGCGGGCTAACAAGTCAGCGGCCTCCTTGAGCGCGGCGGCCCCGGCCGGTCCGGGCTGCTCGGACCACACCGCCAGCGCCCGGCACAGCTCACCCTTGAAGGACACCCCCGGCGCGCCTAACAGAGCGAGCAGCTTCCGCGCGATGTCGCTGCGGTAAATTTTGGGCTCCGCGTCCGCCAACCGTTGGACAGCGTGCAAGACCCGGTCCAGATCAATGCTTTCGAGTTCCTTCTTGTTGAGATCATAAAACGCGGAATGGGTCTTGTCGGTGAGCTTCTCGATAGATCCGCCCACCAGGCTTTCGTTATTCACGCGCACGGCCACCACCGCGAGTTCCGGATACACCTGCTCCACACTGCCAAGCGCGCCGGCGATCTTGGCCATCTCCGCGAGCGTCTGATCGATGCCGGTGACCACCATCAGAAAATCGCCGCGGTCACGCGCATAATAGTGCGTTTGCGGATCCGCCCCGGTGGTCCGCAAAATGTAGTCCCGCACCAGAAAGCGGTTCTGCTCGCTCAAGCCCCGCAACCACAAGCCCACGGCGTGTTTGGTGCTGCCATCGCGGCTCAAGCGCTCGGTCTCGGCCACCAGCGGCGCAGTGCCGATCTGGTTGCGCAGCTCCACCAGCTCCGCGCTCTCGCCTCCGCTCGGGGCGGGGGTGGCGGATGCCGCCGGTCCCGACACCAGGTCCGACAAGGGCACCGAGCCGACCGTGAAATACCACGGCAGCGCCAGCAACGCCGAACTCAGCAGCAGCCCCACGCTGCCCGCCCTGAAGCGCGCGCGGGGATTGGCATAGACCAGCAACAGGGTGCCTAACAACCCGGTGAAGCCCGCCATCAGCAGCCGGTTGGCCAGAATCATCCCGTCCAGACTGCCGCCACGGGTCGCCCCGAACATCAACAGCAGCGCCATGAAGGCCATCCCGCTCACCCCGACCGCCCCCGCGATGATCCGCTGCGGCGAAACCGGCTCGAAGGCCGACGCGTCCGGGGCCTCGGCATATTGAATCCCCCCGACCCCTCCGGCCTCCGGCGAGATTGCCAGCGGAACCCGCTGGAAGTGGTTCAAGTGCGAATCCTTCCGCTCGCCTGGGTAAAACTTCTGGCCGCGCACAATCACCTCGTCGTTGATCCGGAAACGGTGCTCGCAGCCGCCGCACTCGACGGTGAGCCCACGCAAGTCCTCCCCCACCTTAAAGCGTTGGCTGCACAACGGGCAGCGGATCAGCAACAGCGCGTCGTCTGGATTCGTGGAAGGCATCGTGTTCCCACCAGCATGTCGGCGAATCGGCAAATTGCAACCCCTAGCTAGCACCCTTAGCGGCACCCCTGCCGCCCGATGATCTCCCCGCACCGCGACCGATGATTGACGGGCCGCCGCCTCACCCTCAGTCTGCCGCCATGTCTCGCTCGGGCTTAATCCTCAAACTCAGCTGCCTCGACCAACCCGGCATCGTCGCCAAAATCGCCAACTACGTCGCCGGCCACCGCGGCAACCTGGTCGAATTCAACCAGTTCTCCGACCAACTCGGCGGCAAATTCTTCGCCCGCCTCGAAATTGAAACCCTCGACCTCGACGTCGACACCCAGGACTTCATCGACGGCTTCGGCACCCTTGGCCGCTCGCTGCAAGCCGATTGGCATTTCCGCTACCTGCCCTATCGCATGCGCGCCGCGGTGCTGGTCACCAAGACCGACCACTGCCTCAATGAAATCCTCTGGCGCACCGAACTCGGCGAGCTCCCGATCGAAATCACCTCGATCATCGGCAACCGCGGCAACTGCCGCCCGATCGCCGAGCACTCCCGCATCCCCTTCCATCAAATCGACATGGACGGCCCGCAGCGCGACCCCGGCTTCGCCGAAATCCGCCGCCTCATCGAATCCCAGGACGTCGAACTCATCGTGTTGGCCCGCTTCATGCAGATCCTGCCCGACGCGTTCTGCCGCGACTTCGCCGGCCGCATCCTCAACATCCACCACAGCTTCCTGCCCGCCTTCATCGGCGCCAACCCCTATCAGCAAGCCTACGAGCGCGGCGTCAAACTCATCGGTGCCACCTGCCACTACGTCACCCCCGACCTCGACGCCGGCCCGATCATCGAGCAGGAGGTCGAACGCGTTCAGCACTTCCACACCCCCGCCGACCTGGTGCGCCTCGGCCGCAACTGCGAGCGCGTCGCCATCGCCAAGGGCATCCGCTACC
>JBAXBG010000285.1:0-3026 GCA_037142115.1 Verrucomicrobiota bacterium | reverse complement strand
CCCTGCCGGGAAGCAAGCCATTGGTCAGAACATCCAACAGGCTGAATCCAGTGGCGAGGCCGCGCGGCACGCCGTGCTCCAGAATTGCCTGGTATCGCTCTAGCGATTTTTTCACATGGATTTCGAGTTCCTGGTATATTGTTTTCATCGAGGTCACGGCTGATGTTGGATGTTTTGCTTTTCAAAGTTCTGAAGGAACACCCTAGTTTGATTCAACGCCTCGCCGTCCAGGGACGGCAGCAGAACCTCGAATTGTTTCACGATTTCTCCGGTTCTCCAACCGGTCTGCGAGATGCCCTCCAGCCATAAGATCAGGCGTTCGAGCTTCGCAAAACGGCCCAGCTGCTCATCCTCACTGGCCCATGGGATCAGGTAGTCTTTCATGAGTTCCATCCAAGCCTCTCTGTTGAAGCAGGTGACCCACGACGCGATCGCCAGCAGCCGACTCGGACTCACCTTGTAATCATAGACCAGATCCCGATCATGAGATTCGGCCACGGCTGACGCGGGGAAGTTGGCGAGGCAGAAAGCGGGCCCGACGGGGGTTTCATCTTCGCCGCCAATTCTGCGGGGGGGGCCAGCCGTCACATCCCTGCCTTGATAGCGAGCATAACGGAGTTCCACCAGGCCACGGACCGAGAACTCTGGCGTCTGACTGGGTTGTTCCAGAACCACCCGGGCCACCGGCACCTGTTCAGCCTCGTCAATTGCGATGAAGGCCGCGCCCTCGCAGATCACATTGAAGTGGCAGGCCAATTCCACCGCCTCCTTTGTCTCACCGTCATCGAGGCAGGCGGTGATGCGCGCCTTGGCGGCGAGGATGATGGGGGCCATGCCGCGGGCGATTCTAACGGTGAGAGTCTCCCGGCGGCGGCTTCCGTCGGAGAAACTCATTTCCAATTCCACTTCGTGCGGTGCGGGGATCCCGGGTTTGACGGGATTTCGGCGCAGTGGAATCATCGCCGCCTGGCCTGGCCGCACGGACGGGGGATGACCCACCAGGCTCCACTGTGGTCCCGCGGATATCCGTTCCAGCATCGGGCAAAGCAGGTTGCCGACGAGTTGATGGATGATTTGGTCGAGATCCTCACCGGGCACTGCCAGTGAGCAGGTGCCACGCGTGCGCCGGGCGATCTTGCGCAGTGCGGCCTCGTTGACATTGGCGTCAATTCCAATCGCATGCACTTCGATGCCGCAATCCCTCGCCACCTCGCAGGCCCGGGCCTCGTCGCCGCATTGGCCGTCGGTGATCACCACGATCACCGGGCGTCTTGCCGCCTTGGCCGCGTGGATGGCGTGCTCAAACGCAAGGGTGAACTGGGTGCCGCCATCCGGCGTGAGCCTGCGCAATTGCCGCATCACCGCCCGGATCTTGGCGTCATTCGCCGCCACGAGCCCGTCGGTGAGCGGCTGGATGGAGTCGGAAAACAACGTGATCGCAAAACGGTCGGATTCCGCCAGTGCCGCGAGGGCAAGCTCCACTGCCTCTATCAGCGCGATCCAGTTGGCTCCATCCATGCTGCCGGATGAATCCAGCAGGAAGTGAATGTCGCGGGCGCCACGCTCCATGAGTCCGAAGTCGTTAGGTGCCTGGAATGAGCAGATCATGTATTCGGGATCATCGGTCCCCATGAGCGCCAGCGTTTCGCACGGGCGCTCCCAGGTTAGAATGAAATCGCGGTCGGGCACTTCCGAGTCCTCGCCGAGGCTCACCGTCACCACCTGATGGGAATCATCCCGGCGCATTTCGATCTCGTGACTCGGCGACTCGACCCCATCCGCAAATAACAGAGTGCCGGCGCAGTAGAATGCCACCGCGTCCGGATGGTCGCCGCCAATTCGCTGCGGCAGAAGACGCGCCGCGTCCGGCACCAGGTCTGTGCCGCCGTCCACCCCGGCGGGCTTGCCAGGAATGAACCGCACGCCCGGACAAACCGGAATTCTCAGCCGCCGCCGGGTGCCGTCCGCCTGGACCGGACTGACATAAGCCAGCGAAATGGTGATCCGGTCGCCCGGTTGGACGTTGCCGAGCTGGAGCTCAAACAGGTTGTCCCGGACCGATTCGACCAGTGCCGCCCGCCGACCCTGCACACGGGCCTTCCTGTAGTCCTCGCGG
This sequence comes from Verrucomicrobiota bacterium, assembly GCA_037142115.1. GTDB lineage: Bacteria > Verrucomicrobiota > Verrucomicrobiia > Verrucomicrobiales > Akkermansiaceae > Luteolibacter. The sequence goes on along the minus strand of JBAXBG010000285.1, from coordinate 910 downwards.
GCGTCCTCGAGGGACTTGACCACGGCCGCCACCTTGCGCCCGCCGACCGTCATCACGCACCTGTAAACCGACGCGTCTTCCGGCAGTGGAAACGTGTAGAGCACATCCACCGGATTCGGCCCGTCGAACTCGAAGATCTGTTCGATCGTCACCTCGGCGCAATCGCCGCTCACCTCGAAGCGCGCATCGATCACCTTGAGGGGCAGGGGAAGCTGCTCGGATCGAAGGCCGAGGGCGTGCAATCCATAGGTTTGGCGGTCGGTGTCGGCGTGATCCCGGCGTGTTTGATGGGGTGTCATGGTTGGTGTGCAGAAAGGATGCGGCGGATTTGCTCCAGCTTGTCTGCGGGCAGCCCCGTGCGCCGGGTGCTCACGAGGATGAATTCCGGGGTGAGTTGCCACGACGAGCAGGGAGAAACCTCCGTGCCGCTTGGACCACCGGATTTCCAGGCAGCGAGCGCCTCATTCGCCAGCTGCTGCAAGTGCTCGATGTCCAGCCCTTGGATCCGGTCCCGGATCTCATTGATCGAGAGCCCGCCGGCTTGCAGGGCGCGCACGGTGACGAGTTGCTGGAGGTGGATGTCCCCCCACTGGGCACCCGACCCCACTCCTTCAGGCCGTGAAATCAATCCAGCCTGCCGCAGGAATCGGACGTTGCGCGGTGCCAGCCGATCCGCCACCCGCCCGTCCGTCAGCTGGTCGAGCCCCTGCTCCGCCAAGCGGGCGTTGCCGATCCGGATCAGCTCGTCAAATTTCATGTCAGTATTCTTGACACCATCTGTCTTTAATGCAATAAAAACCTGTCGGCTGTCGGAAATCGCTCCTCAGACCGGCAATTTGCCCATCCGAAGAAACATCACCCCATCCCCCGCACCACCGAATCCCATGAACAAGCCCCCAAAACCAACCAA
>JBAXBG010000284.1:0-3034 GCA_037142115.1 Verrucomicrobiota bacterium | reverse complement strand
GCGGAATCCGTCCGCCGTAGCCCATGGGAAGCCAATGAAACGAGAGAAGCGCTCGACATTGGCCCCTCATGGACCAGGGCGATCAGACATCGCCCCTCCTTGAGTCAACCCCAAGGAGGGGCGGAATCCGTCCGCCCACGCGGATGGTGAGCCGATTTGCAGCCAAAATGGCTTTGCCTGCGTCATTTCATCCTCACGGCGGACGGATTCCGCCGCTCCTTGATTTTTTTGTCCGGCACCGCCCGGAAACTTGCTGACGATGCGACTATTCATGTAGCGGCGTGTCCATGAGGGTGACGGTGGACATCAACGTGCTGTTGGATGTGTTCCAACAGCGGGAACGGCCTTGAATTCGACGGTTTGGGTTGGCGAGCCGACGGACCTCCAAGCGGCCGCTGGCGTCAGCGGAGCATGTCGCGGGTGACGAGGTAATTGGCCGCGCAGCGCGGGCACTGGAGGTTGATCGAATCGGCGTCGCCAAACAGGTCGTCGAGGCGGTTTTTCCAGCCGCCCAGGATCGGCAGGATTTGCGCCAGGGTGCAGCCGCACTCGAACCGGAAGCGGCGGGTTTCGAGCAGTTTGGTTTCCTCGGTGGTGTCGATGGCGGCGACGGCGGCGGCGTCGAGGGCCTCGAACCAGGCCAGGTCACAATCCGGTTGGGCGGCGACGAGGACGAAGTTCTCGTCCTCCAAGCGGAAGGCGCGGGCCGGGCGCTGCTCGGACTGGGCGTAGAATTGTGAGATCCAGACGACGGGATCCTTGCCCACCACTTCCAGGGTGGTGGTGCGCGGCTCGGTTAGATTGGGCGAGGTGGTTTGCGAATAGAAAAAATTCCGGTCCGGCTCGCGCACGTCCTCGGTGAAGACGCGCCCGGTGACGGATTCCTGGATCGACCCGCCGGTGACGAACAAATTGACGCGCGGGGCGCGCAGGTTGACGGTCCAGGCGAGGGTTTCCGCCCACGGGCGTGCGACCAGGTGCAGCACCAACATCGCCAGCGAGTCTTTGAGCATCTGATCGAGCTCCGCCGGATGGCGGATGCCATGCTGCATCAGGTGCAGATAGTAGTCGGTGTAGAGCGGCGTGAACTGCCCGCGCAGCAGCAGCGCGTTGCGGTGGCGCACGAAGATCGATTCGATGACTGTGAAGTCTGCGGGTGCGTCCATGGGAGAAAAGTAGGCGCGCTGGTGACAGCGCGCTGGGTGCGCGTTCTCACGAACGCGCCTACGGTTGGGACGCGTTCTCACGAACGCGCCTACGCGACGCCTAGGCTCCGGGTAGCTCGATGAAGCCTTCCAGCTTGCGGATCCGGGTCGGGTGGCGCATTTTTCGCAGGGCCTTGGCTTCGATCTGGCGGATCCGCTCGCGGGTGACCTGGAACTGGCGGCCGACTTCCTCAAGCGTGCGGCTGTAGCCGTCCTTGAGGCCGAAGCGTTGCTCGAGCACCTCGCGCTCGCGCTCGGTGAGCGTGTCTAACACGTCCTTGATCTTTTCCTTGAGCATCGAGAAGCCGGCTTCCTCCATCGGGTTGTCGGCAGACTTGTCCTCGATGAAGTCGCCGAACGAAGTGTCGTCCGAATCGCCGACCGGGGCCTGCAGCGAGATCGGCTGTTGGGCCATCTTGAGCACCGCGCGGACCCGCTCGACGGGCAGGTGGATTTCCTCGGCGATCTCCTCGGGTGACGGTTCGCGGCCGTATTCCTGGACCAACTGCTTCTGGACGCGCATCAACTTGTTGATGGTTTCGATCATGTGCACCGGAATGCGGATCGTGCGCGCCTGGTCGGCAATCGAGCGGGTGATCGCCTGGCGGATCCACCAGGTGGCGTAGGTCGAGAACTTGTAGCCGCGGCGGTATTCGAATTTCTCGACGGCTTTCATCAGGCCCATGTTGCCTTCCTGGATGAGGTCGAGGAACGACAGGCCGCGGTTGGTGTATTTTTTGGCGATCGAGATGACCAAGCGGAGGTTGGCCTCGACCATTTCGGTTTTGGCCTTGAGGGCCTCCTTGAGCCAGTGGCGCAGGCTGCGGTTGGTTTCCTCGAAGCTTTCCTGGGTGTGCCACAGCCGCTGTTGGAGTTCGCGCAGCTTGGTTTGGAACTCCTTGTCTTCGGGGTCGGCCTGGAGTTTGCGGCCGTATTTCCAGAACTTCTGCATGTAATCCTCGACCTGCTCGCAGAAGTCCTCGACGACTTTCTGTTTGTAATAGAAGCGGATGAAGACGCGGTTGAGAGTCTGGAGGTTTTTCTGGAACTCCTCCTCGAGCTTCTTTTTGCCGCGCGGGTTCTTGGCCGATAGCTGGCGGAAAAACGCGTCGTTTTCGCTATGGAGCTGCTTCAACTGGTCGCACAGTTTGGGCAGGCCTTTCATATAGCGTTCGCGGGACTCGATTTTCTTGTCGAGGATGACGCGGTCGAAGCGTTCCTTGCCCTTGTTGAGCTTGTCGGCCAGGTCGAGATAACAGTCGGTGACGAATCCGAACAGGTGGAGGTGGCGGGCCACTTCGATTTCCGCATCCTCGATGCGCTTGGAAATCTCCACTTCCTGCTCGCGGGTCAGCAGCGGAACTTGGCCCATCTGCTTGAGATACATCCGCACCGGGTCGTCGAGGATGTCGAGCTTCTGGTCGGCTTTGAGATCCTCCTCGTCGCCGTCACCCTCGTCGCGCTTCTTGTCCTTGTAGCGGTCCACCTCGGAGGCATCGATGATATCGAACTCCATGTTGCGCAGGCGCTCCATGATCGCCTCGACGTCATCGGGATCCACCAGGTCGTTAGGCAGGATCTCGTTGATGTCGTCGTAGGTGAGATAGTCCTGCTCCTTGGCGAGCTTGATCAGTTCGCGGATCTTCTCCTGGATCTCGGGCGTGTCGATGCGCCGCTTGGGCGTATCGCCCGCCTTGGCGGGTTTGGCCGGGGGTTTGGCTTCGGTGCCAACCTTGGCGGGCTTGGCTTCCTTAGCGACTGGCTCGGCTTGGGCGGTGGCGGCGGCTTGGGCCGCGACTTGAGGGGCTGGTTTGGTCACGGGGGGGGAT
>JBAXBG010000283.1:0-3044 GCA_037142115.1 Verrucomicrobiota bacterium | reverse complement strand
GCCTCCGACGCCCTCGGCGCGTCGCGCATCCAAACCTCGTTCCGCGTCATCATCCCCGCCGCCTTCTCCGGCATCCTCGCCGCCGTGCTGCTCGGCCTGGGCCGCGTCATCGGCGAAACCATGGTGGTGCTGCTCGTCGCCGGCAACCGGATCAAAATCCCGGATTTCTCCAGCGGCATCGGCGCGTTCCTGCAGCCGTCGCACACCCTCACCGGGATCATCGCCCAGGAGCTGGGCGAGGTCCCGCTGGGCAGCGTCCACTACCGCGCGCTGTTCGTGGTGGGCATCCTGCTCTTCACCATCGTGCTGGCGATCAATGCCACCGCCCACAAGTTCGTCAGCCGCACGCCGCACTAACACTTTTCACCCGCCCATGCGCCATCCCGAATCCCTGATCCGCAAGGGCCTCCCCAAAGGCCACTTCAAGGACCTTGCCGTGCGCCTGGCGCTCGGCGCGGCGACCTATTGCATCGTGCTGATTGCCGCGCTGTTCTTCGCCAAAATCATCTTCGACGGCGCGCCGGTGCTCTTCACCACCAAGGCGCCCTACGTCGATCTGGGGTTCCTGCTCGATAAGAACGAAACCCTGCATGTCTTCGACGACGCCAAGGGCGCGCGCCACCAGCTGCCCGCCTCGCAATACAGCGACTATCTCAAGCAGCACGACGGCGCGCCCATCTACAACGAGCAAACCTTCTCCTATTCCGGCGGCGGCATCATCGGCCCGATCGTCGGCACCGCCCTGCTCACCATCGGCTCGATGATCCTGGCGTTGTTTTTCGGCGTCAGCGCCGCGATCTATCTGGCGGAATACGCCCGCCAGAGCCCGTTCATCCACGCGGTGCGGTTGGCCATCCTCAACCTCGCGGGGATTCCCTCGATTGTCTTCGGGCTGTTCGGCTTCGCGGTGTTCGTGCTGGCCGTGCCGGTCATCACCCACACCCCGGCGGCCCGCTCGCTGTTAGTCCTGCCGCTGTTCATGGGCGACGCCGTGCTCAGCTTCCAGGGCTGGAATTCCTCGCTGATGGCCGGCTGCGCCACCCTCGCCTGCATGATCCTGCCGGTGATCATCACCGCCTCGGAGGAATCGCTGCGTGCCGTGCCCCAGGGGTTCCGCGACGCCGCCCTGGCCATGGGCGCCACCCGCTGGCAAACCATCCGCACCTGCGTCCTGCCCTTTTCGCTGCCCGGCATTCTCACCTCCTCGCTGCTGGCCGTCACCCGCGTCGCCGGCGAGACCGCGCCGATCATGTTCACCGCCGCGGTCGCCGCCAAGGATGACCTGCCGTGGCAAGCGCTGGCCAATCCCTTCGATCTGCTCTCGTCCCAGGTGCAGGCCCTGCCCTATCACATCTACACCCTCGCCGCGCGCATCCCGGCCTCGGAATACACCCAGCGCGCCCAATACGGCTCGGTGTTCGTGTTCCTGATCCTGGTGGCCGCCATTTCCTTCGGTGCGATGCTGCTGCGGGCCAAACTCCGCGCCAAACTCAAATGGTGACCGACCTCACAAACCACCCCGCGCCGCCGGCCACGGCGATCCGGATCCAGGACCTGTGCTTTGCCTATCAGGCGAAGCCCGCCCTGCACGACATCACCCTCGACCTGCGCGCCCATCAGGTCACCGCCTTCATCGGGCCCTCCGGCTGCGGCAAATCCACCTTGCTGCGCTGCTTCAACCGCATCAACGACCGGATCCCGGGTGCCCAGATCACCGCCGGCTCGATCCACATCCATGGCATCGACATCAACCGCCCCGACATCGACCTGCAGCAACTCCGCCGCCGCGTCGGCATGGTCTTCCAAAAATACAATCCGTTCCCGAAATCCATTTTTGAGAATGTTGTCTTCAGCTTGCGCCTCAGCGGCGTCCACCAGCGCGCCGAACTCGAGGACACCGCCGAAACCGCGCTGCGCTCGGTGGCCCTGTGGGATGAGGTCAAGGACCGCCTGCACGCCAGCGCGCTGGGCCTGTCCGGCGGCCAGCAGCAGCGCCTGTGCATCGCCCGCGCCATCGCCAGCCAGCCCGACATCCTGCTGATGGACGAGCCCTGTGCCGCCCTCGACCCGATCGCCACCCTCAAGATCGAAGAACTCCTCCACCAGCTCAAACAACAATACACCATTGTCATCGTCACCCATAACATGGCCCAGGCCACCCGCTGCGCCGATCAGACCGCCTTCATGTATCTCGGACGCCTGATCGAAGCCGGCCCCACCCTGCAAATCTTCGAAAACCCGCGCGACCCGCAAACCCTCGCCTATGTCACCGGCAGCTTCGGGTAAAGACGCAAGACCCAAGACTTGAAGACTCAAGACCCTATTCGATCCCACCGTGACTCCACCCACCCCACCGCTGCCACCTGCCATTGAAGTGCGCGACCTGCATTTCAGCTATGGCCACGCCTGCGCCCTGGAAGCGATCCACCTCGACGTCCCGGACCACCAGGTCACCGCCTTCATCGGCCCGTCGGGTTGCGGCAAATCCACCCTGCTGCGCTGCTTCAACCGCATGAACGACGAAATCCCGGGAGCCCGCGTCACCCACGGCTCGATCCACCTCGGCGGCATCGACGTCCACCACCGCTCGGTGGATGTGGTCAAGCTCCGCCGCGAGGTCGGCATGGTCTTTCAGAAATCCAACCCGTTCCCCCGCAGCATCTTTGACAACGTCGCCTTCGGCCTGCAACTTCATGGCCTGACCCCGCGCGCCCAACTCGACCACGCGGTCGAAGAAGCCCTCCGGTCCGCCGCCCTCTGGGACGAGGTTAAGGACCGCCTGCAGGAATCCGCCCTCAGCCTCTCCGGCGGCCAGCAACAACGCCTGTGCATCGCCCGCAGCCTCGCCGTCAAACCCCGCCTCATCCTCATGGATGAACCCTGCAGCGCGCTCGACCCGATCGCCACCGCCAAAGTCGAGGACCTCATCCGCACCCTCCGCGACCAGGTCACCATCATCATCGTCACCCACAGCATGCAGCAAGCCGCCCGCGTCTCCGACCACACCGCCTTCTTCTATCTGGGCAAACTCGTCGAATTCTCCG
>JBAXBG010000282.1:0-3097 GCA_037142115.1 Verrucomicrobiota bacterium | reverse complement strand
TGAATAAAGTCGGCATGCCAAGTCTGATTGAATTCAGGATGTCCGGGCGCCCACCCCCTCGTCCGGCAATTCCCGGGCGTGGTGCATCAACTCGGGTGTGGTGCGGTAGCCGAGTTTTTCCATCAGCCGCGCTTTGTAGGTGCCGATGGTTTTGTGGCTGACGCCGAGGCCTTCGGCGATGGTCTTGTTGCTCAGGCCGCGGCCGAGCATTTCATAGACCTGGAGCTCGCGGGTGCTGAGATGATCGATGGGGGCGGCGGCCGCGCGGGGGTGGGCCGCGCTTTCCAGCAATAGCGAGGTCATGGTCTCACTCAGCGCCAGCTGACCCGATAGAACCTTGCGCATCGCCGCCAGCACGCATTCGATCGGATGATCCTTCATCAGGTAGCCGCGCGCGCCGGCTTTGAGCAGGCGCGGCGCATAAACCTGCTCGTCGCACACCGAGAGCACCAGCACCGGGCGCAGTTCCCCGCGCGAATGGAGATGCTCCAGCAGCGTCCAGCCACTGCCGTCCTTGAGGTTCAAGTCCAGCACGATGAGATCGGGCGCAGTGGCCTGCATTTTCTCCAGCGCCTCGTGCCAGCCTTCCGCCTCGCCGCAAACCACCAAATCAGGCGACGCGGCGATGGCTTGGCACAAGCCGCTGCGCACCAGCGGATGGTCATCGACAACCAGGATGCGTTTACGGGTGTTCATGAGGTTTTTTCGGGTGTGATAGGCAGTGTCAATTCCAACACGGTGAGGTTGTGGCCGTTGTCGCGCAAGCCCAACTCGCCACCCAGCAGCGTGGCGCGCATCCGCATTTGGCGCATGCCCAGCCCGTCGCGGCGCAGGGCCGCATCAACCAGCGCGGCACCGTCGTTGCTCACCGACACGGCCAGCCGCTCGGGCTCGCGCACCAGGTCGATCCAGATATGTTCGGCATGGGCGTGTTTGACGGCATTGGCGAGCGCCTCGCGGATGATCCGGTAGATATGGACAATTTGGTCGGGAGTTAGAAAATCGATATCGTCGCTGATATTGGTTTCCGTTTCGGTGTGAAACATCTCGTTGGTGCGTCGGGCGAGCGTTTCGAGCGCCTCGGGCAGCGTCTGCACCTCGAGCTCGTGCAGGGTCAGGGTGTGGGAGAAATCGCGCGCCACCCCGGCCAGGCGCGCCGCGTGCCCGCGGATCTGGATGAGCGCCCCGCAGCATGACGGATCGCAGCGCTCATGGCACGGTGTGACGGATTCCGCCAGCCGCGACAAACCGATGAGGTCCTGGCACAGGCTGTCGTGAATGTCCTGGCCGATGCGTCCGGCTTCGCTTTCCGCGGCCATGAGGGCTTCCTTGGTGGCCAGGCGCAGTTCCTCCTCACGGCTGGCCACCAGCGCGGCGAGGTGGGTGTTGGAGGCGAACAATTCGGCCTGCGTGGCCTTCAGTCGGGTGATGTCATGGGCCACGCCCACATAGCCGATGATCCGGCCATCCTCCTGTTTGACCGGGATGACGCTCGAGGTGTGCCAAAACAGTCGGCCATCGGCGTGGATCACCCGGTATTCAATGCCGCTGGCCGGCTCGCCCGTGGCCACGATGCCATCCAGAAACGCAAAGCACGCGGCGTGGTCGTCCGGATGCACAAAGTGGCTGAAATTGTGCCCAACCACCTCGTCCGCCGCATGCCCTAACATCCTCGGCCAGTTGGCCGAAACGTAAGTCATCGTCCCGTCCGGCTGGATGGTGTAGATGATCGCCCCGGCGTAGTTGAGGAGCACTTCGTTCCTCTCTTCGTGGTTGAGGGCAATGGAGAAGAGTTGCACGCTCCGAGCCATAGCACCCGCCCGCCAATGCGCAATGACCGTTTTCTCCGTGCGTGTAGGCCAATGCCTACAAATCCGCGTTTTTGTAGGCCGCGGCCTACAAAAGAATCAGCATTGGCCTACACGGAAATTCTTCGACGACGCGGCCCGTGCGCCCAATGCTGCTCGCCGTTGCGGAGTTGCGACTCACCGCATGGCGCGATCCGTCACCGATCTAACGACCACCCGCCCGCTGAAAACAACCATTGCAGACACAACCATGAAAACAAGGCTCATCCAACTCACCTGCGGCCTCGCCCTGCTGGGCGCGCTGCCCTCTGCGCAAGCCACTGTCGTGCTCGACAACACCTCGGCGGAATGGAATACCGGCGGCGAATTCAGTGCCGTCATGGCAAGGGATCTGGCGCTGGTATTCAAAACCGGCTCCACCGGGGGCACCATCGACGCGCTTTCATTCGCCTTGATTGCGAGCGGCCCATCAACCACTTATCCGACCCTCACTTTCTCAGCCTACATTTACCAGTGCGGCGGCGTTTATAACAATCCCGGCGGGGCTGCACTGGCAACCCAAAACGGCCTCACGGCGACCTTTACCGGTGAACCTGGGTGGACCTCCCAACTCTTCAGTTACGATGCCGCCGCCCTTGGCGGCCTGACCTCCTTCGAGCTTGCGGCAGACACGAGCTACGCGCTGGTCCTGGGAAATAATAACGACCCCAATCGAACTTTTTATTGGGCAATGGCGGATCCGCCAACCTACACGCTCAATGAAGGATACACCTTTCTCGGTACGAATTTCTCTTTTGACAACGGCGCAACCTGGGATAGGACCAGCAGCGGGGCCCCTCCCATCGCTTCGATTTCCATGACCGCCATCCCGGAACCCACCACGGCCGCCATCCTCGGCCTGGTCACCAGCGGCTTGATGCTGCGTCGGCGCAAGCGGATCATGCGCTGAATTCCTGAATCCGCACGCAATACGCCGGATGGGGTCGCATGCCTCATCCGGCGTTTTGGTTTGCCTGCCGCCACGCGGTGAGCCCGCCAACCGCGCGTGTAGGCCAAGCCTACAAATCAGCGGTTTTGTAGGCCAAGCCTACAAAAATATCAGTCCATCGACTACAGACGCAGGGCTTGCAATCGTGTATCCACAGCACTGCAGCCCATCCCATCCTGAATCCAATCTTCCTTTGCGCCTTTGCGCCTTTGCGCGAGAAAATCTTCACGCCCCGTCACCCATAACAAAAGAAGACCCTGCTCCCAATCCATTAAGAGTGATCTCGCGCAAAGCCGCAAAG
>JBAXBG010000281.1:0-3144 GCA_037142115.1 Verrucomicrobiota bacterium | reverse complement strand
GCTTCCCAAGCTTGAGGCAGGAGTTCGATTCTCCTCACCCGCACCACCTCAAAGGGTCGGCATCACAGGCCCGTCGGGTGATCCAAAAACTGGCAGGGCAGGTCAAATTGGCGGGCGAGAACCTGGGCGAGAGCGCGCACCCCGAACGTCTCGGTCGCGTAGTGGCCGGCGTAAAACACATTGAGGCCCAATTCCTCGGCCAGCGGGTAACTCCAATGCGGGCCCTCACCAGTGACGAAGGCGTCCACGCCCAGGGCGGCGATTCGGGCCACCTCGCTGCCGGCGGCCCCGGTGATGAGGGCGACCGAGGCAATGGTTTGAGGTCCGCCAGGACACACGTGCACCGTTCCGCCGAGGATGTGTCGCAGCGATTCGGCCAGGGCATCCCGGCTGCCGTGCCAAGCCCCGCGGATTCCGAGCGCCTCGCCCTTGGGGCCGCGAAACGCTTGCGGGTTGATGAGCCCGATGGCCTGGGCGAGCAAGATATTGTTGCCCCACTGCGGGTGGACATCCAGCGGGAGATGGCTGGCGTAGATCGCCAGGCCGGCCTCCATCGCGGTTTTCAATTTGCGGTAAAACGCGGCCGTGACCGGCTGGACTCCCTGCCAGAACATTCCATGATGGACGAGCAGCAAGCCCGGGCCACCCGCCGCGGCCTCGGCGATGACCGGCAGCGAGGCGTCCACCGCCGCGACAATGCGTTCGACGCGCCCTTCGTTGGCCAATTGCAAGCCGTTGAGCGCGCCCGGATAATCGGCAATCGCAGCCGTGTTCAATTCCCGGTCCAGAAACGCCACCATTTCAGCAAGCTCAGCCATGCGGCAGCTTATTCATGGCGGCTCCAGATGACAACCTCAGGAATTCCGCAGGTTTCCTTGCCCGCCACAAACGCCGCCAAATCGGGTGCCAGGTCGGCATCCCAAGTGACCTGAGCGCCAGCCCACGGCACCGCGAGCCGGGCGGCATGCAGCGCATGGCGTGGCAGAATCAGCCGTTGCCGCAAAGCGGGAGCCCATCCGTTGGCCATCCATTCGAGATACTCCGAGCCGTCACCCGCATACAGTTTATCGCCGAGGATCGGGTAGCCGCAGTGGGCCAGGTGGACTCGGAGTTGGTGCATGCGCCCGGTCACTGGAAAACATCGGATCAAGGCAAATCTGCCTTCTGCCCGCTCAAACCGGCGTTCCACCCGGAACCGGGTGCGACACTGCCGGCCCGAGGGATGCACCACCTGCCGCACCCAAATCGGCGAGGGACCCAGCTCCCCGGCGCGCAGGATCGGTGCCTCGCAATCCCACTCATCCGCCACCGGCCAGCCGATCGAGATCGCCAGATATTCCTTCTCTGCCTGGCGGCGTTGGAAAATCATCCCGAGAGCACGAGCCGCCGCCTTGTGCTTGGCGAGCAAGACCACACCGCTGGTCTCGCGGTCCAACCGGTTGACCACCGCCGGGCACGCGCCATTGGCGATTTCATAGGCCAGCAGCTGCTCGATTCCGCCGAGCAGCGTCGGTTCCGGTTTGCGGTTGGCCGGATGGACGATCAACGGCGCCGGTTTGTCCACGACGATCCAATCGTCGGACTCGGCGATCACCCGGAAGTTGACGACGACTTGTAAACTCACAAAGGAAAATGGAACAGAGTCTGGCGGCTTTTTGAACCACTGATTTCACTGATTTACTGAAAGAATGAACTCAGAATCCCAGTGAGTTGGCTCACCGCTGAGGTGAGCGAGACGGAATTCACAACTTATTAACAATCAGTCACATCAGTGAAATCAGTGGTTCTCATGTTCCCGCCCAGGGCAAACTCATGGCGAACCCTGGACGGCGACCGCCGCCGCACGCAAAAAGCCAGAGACCCGGAATCCCGAGCCTCTGGCGCTTGAATGTAAACTCACTCCTGAGGATCAGGACTTGTAACGGAGGCGCTTCTTATGGCGGTTCTGCTTCATGCGCTTCTTGCGCTTGTGTTTATTGATTTTGGTCTTACGGCGTTTCTTAATGGAGCCCATGGCAGTTGCGGTTCGGTTGTGGTGAAAGAATCAGGGGACGATTTTATTGAGCGGATACTCGATGATCCCCTCTGCCCCCAGGCGCTTCAGTTCCGGGATGATGTCCCGGACTACGATTTCGTCAATCACCGTCTCAACCGCCACCCAACCTTCTTCGGAAAGTTGGGAAACGGTGGGCCGGCGCAGTGAAGGCAGTTTGGCGAGAAGTTCGGGCAAACGGGCGCTAGGGAGGTTCATCTTGAGCCCCACTTTGCCGCGGGCACCTAGGGCTGCCTTAAGCAGCAGCGCGATGCGTTCCATCTTCTCTTTTTTCCACGGGTCCTGGTAGGCCGCAGGGTTGGCATAAAAGTGCGGGAACGACGTCAGCAGGGTGTCCACGATCCGCAGGCGGTTGGCCTTGATCGACGAGCCGGTCTCGGTGACATCGACGATGGCATCAACCAGATCCGGCACTTTCACTTCGGTGGCACCCCAGGAAAACTCGACTTCGGCGGTGATTCCGCGCTCCTTGAGGTAGCGCTGGGTGATGCCGACTCCTTCGGTGGCGATCCGCTTGCCTTCCAGATCCTCGGGTTTGCGGATCGGTGAGTCCTCGGGCACCACCAAAACCCAGCGCGTCGGCCGGGTGGTGGCCCGCGAATACGGCAGCTCCGCCAGATCGACTAGATCCACGCCGTTTTCATAAGCCCAATCATAGCCGGTGATCCCGCAATCGAGAAACCCTTGGCCGACATAGCGGCCGATTTCCTGGGCGCGGATCAAAAACAGATCCAGCTCCGGATCGTTGGAAGTCGGACGCAGCCCGCGCGAGGACACATAGATTTCATAGCCAGCCTTGGCGAGAAGCTCCACGGTGGGCTCCTGCAAGCTGCCTTTGGGAATCGCGACTTTGAGTGTGCGTGATGAATCCGGCATGAGGGGCGGCGGTTTTAGCCCAAAAACCACGGGAATCAAGTCGTGTTTGCGATTTTTCGCAATCCGGGTGGGGCCGCGAGTCCCAGATCGGTCGACCAACAGGCGTAACACGGGTGAATTCCGACTGATTCCCCCTGCGGAAGAGAACCACGGGTGCTGCAACTTGCTGACTTGATTGGCCGGGGGGAAGTACACCGACAAGGGCACCGGCAAAC
>JBAXBG010000280.1:0-3233 GCA_037142115.1 Verrucomicrobiota bacterium | reverse complement strand
CGCCCGGCGGTCGCCCGGCTTGCCGCCGTGCATCCGGCCCGACCAGTAGGTGCCCGGTTCTTCGCCGGCCTGGCCTGGTCGCCCCATCCCGCTCGCTCTAACGGTTTCTTCCACGGCCGCATTGACGGCATGGAACTGATGGTAGCCGGCGATGAAGCCCATTTCAGCGATGGTGAGGGCGGGTTTCTCGAATTTCATCGAAAACCGTCCTTCCTGAAAAAGAAAGACCCGCCGAGAGATAGCGTGTCTTGCGACAGAGGCCCGGCGGGTTTGCTGGGCGAAATCTGATTGCGGATCCAGGCCGGGGCAATCCCGAAAATGGATCTTTGCGCTGGTAATCCCGCCCGGTGTTGGATAACCCTTCGCCCGTTCACCCCGGATTCCCTTCCTCGGCCGCTTGCGGCAGACAGGGACCGGGGTTTCTTTTTGCCCTGATTCAAAGGCCATAGCCGAGTCCTTTCAAGTTGGCTTTGATGGCTTTCTCCAGCTTTGCGGACTCGACGAACTGAGCGTGGAGTTCGGCGACCAGGCGCGGCATGTGCATCACTCTATCAACGACAGGGATCATGGTTTAGGCCAATGGTTTTGGAGTTTCTCGATCCACGGTTTCAACCCGGCTTGACGGAGCGGAGCGAAGCGGTCGAGCGATTTTGCCAGCTCATGGAGTTCCGGCGACATCCAGGCGATGATTTCGAGGATGGCCTGATGCCGCAGATCCAGATCCTTCCAGTGCAGGATGCGTTCGTGATGAAAGACGCGGTTGCGAAGGTCGCGAATTGCAAGCCAACGCTTGTCGAGCTTGGATTGGTATTGTTCGGCGGCAGGAGCTTGGGGAAACGCGGTTTTAGCCAGATACGAGCCGATGCCGGTGCGGGCGTGGCAATTGTTGAAGAAGCCGGTCCAGAAGCCGAAGTTGAGTTCGGCCACGATGCGTCCCGAGGTGAGTGGTTTCCTGCGTTTGCCCAAAGCGTCTTTGGCTTCGGTCACCTTGTCCTGCTGCCAGGCGGTGAGTCGCGCCAGCGGCGAATCATACCAAACAACTGTGTCGCACCGTGCGGTGAGTTCGCGATGCACCGCATTGCGCAGGGCGATTTCCGCGAATTGCAGCGACGGGTAGAGGGATTCGCTTAGCGCCATGTTCAGCAGGTAGCGGGACAACGTGATGGCGTGATCCGCGCCATCCTGCCGGTAGGCATTGATGCGCTCTGTATGCAGGATGCCTTCGATTTGCTGGAAAAATGCGGGATTCATGGGCCAAGGAGCCAACGCGCGGTATGAAAAAGGGTTTGACTAGCTCGTCCGGAGAGCGCAGCTTTCCCACGTTGACCCCGGGATCCCTTCCTCAACCGCTTGCGGTTGAGAGGCCCCGGGGTTTCTTTTTGGGCGGATTCAGAGGGCATAGCCGAGTCCTTTCAAGTTGGCTTTGATGGCCGTTTCCAGTTTCGCTGACTCTGCGAACTGGGCATGCAGGTCGGCGACAAGGCGAGGCATCTTTTCCTCGAAGGGGTCGCCGTCGTCCTCGACTTCCTCGGCACCGACGTAGCGGCCGGGGGTGAGGACGTGGCTATGTGCCGCAATCTCTGCGGTTGTGGCAGATTTGCAGAAACCCGGCACGTCCTGGTATTTCGGCGGCACACCCTCACCCCGTCCCTCTCCCAGAGGGAGAGGGTGGCCGGAGGCCGGGAGAGGGTCACCGCGCCAGCGGTGATAGGTGGCGGTGATTTTTTCGAGGTCGGAGTCAGTCAGTTCGCGGTGGACGCGGTCGATCAGTGTGCCGAGTTTGCGGGCATCGATGAAGAGAGTTTGTTTGCGGCGGTCGCGGAGAGGGGCACGGGCAGCTTGCCCGTGATCTGAAGAAACGGGCGGGCTGCCCGTTCCCCTCTTGTTTTTTGCGAGGAACCAGAGGCAGACGGGGATCTGGGTGCTGTAAAAAAGCTGGCCGGGCATGGCGACCATGCAGTCCACTAGGTCGGCTTCGATGAGGGCGCGGCGGATGTCGCCTTCGCCGGACTGGTTGGACGACATGCTGCCGTTGGCGAGGACGAAGCCGGCCATGCCGTGGGGCGCGAGGTGGTGGATGAAGTGTTGGACCCAGGCGAAGTTGGCATTGCCCTCGGCGCTGGCAAAGCGGGTGAGGAAATACTCATACACCCGTCCGAGCAGATCCACCGCTTTGCGGCGGCCCTCACCCCGTCCCTCTCCCGGTGGGAGAGGGTGGCGCGAAGCGTCGGGTGAGGGTTGAATGAGTTCAATAGTGGCGATCAGGTCGATCAACTCGCCGAGCCGGTGCTTGTCGAGGCCGGGGCGGGCGTAATCTTTTGGCAGTACGCCTTTGAGGCGCGGGTTATCGCGCTCCAGGGCGACCATGGCGTCGTCCACGATCTTGCCGATGGTGGACTGCTTGGCGCTGGCCTGGAGGTTCGACCAGCGGGCTTCCTGCGGCACCCAGAACACGTTCTCGGCCTTGTATTCGTCTTTGTCTCAGGGTTTGAGCCTTCGTATTCACCTTGCCCCGCGACGAGCTTGGCGTGGTGCTCCTCGAACGTGTCGGAGATGTATTTGAGGAAAATCAGGCCGAGGACGACGTGCTTGTATTCCGCGGCGTCCATGTTGTTGCGGAGCTTGTCGGCGGCCAGCCAGAGCTTGGCTTCAAAGCCGATGGTGGCGGATGATGCGTCTGGGGCGGCGGCTTTGCGTTTGGCGGGCATGGAGGAAACGATGGGCGGGGCGATGGGATTCTCGGCGGGCAAAGAGCGGTAGCGCGATCTGAGCTCGGTGACCGTGCCGCGGATCTGGTGAGCGGCGTCCCGGAACGGGAAGCGATGCGGTCGGGCGGGGGCGGGATCAGGCATGGGGCGGCTGGGCGACCGGCGGCGACTATCAGCGCGACCGATGCGCGAGCATTCCAGCGTAGCGACTGCGGCGAGGGAAGCCGGATCTGGTAGAAAGTGCGGATTTCTTTGGCGGCGGTGCCGCGGGCGGCCGCGGAGCGGGCTGTAGTATGGCGCGCCGGCTTGGCGCTCCGTACTATGGCCATGTTCCTTGGGAGAGTGAGGCCGGACGCCTCTAAAACGCCGCGGGGGGACGTCGCCTGATTGGCGAGCGGGAGCGGGACTCAATTCTCCTGCGCCTTCGCCGGGGTGGTGGCGGCGCTCATGGATCGCGCGAGCAGGCTCACGCCGCGGGCGGAAACCGCCTCGTGGAGGATGATGACGACGCTGGTGTCGGCGGGC
>JBAXBG010000279.1:0-3234 GCA_037142115.1 Verrucomicrobiota bacterium | reverse complement strand
GTGGCGAAAGGCGGATGCCGGGGATTGACCCTAGATTGGAAATGGAACCACGGATTAACAGGATAGACACTGATTTTAAGAGAGTTACGAAGAAATTGTGTCTCACCCGTTGATCTGCACGTCGACTGCAAATGGGTTATGATCAATTTTTCATCTGCGTAAATCCTGTTCATCTGTGGTTTCTGGGTTGCCTTGCGGGCGGGTCTTGGGCTGGTGATTCGCGTTCCATTGGCGTGCGCTCCCGCCGGTAGCGCGCCGCCTTTGGGGCCGAGCCAGCATGATTTGAACCGGGAGATGGCACGGGCGGGTTTCAGGTGCTAGCCTGCCCACATGACTCAAGTTGCCGAGCTGCGCGATGCGGTTTGCCTTCTCTCCGCGCCAGACCGCGCCGAATTGGCGGCGTTTCTTTTGGACACAGCTGGCCACTGGCTAAACCGATCTGGCGGCGCTGGCGAAGTTTTTTGAATAATTCGGGTTTTGGCAGCGTTTTTATGGATGATGAAAGCAATCACCTGGCTGGCCTCGTTCACCGTGGGGGTCGCCGCCCTCAGCGCCTCCGCCTTCGCCTCCAATCTGGAAGGCTGGTCGTCCAATCTTGACCAGGCCTTGGCCAAGGCCAAGGCCGACAAAAAATGTGTGCTCGTCGAGTTCACCGGCTCGGACTGGTGCCCGCCGTGCATGGCGATGCGCAAGAATGTCTTCTCCAAGAAGGACTTCGTCACCGCCGCCTCGAAAAAATTTATCCTGGTGGAACTGGATTTCCCCAAGGGGGACAAGGAGTTGGCGGACAAAAACCAGCCGTTGGCTGAGAAATACAAGATCGAAGGCTTTCCAACGGTGATTCTGTTCAACCCAGCGGGCAAGGAGTTCACCCGCTTTTTCGCCTCGGAGTTCCCCAAGACTGAAGACTTCCTCAAGCATCTGGATGGGGTGCTGGAGAAAAAGGAACTCGATTGATTGCAGTGTATTGTTAGTTCGTTCCCCGTCACGGATTGTGTGCCGTGGCGGGTTTTTTGTTTGCGCTGCAAGCGATGAGTCGGCATCCACTTCCCCGACGCTCTCAACACGCTAACCGCTGACTTACTCCATGAATCGCCCCGCCGCCCTTTCCCTGCTGAACCTGGCCTGCGTGCTGGCGGCGGGTTTTTCCAGCCTCATCGCCCGGGCCGGGGCCATCCCGGCGGACACGCGCACCATCTCAGGCATCGCCTATTATCCGGCAGAAACCCCGGTGGTGGATCCAGACCGGCGCTGTGTTCTGGATATCCGGCACCCGGCGGACCATCCCGGCTTCGCCACG
Organism: Verrucomicrobiota bacterium; assembly: GCA_037142115.1. GTDB lineage: Bacteria > Verrucomicrobiota > Verrucomicrobiia > Verrucomicrobiales > Akkermansiaceae > Luteolibacter. The sequence goes on along the minus strand of JBAXBG010000279.1, from coordinate 1,934 downwards.
CTGGTGTGGTTTCACGGCGGTGGCTTGACCGGGGGGCAGCGTGAATTCCCGCAGTTCAAGGGTCAGGGGGTCGCCCTGATCGCGGTGGGCTATCGGTTGTCGCCGCAAGCGCAATGCCCGGATTTCCTCAAGGATGCGGCGGCCGCCACCGCCTGGACGGTTAAGAATATTTCCCGTTACGGCGGCGACCCGAAGAAGGTTTTCATCGGCGGCCACTCGGCTGGTGGCTATCTGGTGGCGATGATCGGCATGGACCCCAAGTGGCTGGCGCCCTATGGACTGGGCCCCCGCTCGCTGGCCGGCATCCTGCCGGTGAGCGCGCAGGTCACCACGCACTTTCACGTGAAGGAATTGCGGGCGATTCCAGGGCCGGCGCTGTTGCCTGTGATCGATGATTTCGCCCCGCTGCACTATGTTTCCGAGGACCTGCCGCCGATGTGTTTGATTCTCGGCGACCGCCGGATCGAGTTCAAATGCCGGGTCGAGGAAAACGAGCTGCTGTATGCCACGTTGCGCAATCTTGGGCATCCGGACGTCGAGTTTCACGAGATCAAGGACCTCGATCACGGCACGGTCGTTCAAGGAGCGGCCACGGTGATGCCTGGGTTTATCGACCGGATTGGCAAATCCATCGATGCCGCCCGCTGAGACCGCGGCCATCAGGGGCGGGGTTTTGCTTTTCAAACGCGGCCCCCGCCGCCACAGTCCGCGCGCTTTCACCACCACCATGTCCGACGCCCGCAAGCCATTCCCATTCCGCGATTTCGAACCCAAATGGCAAGCCCGCTGGGAATCGGAACAAACCTTCCGCACCCCCGGCCCCGGCGACGCCGACTTCGACCCGACCAAGCCGAAATACTACGTGCTGGACATGTTTCCCTACCCGAGCGGCGCGGGCCTGCACGTCGGCCACCCGGAAGGCTACACCGCCACCGACATCATCGGCCGCTACAAGCGCCTCACCGGCCACAACGTCCTGCACCCGATGGGCTACGATTCGTTCGGCCTGCCCGCCGAGCAATACGCGATCAAGACCGGCCAGCACCCGGCGATCACCACCGCCGCCAACATCGAGAATTTCCGCCGCCAGCTCAAATCGCTGGGCTTCGCCTACGATTGGGCCCGCGAAATCGCCACCACCGATCCCGAATACGTGCGCTGGACCCAGTGGATTTTCCTCCAGCTCTATCATTCGTATTTCTGCCCTGAGGAAAACAAAGCCAAGCCCGTCTCCGAACTCGAAGCCAAAGGCTGGACCCGCGAGCAAATCGACGAGGTCCGCTTCGCCTACGTCGCCGACACCCCGGTATGGTGGTCGCCCGATCTGGGCACCGTGCTGGCCAACGAGGAGGTCGAGGAGTGGAAATCCAAAGGCCACACCGTCGAGCGCCGGCCGCTGCGCCAGTGGATGCTGCGCATCACCGCCTACGCCCAGCGCCTGATCGACGAACTCGACACCCTCGACTGGCCCGAAGGCATCAAACTGCTCCAGAAAAACTGGATCGGTCGCTCGGAGGGTGCCACCGTCGAATTTGAAATAGCCAATTTCAGTTCACCCATTGAGGTTTTCACCACGCGTCCCGACACGCTGTTTGGGGCGACCTACATGGTGCTCGCGCCCGAGCATCCGTTCGTTGCCCAAATCACCACCGCCGGGCACCAGGCGGCGGTCGCGGCCTATCAGAAATCCATCGCCTCCAAGTCCGACATGGACCGCGGCGACCTCAACAAGGACAAGTCCGGGGTTTTCACCGGCGCGTTCGCCGTCAACCCGGCCAACGGCGAGCACATCCCGATCTGGATCGCCGACTATGTGATGATGGGTTACGGCACCGGCGCCATCATGGCCGTGCCCGCCCACGACTCGCGCGACTTCGAGTTCGCGCAACGCTTCGCGCTGCCGATCCGGCCGGTGGTCTCACCCTCCCACCAGA
>JBAXBG010000278.1:0-3249 GCA_037142115.1 Verrucomicrobiota bacterium | reverse complement strand
GACTGCAAAGAAATTGCTTTTGAGGTGAAGGCCGTTGAAAGAGGCGGTAACCGGACCGGAGGGCGGGGAAATGGGGGTTGATTTGAAAAGCAGTCAGTCAGGCCATCTCGCTTCGCTCGGTTGTGGTTTCTATTTTCCTTTCTGCGGTTACTGCAGCGGCGCGACCTGCAGACGGGCGAAAACCGGGGCATCGCCGTTGCGCGGCAAGATGACCTGGATCGTGTCAGGCAGTGCGCCGTTCTCGGTGACAGTGACGGGCGGAGTGCCGCCTTTGGGCATCTTGGTGCTGGTCGCGCCCACCGGGATGGACGTCCAGTTCACCAGGTCGCTTGACCATTGCACCGCGAGCGTGACGGAGGTCTCGGAGGCGTCCAGGCGCTTGAAGCTCAGCAGTCGCTCGCCATTCATCATGATCGCCTCGGGCGCGTCCAGCACGCCGGGGTGCGTCTCGGACATCGGCAGCACCGACGCGAGCAGGTCGTTGATGCCGTCGCCGTTGGCATCGCCGGACGAGTTGACCGTCACCTGCAACACGCCGGTTAGTGGATTGAAGGTGGCCAGGCCGAGGGCCGGGTCGATTTGCACGGCGACGCCCGAGCCGATGCTCAGGTCGGCAGAATTGAAAAGGTTCACGCTGAACCCGCCGCCCGCGGCGAAGTCCGCGGTGGGTTTGATCAAAATCGTGCCGCCGCTCAGCGCGATGTGGTTGGCCGTGATCACGTCGAAGCCGCCGGCACTCCCCCCTTTGATTTCCAGGATCAGCGCGCCCGACACCATCGAAAAGGTGCCATTCACCGCGAGGTGGCCCGGCGAATAACCCGGGCGCACTTCGCCACCGGCCACGACCACCTCCGCCGCGCTGCCTGCGCCATCGGTGACGGTTCCGTTGCCTAGCAGGAATCCGCCCGGTCCGACCACCAGTTTGCCGGGTTGGTAGAGCCCGGCCAGAGTGGCGGCGTCGGCCGCCTCGCCGAGATACACCGCCGAGGTGGCATCAATGGTGATGGCCGATTCATGCATCGCCAAAAATGCCGGCCGCCACGACATCAGTGGATTGCTCCAGGTGCCCCAGGCCCCGGCATGACTGCCCACCGCGAGGCGCGCGCCATTGACCACCCGCAGATTGGCCGTGCCGCATGGACTGAAGTCGAAGTTGTTGACGCCCCAAAGCGACCAATAGCCAGCGGATGCACCCGCGGGAAAGACCCTCACGCCCAGTTTGACTTCCCCGAAGCCGGCGGTGGTGCCCGCGCCCTGGATCAGGACGTTGGCATTGCCGGTTTCCATGGTGGCGGCATCCAACATTCCGGTGACCGTGGAACCGCCCTCAATGGTGAGGGTGGAAAGCGCAGCCGGCACCGGACTTGGCAATGCCGAATACGTGCCGCAGCCGATCTCAAAGTTGATCCCGTGGGCGACGGCGGCGGTGCCAAGCAGAATGCTGCTGTTGCCGCCCGCCCGCCCGGCCTTCGCGGCTTGACTGATACCCGCAGTCAGGGCATTGGCCGCTTGCCAGGTCCCGCCGCTCACGACCAGCGACGAATCATCATCGAGGCTGACGCCCACATGCTGGAGCGTGGCACCGGTGGCGCTCATTCCGATGGGTTTGTAAAAATCGAATGAGATCTGTTGCACCGAGGCATTGGCGATGGTCACCGCTGAGGACGCATTGGTGAAATTATCCGCAGTGAGCGTCGAACTTTCCAATGTCCAATAGCCGGAAGTATCCGGCAATTCAGCCCCCTTCAGACAGGCACCATCCGTGATCGAGAGCGTGAATTGATCCCAGCTCAGCGGGGCCGCCGGCCACGCCGACACCCCGGAAAAAACCGTGTAGGCAAGTCCGGGGGTAAACGGCAAATGAATCATCGATCCGGCACCCTCGGCCACAATCGAGACCGAGCCGCCGCTGCGCACCTCGGAGCTCTCCTGCAGGGTGATGCTTCCGCCGCTGGCGGCATGCAGCGTGGAGGTTCCGCTGAGACGCAACCCGTCAGCAGAGCCACTGCCAGCGGTGTAGAGTGCGCCAAAGGCAATCGACCCGCCGGTGCTGGCATAGAGATTGAGGTTCGTCGCGGCCGCCGGTTCGCCCGGAAGCGAGCGGGCGGAGGACATGAGCACGGCTCCGGTCACCACACTGGCGTTGTCAGTGGCGGTGATGGTCAGGGCGTTATCCAGTCCATAGAGTTCCACATCATGGAAGGTGGCGCTGGCGGCGTTGGTCACGTTGGCCAGCGTCCCGGCAAAGGAGGTCAGCTTCGTCAGACCGGTCACCCCGAGCACGGGGGCCGGACTGAGGGAAAGTCCCACGCCCTGGAAGAGCAGCACGGGATCGGTATCAGGCAGCATGCCGTTGGACTCCAATGATCCGAGTTGGATGGCGCCGGAGCCCGTCGCGCTACAGATCACTCCCGAGGGATGGGTCAACACCACGGCAGCGGTGGAGATCTGGCCGCCGGTGACGGTCTTGAGGGTCGGGCCGGAACCGGTGTTCGGGTGGTCGGCGTATAGCGTGAACTCGCAGTGGAGCGCGGCGAGTTGGGCGACGGCGTTTTGTTGCGCGGTGAACTGTGGGTCGGGGCTGGCCCCCCAGCGCTGCAAGGTGGTGGTGCCGGTGCTCCGGAAATTCGTGAGCCCCAGGCCACTCATGTCCCCGCTGAATTTCAATTGCGAGGAATTCATCAGCAGATTCGCACAGGTGAGCGCGGTCTGCTCGAAATTCACATTGGCCGGGCCATTGGCCGGCGCCGCGTTGTAGGTCACATAAACGTAATCTGCCACATGAATCACGCCAGGATTTGCGGCGTCTCCCAAGACGCGCACATCGGACCCCGGAAAATAGATGCTGTCTAATGTGGGTGTCACCACCGGGCCGGGAAATTCGGCGGTCGGACTGGTGTAGAGAGTCAGATTTCTAAGGGCAAACGAATCCGTCCTGCCAAGCCAGTCTTTAGCCCCGAAATCGAGCCAGTCTCCGTCGCCGGGCATTCGCCGCGCCGCCGCCGGCAAGCTGCGATTGCGCCAGAAGGCCGCGTCCCAGAAATAGGCCAGTGGCTGCCAGGCATACATCCCCTCAACCAAGTCGGGGCCATACGTTTGCTCGCCTCTGAGGTAGTCCGCCCGCACAGGCGCAGGGACGGCGAAGCAAAGCGCCAGGGCGCAGGAGGTGAGCCAGGGCTGGCGGTGGCGCTTGCCCGTGCGGGCAAGCGGATTGAGGCGGGATGTTGGGGGTGGGGTTGACATTGGGAT
>JBAXBG010000277.1:0-3298 GCA_037142115.1 Verrucomicrobiota bacterium | reverse complement strand
AAAGCGGAAAGCGGAAAGCAGAAAGCAGAAAGCAGAAAGCAGAAAGCAGAAAGCAGAAAGCGGAAAGCAGAAAGCAGAAATAATACCGTAAGCCCCCCTCGCCTCTTCATTTCAACTTTCAGCTTCCCCCAATTTCAACTTTACCCAACACCCACTCTTATGGCCCTTGCTGAATCCTGGCACGTCCGCTCGCGCTCCCGCGAATGCGCGGCAACCCAACGCCCCTTTGCCGAGGGCGATACCATCGTCACCGCCCTCTATCCCGACCCGCTCTCCAGCAGCTACCTGCGCCGCGACTTCTGCCTGGAGGCGTGGAATGCTCTCCCGGCGGACACCGCGCCGCCGTTCTCATTCTGGCAAACCACTTTTTGCGCTCCGGCCGAGGGGGCCAGCGCCCATCCCGCCGAAAAACTCAGCGCCGAGGAAATCCTCCACCGCCTGATTGCCGAAGACGAGGACCACACCGAAAACACCCGCTACATCCTGGCCGTGATGCTGGAACGCCGCAAGCTCCTCCGCGAGACCGACAGCCAGCGCACCCCACACGGCATCCTGCGCGTCTACGAGCACCGCAAAACCGGCGAGATCTATCTGATCCGCGACCCCGACATCCCGCTCGACCAGATCGAAACGTTCCAGAACGAGGTCGTCACCCTGCTGGAAAACAACGGCCGCATGCCCGAACCCGCGCCGGAACCCGCCGCGCCAGCGGCTGACGTTGGTGATCAAACGGAACCCGCGCCAGCGGCATGACGGTTCATCCTACATGGGAAAATGACAACCACAACCGGAGCGAAGCGGAGATGGCCGCAGGCATTCCGTTTTTCATTTTTCATTTTTCCTTATAGGTTCATTGGTCCGTGCAGTTGACAGCGCGCGGCTAACATCTTCCACTGGGGCCGGATGAACGACCACTCTAACATTCTCATTGAGCTCGCGCTGGCGGAGGACCTCGGCGACGGGGATGTGACCTCGCTCTATTTCATTCCGGAGGACCGGCTGGCCCGGGCCTTCGTCACGGTGCGCGTGGAAGGCGTGGTGTCCGGGGTCGAGCTGGCGGCGCGGGTGTTCGAGCAAGTGGATCCGGGCTTGGTGGTGGAGGTGCTGATCCCGGACGGCAGCCGGGTCGGGGAGGGCGCGCTGCTGATCCACGTCGAGGGCAAGGCGCGCTCGATCCTGACCGCCGAGCGCACCGCGCTCAATTTCCTGCAACACCTCAGCGGCGTGGCGTCCCTCACCGCCCGCTACGTCAATCTCGTTCACGGCACCTCCGCCCGGATTCTCGACACCCGCAAGACGACCCCGGGCTACCGGCTGTTGGAAAAGCAGGCGGTCGTCCACGGCGGGGGAGTCAACCACCGGCTGGGTCTCTACGACCGCGCCATGGTCAAGGACAACCACCTCGTCGCCGAAGGCGGGTCGGCCGCGATCCAAGCCGCCATCCAGCGCTTGCTGGCCGCCAAGCCGGGCATCGAGGTGGAGCTTGAGGCGGACACCTTGGCGCAAGTTCGCAGCTTTCTTGCCATGGACGGGGTTTCGCACATCCTGCTGGACAACATGCCGCTCGCCGACCTGCGCGCGGCGGTGGCGGCGCGCGGCGCGCGTGCCACGCCGCAGCTTGAGGCGAGCGGCGGGGTCACCCTCGCCAGCGTGCGCGGGATCGCGGAAACCGGGGTGGATTTCATCTCGGTGGGCGCGCTCACCCACTCCGCGCCGGCTATGGACATCGGGCTGGATTTCATGCCGTTGTGAGGGATCGGGAACTCACCATGACCGACGACTTCACTGACTGCGCGGCGTTTCCACCGCCCTTCCACCTGCGGATTCTGGAATCGGCGGGTTCCACCAATGACGAGGTGCGCGCGCTGGCGCAAGCGGGCGCTCCCGACGGACTGGTGCTGCTGGCGCTGCACCAAACGACCGGCCGCGGGCGCCGCGGCGCGCCCTGGTTCTCGCAACCCGCGACCTCGCTGGCCTTTTCCATCCTGGTCCGCCCGCCGCAGCCCAAACCGCTGTGGCCGCGACTCGCACTGGCCGCCGGGCTGGCCGTGGCCGAAGCCGTCGAGGCGTCCGGGGCCACCGCCGGCATCAAATGGCCCAACGACGTCTGGATTCGCCAGCGCAAAGTGGCCGGCATCCTGGTCGAAGCCGGCGCGGATTTTGCCATCGTCGGCATCGGCCTCAACGTCAACACCCGCGAATTTCCCGCCGAGGTCGCCGACATCGCCACCTCGCTGCGCCTCGAAACCCAGCAGGACCACCCGCGCCCCGACGTGCTCGCAGCCATCATCCGTCGCTTCGCCCTGCGCCGGACTCAGATCGGCGCGAATTTCGAGGACCTGCTCGACGCGGTCCGCCAGCGCTGCGTGCTCACCGGTCACCAAATCGCCCTGACCACGGCCCACGGGCCGAAGCAGGGCCTCATGGAAGGCATCGCTCCCGGTGGTGAATTGTTGTTGCGCACCGCCACCGGCCTGGAGCGCTTGATCCAAGCCGACGAAATCCGCATTTTTCAGGCGGAGTGAGGAGAGGGTCGCTGGCTGGATCTGCTGGACACGGCGCTGAATGGGCTGAGCCCGCATCCTGAAAGACACGGATTTGCCCCGGAAAACGGCCGCTGGTTGCCCGAAATCCCCGTCCGCCAGATGCGTTTCAAGCCGTGGAAGACGCCTTCGGCATGGCGGATTCTCTACGTCATCGATGATCCAGCCAGACTGGTTACAGTGCTGCAGATCCGGCATGAGCAACGTCCCCTGCTGGGTGAAAGTGGGCGGTGATGCCACTTGAGGTGCCAGTGGAGCGACCACTGGAATGGCCGTGAGCCCCGGAAAATCCACCGCAGGACCGGCGATTCGACTGGCGGCGACAGGCAATCCAAGTCAATTTGACCAAGCACGCCCGACTGGTTCCATGAAATCCCTTCTTCCACTCTGGATCTGCGCCCTCGGCCTGGCAACCCTGCCCGCCTGCTCGTGGTGGCACTCCCATCCCTCCGCCAAAAAACCGGACCAACCCGCCCCCGCCGCCCCGAAGCTGATCGGCCGGGTCGCCTCGATCCCGGCTGACAAGCGGTTCGTGCTGATCCAACGCTACGGCACCGGCAAGATCGAGGTCGGCACCGTGCTCACCACCCGCGGACCCGACGAACGCACCGCCAACCTCCTCGTCACCGGCGAATCGCTCGGCCAATTCACCGCAGCCGACGTCCAATCCGGCCTGCTCGACATCGGCGACGCCGTCTATTCCCGGCACGTGCCCACGCCCGCCACCCCTCCCACCGCGGCAGAAACCCCTGAAA
>JBAXBG010000276.1:0-3317 GCA_037142115.1 Verrucomicrobiota bacterium | reverse complement strand
GCCTGGCAGCGTCCCTGGCCTGGCCGCGTGCTGTCACCAGCACGCCTACGGACAGCAGGCTTCAGCGCTCGAGAAATTTTCTGGAGCCTTTGACGTATTTCTCGGCCCAGTATTTCACCTTGGCCTGCTCGTCGAGGGCCAGGGTGCGCACCACCTTGGCGGGGGATCCGAGCACCAGCGAGCCCGGCGGGATGATAGTGCCGCCGGTGACCAGCGCGCCCGCGCCGATGATTGATCGCTCGCCGATGATCGCGCCGTCGAGCACGATGGCCCCCATGCCGACGAGCACCTCGTTCTTGACCGTGCAGGCATGCAGGATCGCCGAATGCCCAACCGTGACCCACTCGCCGACATAACAGCCGTAGTTGTCGGCGAGGTGAATCACCGCGTTGTCCTGGATGTTCGAGTGCGGGCCGATGACGATCTCGTTGATGTCGCCGCGCAGGGTGGCGTGATACCAGATGCTGGTTTCCTCATGCAGCGTGACGCGCCCGATCACGTCGGCGCTGGCGGCGATGAAGGCGGATTCATGAATGATCGGGCAATACTCGGCGAAGTTCTCAATGGCCATGCCGCAAGCTAGACGCATCCCCGCCGCGCTGCAAGCCACGGCCTTCCCCAAAGTGGCTGCGGCACCTCACATCTCGAACCACGCGGACGGTTCGTCCTGGCAGGCGCAATGCAGCGCCACATGGCCGTGGCCCTCCGCGGCGAGGCATGCGCGCAAGCGGCCGAGGATGAGCTCCGGGGTGTTGCAGTCCGAGCTGAGATGGCCTAACACCACGCGCCCGAGCTGCGGGTGCGCGATCTCACAGAGCAATTCCGCGACCTGCTCGTTGGACAAATGCCCGTGTCGCGAGCTGATCCGCTGCTTGATCGACCACGGCCGCTTGGTGTCCGCTTCCAGCAGCTCAGCGTCATAGTTGGCCTCGACAAACAGGCCATGCAGTCCGCTCAGGCTGTGGGTCATGCTGCGGGTCACATGGCCGACGTCCGAAACGAACCCGAAGCGCCGCGCGGCATGGCCGATGACATATCCAACCGGATCGACCGCGTCATGCTGGATGGAAAAACTTTTGACCACGACCTCGTCGATGATGACCTCCTGGGAGGTTTCAAAGGTTTTCCAGGTGGCGCCCTCCAGGCCGGCTTGGCGGACGACCTGGGCGGTTTGGCCGGTGGCGAAAACCGGCAGCGGGTGCTGTTTGAGAAAAATGTTGAGGCCGCGCACGTGGTCGCCGTGCTCGTGGGTCAGCAGGATCCCTGCTAGCGAATCCGGGTCAATTCCCAGCAGTCCGAGGCGCAGCTTGAGTTGTTTGGCGCTCAGGCCGGCGTCGATGAGCAAGCGGGTGCCGCCGCACTCGACCACCGCCGAATTGCCCTTACTGCCACTGCCCAGCACCGCGAATCGCATCACGCCCGGAGTCTGCGGATTGCCGGTCGGCCATGCAAGCGTTTCGGCGAGCAAGTGGACCCGCGCGGACGTGGCCGTGGGTGGCCCCCCTTCATTGAGGTGTCGGCCCCGGAGACCGCGGCCAACAGGCATCAAGACCGCCTCCTGCAAAACCCTCGCGGCCAGGATGCGCGAAAAGGTGCCTGCCTCCTCGTTTTTCATGGCCGCACCTTTTGCTTGAAAGTCGCATGGCTCAGAAGAATCATTTTCCATGTCTCGTCAACCCAACCCTCCCATAGACACTCCGGTCTGGAACCGGCGCTCGTTTCTCGCCACCCTGGGTGCCTCGACCGCCTTGACGGCGGGCCGGGCCAGTGCCCAAACTCCCGCCATGGAACATCCGGGGTCCTTGAGCACGGCGCGTGGCAGCAGGGGGTTTCCCGCGGATTTCCACTGGGGTGCGGCGACCGCGGCCTATCAGATAGAAGGCGCCGCCAGCGCTGATGGCCGAGCTCCCAGCGTCTGGGACACCTTCAGCCATAGCGCGGGCCGCACCAAGAACGGCGACACCGGCGATGTCGCGTGCGACCATTACCACCGGTTCGAGGACGACGTGAAGCTCATGGCCGAGCTCGGCGTCAAGCACTACCGCTTCGGCATTTCGTGGACGCGGGTCATTCCGGCAGGCCGCGGCGCGGTGAACGAGAAGGGGGTGGATTTCTATCGGCGTCTAACCGACAGCCTGCTGAAGCACGGGATCACGCCGCACGCGACCCTGCTGCACTGGGACAGCCCGCAGGCGCTGGAAGACCGTTATGGTTCGTGGCGCAGCCGGGAGATGGCGCGCGATTTCGCCGATTATTGCACGGCCACCGTGCAGCGCCTGGGCGACCGCATCACCCACTGGATGACGATCAACGAGATCATGTGTTTCACGTATATGGGTTACGGCGTGAACCAGGTGCCGGCGCACGCCCCCGGCACCATCGTCAAGACGCGCCAGGAGGTCTTGCAGACGGTGCATCACGCCTTGCTCGCGCACGGGCTGGGTTGCCAGGCGATCCGCGCCGCCTCGCCCAAGCCGTGCCAGGTGTCGCTGGTGGTCAACTACGATGCCTACGTCCCGGTCATCGAGACCCCGGAAAACATCGCGGCCGCCACCAAGGCGTTTGTCGCAGAGGAGCACAACGGCACCGTGCTGGTGCCCGCGTTGACCGGCAAATACAACCCGCTGGCCATCGAAAAGCTCGGGGCCGACGCGCCGCACGTCACCGCCGGCGACATGGAAATCATCGGCCAGCCGCTTGATCAGCTCGGTTATAACATCTACACCGGCAGTTATGTGCGGGCGGCCGACAACGCCCGCGGTTATGAACTGCTGCCCCTGCCCAAGGAGTATCCGCAGATGCACATGCCGTGGCTGAACTTTGTGCCCGAATCCCTGTACTGGGGCGTGCGCTTGATCAGCGAGGCGCTGGGCAAAAAGGACCTGCCGATCTGCATCACCGAAAACGGCTGCGCGACCGAGGATGAAGTCACGCCCGCGGGCGAGGTGCTTGATCTGGGGCGCATCCTCTACATGCGCTCCTACCTCAACAATGCGCTGCGAGCGATTGCCGAAGGCTATCCGCTGCAAGGCTACTTCCACTGGAGCTTGCTGGACAACTTCGAGTGGGCCTGGGGCTATACCCGCCGCTTCGGGCTGACCCGGGTGGATTTCGAGACCCAGCAACGCACCCCCAAGGAGAGCTTCCGGTGGTTGCAACAGACGATCAAAGACAACTGCGTGCGCTGAGCGGGGTATCTCAAGGAGGCAAACTCTCCGACGCGCCCGGTCCATGTGGAACCTGGAGTTCATTGGTGGAATTTCAAGGAGCGGCGGTATCCGACCGCCGAGGCCCGTGGCCAGTCCACGAAGTGCGAG
>JBAXBG010000275.1:0-3319 GCA_037142115.1 Verrucomicrobiota bacterium | reverse complement strand
ATGGCGATGCTGTGTCGCTCATAGCGGTGGCTGATGAGTTCGAACAGCACACTGGTTTCGGCCTGATCCTTGCGCACATAGGACAGGTCATCGAGGATGATCAGGTCGTATTTGTCCAGTTTGTCCAAGGTGGCGGCAAGAGCGAGGTCGCGGCGGGCGGATTGGAGCCGCTGGACCATGTCGGTAGTGCGGGTGAAGAGTACCCGCCGCCCCGCATCGATCAAGGCGTCACCGATGGCGGCCACCGCATGAGATTTGCCGGTGCCGCTTTCGCCGAAAATCAGCAGGTTGTCTCCAGTCTCGATCCAGCCGTCGCCGGTTCCCAGTGCCAGCAGATGATTTTTGCGGACACCCGTAGCGGCATTGAAGTCGAAGGTGGCGAAGGTCTTCCCGGCAGGCAGACTGGATTGATCGCGGTGCCGTTGGAGGCGTCGGGATGTACGGTCAGCAACCTCGATCTCCAGCAGCGTTGCCAGCAACCGGGCGGCGGGCCAGCCATCTCGATCGGAAATTTCGGCGATACGCTTCCAGTTCCGCGCGATGCTGGGCAGGCGCAGCGCCGTCAGCATGGTGGGGAGCACCGCGGTATCGGCGGTCATGGCGGCAACTCCCCGCCCTCGACAGACGAAGCGCCAGTGCCCATCAAAGGCAGCAGGTCATTATAGCCCTTGATGTTGGGCGGCGGGATGGTGATGTCGGTTACCCTTGGATCCTTCGGAGTAAATTCGGCCATAAGGGCAACTGGGTCAGGCATCTTTCCCGCGTCGAAGATCGCATCAAGGCGCTGGCCCAGAGCCTCCTCCACGGACGAGTCTTTGCTGGCGATGTCGAGCAGGGTAACCATGATCCGGCACGCAAGCCGCGCCGGCATCCCGGCATCCATGACCCTCCATGCGCGGGAATAGGCCGCGCTGGGGAACAGGGAGTCCCGATAGAGCAGATTGCGCAGTGCCTGAGGCTTTCGACGAAGCGTGCCGATGACATGGTGGTAGTCGATCTTCCGTCCGCGTTCGGAGCGGTTGACCCGGACACGCTCCATGGTGCCCACGGAAGTGGCTCCATAGAAGCAAACAAGGCGGTCATCGTATAGATGCACCTCAAGCTTGTGCCCAATCAGCCGGGAGGGCACCGAGTACAGCACCCGATCAACGCTGATGGTGCTGTTGCGCGTGACGGGCACCGTCACCTTGGTGAAGTCGGTCGTCCGCCGCTTTGGTAACGGCCTGAGTTTCTCCCGCTCTTCGGCCACCAAGGCTTTACGTCTGGCGTTATGGCGGTCGCAGATGCCATCGACGAAGCGCCGGTAGTCATCGAGAGACTCAAAATCGAGGCTGCCTCGGCGCAGGAGGCCTTGGGCGAGACGCCGCTTGATATGAAGGTTCGAGGATTCGATCGAGCCGTTCTCGTTTGCCACGCCGGGGTTATTGCGCGTGGCCGTCATGCCGTAATGGTCGCACAGATCCTTGTAACGGCTGGTGAAGTCCAGTTGGGCATCGCGAGCGAGATTCTTGTAGGCCGCCGACAGCGAGTCGGTGCGGTGCTCCACCGTGGTGCCGCCCAGCTTCCACAACGCGTCCTGCATTCCTTCGGCGACGGCTGAAAAGCTCTCGCCTCCAAGGATCACATGGGCATGCTCCCATCCGCTGTAGACCAGACGGAAATGGTAAAGGCGATGAGGAAACGGCTCGCCGCCGATGGTGACGCCCAGGGCATCGGCCACGGTGAAGTCCCCTCTGTGCCAACGTGCTTGCGACACTTTGATGTGTGTCGTTTAGTGAGGTTGGCTCAGGGGGCATGAGAGCGATGATGAAATCGATAACGGCGCTTGCAGTTGATGGGGCGCTTTCGCCGTCACCTCCGGATCCGGAGGTGACGGCGAAAGCGCAGCGGCGAACCTTTTCGGCCACCTACAAGCTGGCGATCCTCGAAGAACTCGACCGCGCCAAGCCGGGCGCGACCGGAGCGGTTCTCCGCCGCGAGGGCCTGTATTCGTCGTCACTGGTGGAGTGGCGGCGCCAACGCAAGCAAGGGGCGTTGCGGGCCGAGGCCCCCATCCGGCGGGGGCCGCTTGCCGTGATCACGGGCAATGACACAGCCGAACTGGATCGTCTGCGCCGCGAGAATGCCCGGCTGGAACGGCAATTGGCCAAGGCCCAATTGATCATTGGAATCCAAAAAAAAGCGGCGCAGCTCCTAGCGATCGACCTGGGGGCGATCGACGACGAGAGCTGACGGCCCTTGTTGCCGAGGCGCCTGCCGGGATGCGCCAGGCCGTGTGCGCGGCCTTGGGTCTGGCGCGGGCTACCTTCCATCGTCTCCGTCATGGGCAGGTCCAAGGGCCACCCGCGCGCCGCCGACAGTCTCGCGCCATGACAGCCGCCGAGCGTGTTCGGGTTCTGGCGGTGCTGCACGAAGACCGCTTCATGGACCACGCCCCCGCCGAGGTCTACGCCACCTTGCTCGACGAGGGTGTCTATCTCTGCTCGATCCGCACCATGTATCGGGTCCTGGCCGCCAACCATGAGGTTCGTGAGCGCCGCGACCAATTGACCCATCCCGCCTATGCCAAGCCCGAACTGCTCGCCACCGGTCCCAACCAGGTGTGGTCGTGGGACATCACCAAGCTCAAGGGGCCAGCCAAGTGGAGCTATTTCCAGCTCTACGTCATCATCGACATCTTCAGCCGCTGCGTCGTCGGCTGGATGCTGGCCGACCGCGAAAGCTCCTTCTTGGCGAGCAAATTGATCCGCGAAACCTGTCGCCGCCACGGCATTGAACCCGGCAGCCTGACCCTGCATGCCGATCGCGGCCCCTCCATGACCTCCAAGGTCACCGGCCACTTGCTGGCCGATCTCGGCATCACCAAGACCCACTCGCGGCCCTACACGTCCAACGATAATCCCTATTCCGAAAGCCAGTTCCGGACGATGAAATATCGCCCCGAATTTCCCGATCGCTTCGGCTCCATCCAGGATGCCCGCGCCTTCTGCCGCCAATTCTTCGACTGGTACAACAACCGCCACCACCACAGCGGCATCGGCCTGTTGACGCCCCAGCAGGTCCATTCGGGGCAGGCTGGGCATCTCCACCATCAGCGGCAAATCGTGTTGGACGCCGCTTATGCCCGCCACCCAAACCGCTTCGTCCGGATCGCACCTCAGGCCCCGGCGCTCCCGACCGCCGCCTGGATCAACCCGCCTGAAAACTCGGAGAAGTTGGCTGCTTAAACTGATCGGAACGCTGTCTCAAAATCGTTGACGCGCGCCGGTGTCTGACTGGCGACCAGATAGGCCGCCCAGAACCAGACACTGAGCGGCAT
>JBAXBG010000274.1:0-3325 GCA_037142115.1 Verrucomicrobiota bacterium | reverse complement strand
GCTTTTGCCTTGCACGGAGCCGCTGGGATGGGCAATCTATCCGGCGAATGACATTTCCCCCACCATGAAACCAGCCAAAGGAATCCAGCGCCACGCGTTTTTCAAACTGGGCAAGGCTCCGGCCAAGACCGACCCGCGCAATTTTAAATTCGCGGCATTGCTCAAAAAAGTGCCGCCGCCCACGCCGCCGCAGTATGATTTTGACGTGGCGCATCCGGGGATTCCCACGCCGATGTTCGCCAACGATGTCCACGGCGATTGCGTGATTGCCGCGCGCGCCCACCTCACGCTGCGCTTCGAGGACATCGAGCAAGGGTCGATCCTGATGATCTCCGACAACGATGTGCTCAAGGAATATTTCAAGGAGAGCGGCGGCGCGGATGACGGCCTGAACCTGTTGGATTCGCTCAACTCCTGGCGGCAGAACGGCTGGCGCGCCGCCAGACGGCAATACCAGATCAACGCCTTCGCCCAAATCACGCCGACCGACCATGCCGAAGTTCAAGCCGCCATCTATCTGCTCAGCGCGGCCTACGTCGGCCTGGCCTTGCCGAAGTCGGCACAGGCGCAGATCCAAACCGGCCAACCGTGGGCGGTGGCGAGTGGACCGGCGGCGGTGCCGAATTCGTGGGGTGGCCATTGTGTGACGGTTCCCGGCTACAACGTGACCGGCCCGGTGTGCGTCACTTGGGGGCGCAAACAACAAATGACCTGGGCGTTCTTCGATCAATACTGCGACGAGGCGTATGCGGTCGTCGACGACAAGGATTCCGCCAAGAGCCGCCTCGACGTGGCCAAACTGCTGGAGGCGCTGCGCAGCCTGCGGGCGTGAGGGTTAAAAGAGCGGCTGAAGCGGCTGCGCGTTTGGATCGGTAGGGCGCGGCGGAGGCTTCCAACAGAGGGCAACGGGCGGCCCGCCCGTTAGCCATGGAAAAGCGCAGAACAGAACACGGGCGGGCCGCCCGTGCCCCACTTCAAGCGGTGACGCCCGTCCAGTGCCAGAGTCCGGGGTCGAGTTCGTGGCGTGCGCAGCGGGCGAGTTCGCCCGCGTTGGCATCCTCCAGCAGCACGGTGAACATGGTGGAACCGGACCCGCACAGCAGCGCGGCGGTGGTTTCCCGGCGCTCTAGCAGCCAGAGTTTGAGTTCGGCGAGGAAGCGGTGCTTGGCAAACACCGGGCGCTCCAGGTCATTGATCAGGGAAAGTCCGGCGATGTCCTGCGCGGCATAAGGAATGCCGGGGAGTTCCCGCGAGTCGCGCCAGTGGCCGTAGGCCTCCGGGGTGGGCGCGCAGAACCCGGGCTTGAGCAAGAGCACGCGCAACGCGGGTGGGTCGGGGACCGGCGCGAGGATTTCCCCGCGGCCAGTGCAGCGGGCCGCCCCGGGGGCGAGGAAAAACGGCACGTCCGAACCCAGTGCCGCCGCCAGTTCCTGCAGGCGGGCCGGGCCGAGCCGACCGGCGTGCAGTTGGTCAAGCCCGAGCAAGGTGGTGGCCGCATCGCTGCTGCCCCCGCCCAGACCCGCGCCGTGGGGAATGGATTTCTTCAAGGTGATCGCCCAGGCGCAGGCCAGGCCTGCCGCCGCTTCGTAGGCGCGGACCGCTTGCACGACGAGGTTTTGTGCGTCGCCGGGGAGGGTGGGGTCCTCGCAGTGGAAGGCGAACTCCGCGGCTGGCCGGAACTCGAGTTGGTCGGTGAGCCCCGGCAGCTTCACCATCAGGGTGTCGATGTCATGGAACCCGTCGCCGCGGCGGCCGAGCACGCGCAGTGACAGGTTGAGCTTGGCGGGAGCGAGGAGGGTGAGGGAATTCATAGCGGGGAATCGCGGACGATCAGGGCCATCATGCGACCGGTTTTTCCAAGTTGTTTCCGGTAGCTGTAGAACCGCGCGAGATCAGACGCGGTGCTGAGCCCGCAGTCGATGAAATTTCCCAGCTTGGCCCGGCTGGCCTGCCGCGCAATCTCCGCCGCAAAATCCACCTCGTAGTCCGGTGGCCGGATGCACGGGCCCAGCACCGCGGTCACATTCTGGGCCAGCGTCCCAAAATTGTCCGCCATGCGTTCGAGGGCCTGCCCGAAAATATTGGCAGCGGTGCCGTTTTTGCCCGAGTGCAGTAAGCCGATCGCCCCGGTCATGCGGTCCGCCAGCCAGATCACCCCGCAATCGGCGACGTAAATCGCCAGCACCACGCCGACCGCTTGAGTGATCAGGCCGTCGACCCCCGGCACGACTGGCAGGCCGTCGGGTGCGGTGATTTGCGGGCAGCCCGGGACGACGGCCACCGCGTTGCCATGGACCTGCTCCGCCCGCCACCACGGCGCTTGTGGGCCGGCAAAGTCGGCCACGGCCGCTTGATGGTGTGGTCGCAGCTGTGCCATCGCCTCATCCCGGTCGCCGGTGATCTGGAGATTCGGCACGCGCCCGATCCAGGCCGCGCGCACGCCCGGAATCGCCTGCAAGTCAGCTAGAAAGGGTGGGGCCTCGGTCATGGTTGCACATTCTTTTAGGAGCAGGGATGTCCCGGCTCCTGGAGGCGGGCTGACGCTGGACCGCGAGTCTCCAGACTCGCGCTTCGCCTCGCTTTTTTTGGCCGATCTACCGCTGGCGAGTCTGGAGACTCGCGCTCCGTAGCCCTGCCGCGCTCAGCCCAATGCGCGGCCGAGGATGGCGCGCTTGGTGTGTTCGACGCTTTCCGCTTGGTCTTCATCCATATCTGCGAGGATGCCGGCCAGATCGTTGGCGATTTCCGAGCGCATCTTGGCCACCAGTTCAATGCCCTTGGTGGTGATGCGCACCATGATTTTGCGCCGGTCTTCCGACGCGTGCAAGCGCTCGACATAGGCCAGCTTTTCCAGTCGATCGACCAGGCCGGTGGCGGCTGCCGTCGAGTGACCCATCTTTTTGGCGATATCCGACATGGTCAGATATTCTTCGCTCGACAGGTAGGTCAGCAGGAAAAACTGGGGAAACGAGATGTTTCCTTTGTTGAGTTCAGTGGAGAGGTTGAGGATGCAACTGCGCTGGGTGAACAGGACGAAGTCAGCAAGACGGTTCGCGTCGGCTTGCACCGAAGCGCCTGTGGCGTTCAAGGTTTTCATGTTGGCTGGTTGTAGGGTTCATGTTGGGACATGCTAAAACGGCACTCACCTTGCGATGCGACACCACCCACGTGGGGACAGGGTGGTGAATCATCCTGAAATTTGAAATAATTTCAGTTCAATGTGCGTGCTAATCGGGACGTTTTTAAAATACGCAAATGCCAGAGGTTTTGAAAGAAAAGAATTCGCGTAAGGTTGATTATTTTTTTAGAACGGGTTCGGGGAGGG
>JBAXBG010000273.1:0-3339 GCA_037142115.1 Verrucomicrobiota bacterium | reverse complement strand
CTCCGTGACCTCCGTTTCCTCCGTGCCTCCGTGGTCCAAAAAAACTCAAATCCACGCCCCATGAACTCCGCCACCTCCCGCGCCACCATCTTCGCCAAGATCGCCGCCGCCACCGCCGCCGTGCCCACCAAGGCCCCGCTGCCCGACTACGATCCCAGCCTCACCCACTCGCTGCCCAAACTCGCCGGCTCAGACCTGTGGGAGATCTTCTGCCGCAACTTCACCGCCGTGAACGGCAAACCGATGGAGACCACCGCTCAGTTGCTCGCATTCCTGCAGGCCACCGGCCAGCGCCACGGCTACTGCGACCCCGCACTCTATGACTCGATCGGCGCGCACCTCGCCGCCGCCGGACTGACCGTGGAAACCACCTACGACCGCGCCCGCTACGACGACTATCAGTTCGGCATCACCCGCGCCTCCGGCGCCATCGCCGAGTCCGGCAGCGTCATCCTCGACGACGACCGCACCTCGCGCCGCCTGGCCGCGCTCTCACCTTGGGTCCACATCGCCGTGCTTGCGCGCGCCGAGATCCACCGCACCATCGCCGACGCCCTGGCCGCCCTGGGCGACAGCCCTAACATCATCTGGTGCACCGGCCCGTCCAAAACCGCCGACGTCGAAGGCATCCTCATCGAGGGTGTCCACGGCCCGGGCGAGCAAATCGCGCTGCTCATCGGCTAGTCGCGGTGGATCGCGATTGCATTGCCACGGGTGATGCAAAACGATTGTCGGCAACCACCTTCATCGCCAGTTTCATGACAAAACAAACCTTCATCGCTGTGGATCTGGGCGCCGGCAGCGGGCGCGTGATCGCCGCCACCACCGACGGCACCACCCTCAAGCTCCGAGAGGTCCATCGCTTCGACAACCCGGGCACCGACCTGCCGGACGGCTCGTTCTGGAATGTGATCGGCCTCTACCGCGAAATCCTCGAGGGCCTGCGCCACGCCGTTGAACGCTACGGCGACTCCATCGTCTCGATCGGCATCGACACCTGGGGCTGCGACCACGGCCTGCTGGACCCGGCCGGCGCGTTGTTAGGCATGCCGCACCAATACCGCGACCCGCGCTTCGAGGGCATGGCCGACGCCATGCACGCGCTGATGCCCGAGGCGGAGGTTTACGCCCACACCGGCATCAAGACCAACTTCTATAACAGCTCGCTGCACCTCCTGGCCGAGGCCCGCAAACACAGCCCGGCGCTGCTGAATGCGAGCCAGCTGCTGTTCATCCCGGATCTGCTGGCGTATTGGCTCACCGGCCGCCAGGCGTGCGAGCGCACCATCGCCTCGACCTCGCAGCTCCTCGATCCGCGCACCGGCGAGTGGGCGTGGCCGGTGATCGACGCGCTCGGCCTGCCGCGCCAAATCTTCGGGGAGCTCGTCGCCCCGGGCACCGTGTTAGGGCCGCTGCGCGACGCGGTGGCCGCCGTCATCGGCAAGGCCGGCATTCCGGTCATCGCGACCGCCAGCCACGACACCGCCGCCGCGGTGGCGGGCATCCCGATGACCGGCGACGGCAACCTCTGGCTGTCGTCGGGCACCTGGTCGATCATGGGCACGGAAGCCCGCGAACCCATCACCAGCGCCGCGGCACTCGCCCACGGCTTCGGCAACGAACTCGGCGTGAGCGACAGCGTGCGCTTCCTGAAAAACATCTCCGGCCTGTGGATCATCCAAGAGTGCCGGCGCCAGTGGAAAATCGACGGCATCGCGCTGAGCTACGCCGCCATGGAGACGATGGCCGCCGCCGCCCCGCCCTTCTCCGCCTTCATCGATCCGGACGACGCGGCGTTCGCCAGCCCCGGCGACATGCCTGGCAAAATCCGCGCCTGGTGCGAACAATCCGGCCAGGCCGTGCCGCAGGACCCAGGCACCATCCTGCGAGTGGCCACCGATTCGCTGGCGTTGAAATACCGCACGGTTTTCGACAGCATCCGCGAGCTCACCGGCGGCAATTTCCAACGCCTGCATGTGGGCGGCGGCGGCACCAAAGATGTCTCACTCACCCAGTCCACCGCCAATGCCTTGGGCATTGAGGTGGTCGCCGGCCCGGTGGAAGCAACCTCCTGCGGCAATGTCATCACCCAGATGATCTCCACCGGCCATCTGGCCGACTTGGCGGCGGGCCGCGACTTGATCCGCCGCTCGTTTGAGTTTCATACCTATCAGCCGCAGGACCGCGCCGCCTGGGATGCCGCCTACGCGCGCTTCAAGGCGTTGTAGGCGAGGTGACGCCCCGGATGGCATCCGGCAGTAGTCCATGCGTAGCAGATGATAAAATATGATACGCGTTAATTCTCGCCGGGAGGATGGATCCGCTATTAGAGATTTAGCTGATCAATGAGCAAGCTGTAGCATGACACAGCCCGCCACGAACAAACGACTCGATAGTCACCCACCATTTTCCAACTCTGCAGTCTGTCCAGCGGCCCTTTCAACGGCCTTCACCCCACACCCAAAAGCACCACTCCATGAACGTTACTTTCGACATCACCCGCACCGGCGGGCAACTCGCCAAAGCCAAATTCCGCGTCGGACGCCAAACCGTGGAACCCTTCTCCACCGCTCCGTGGTGTGACAAACCGGAGGCCAAGAAACTCATCCCCTTGCTGCGCGAGTTGCGGGGAGATTTCTTTTGTGCGCCCTTTGGTGACGGGCCCGCGTGGAAGGGCGAGGCACATCCGCCCCACGGCGAGTCCGCCAATGGCACCTGGAAAGTGAACTCATCCGAACCCGGGTGCCTGGTCGCCACGCTCCAGACCAGCGTCCGGCCGGGCAAGATCACCAAGGTCATCGAAGCCCGCGAAGGCGAGACCAACCTTTACCAAACCCACCTGCTGGAGGGCTTCAAAGGTGGGATGTGTCTGGGACACCACGCCATGCTCGACTTCACCCGCAACGGACCGGGCATCATCTCCACCAGCAAGCTGCGTCTCGCACAAGTCCTCCCGGCCCCGTTTGAAAACCCCGTCCAAGGCGGCTACGACTCGCTCAAGCAAGGCGCGTGGTTCCGCCACCTCGAGAGCGTGCCCATGGCCAATGGCGGCAAGACCGATCTCACCCGCTTCCCCGCCCGCGAGGGCTTCGAGGACCTCGTGATGCTCCACCACAAGGACGCCGACGATTTCGCGTGGACCGCCGTGGTTTTCCCGGACAAAAAGTTCGTCTGGTTCTCGTTGAAAAACCCCGCGTATCTCGCCTCCACCGTGCTGTGGCACTCGAACGGCGGGCGCCACTACGCACCCTGGAACGGACGCCATCGCGGCGTGCTTGGCGTCGAGGACGTCACCGCCTATTTCCACCTCGGTCTCGCCGCATCGCTGGCGGACAATCC
>JBAXBG010000272.1:0-3358 GCA_037142115.1 Verrucomicrobiota bacterium | reverse complement strand
GAGCAGGGGCTGCGCTACTGGGGGTGGTGGGGTTGCGGCGGACACTACGTGCCCTCGGAAATCCCCGCCTACTCGGTGGTCGATGGCGGGAAATTCGGCCGCAAATGCCTGCGGCTCATGCAATCCCAAGGCAGCCATCCGATGCAGAGTTTTTCCATCCCGATTGTCAAAGGCAAGACCTATACGCTGAGCTTTTATGGCAAAGCCGGGAAGTCTAACACCGATTTGGCGATGGGCATCAATTGCCCGGTTCAAGGCAGCCAGTTTAACTGGGGAACGGCGCTGGCCACCCACCATAAGCTGAATACCGAGTGGGAGCGCAAATCGCTCACGTTCACTGCGGATCAAGCGGCGATCTCGCTGATGATAAACCCCATCAATGGCGTCCTGCTTGACGGCCTGCAGCTCGAAGAGGGAAGCGCTCCCACTGAGTTTGTTGCCCCGGAGATCGAGGGCCTCCTCACGACGTCCGACCCCGATAATGCGCTGGCCGCTGGATCTCCTCTCAAGGCGGGCTTCGAACTCTATGGCAAACCGTTAGCCAAGGGCGAAGTCGCGCTGACAGTGACAAATTATTATCGGGAGAAGATCTACGACACGAAATGCAAGTTGGCCTTGGATAAGGATGGGGTGGGCCGGATCGAGCTTCCTTGGGAGAGCGCCAAGCTCGGCACCGGCGTCTTCGTCGTCCAAGCCGACTACCGCCTCGAAGGCGGAGCGGTTTTGCGCGACTACTACCGGCTCTCGATCATGGTCTTTCTGGAGAACAAGCATGCCACCAAAGATATCTTTGGCTCGCTCTGTGGCATAGCGGCCGGGCTCACGCGGGGCGACGATCTGGCCCGCAATTATATGCGGTGGGGGTTTGGCTCGATGACCTACTTTTTTGACAAAAAGGAAGAGTTCGACCTGATGACAAAATACAGAATGACAAACTGGATGCTCTGTGTCTCCGATATTTCCAGCAAAGAAGATCGTGAAGTGGTTCAGATGCTTCAGAAACAGGCGACCCCGGTGACGCCCGAGCAAGAAAAGCAGATTGAGGAGATATGTTATCGCACCGCCCTGAGCCATCCGTGGGGCAAGGCTTGGTGCTTTTCGACCGAAACCGAGTGCCGCAGCCCGCTCGTGCAAAAGGGGAATTTTGCAGAATGGGCGAAGGTGCAGCTTGCGTTCCATCGCGGGATCAAACGGGCGACGCCCGACTCCACCGTTTTCCCCAACGGCGGGACTTCCGGATTCAATGCATTGCGCGGCGTGCGGGAAACCGAAGGCTACCTCGCAGCGACCCAGGGCAAAGTCAAATGGGACGCGATCGCGACCCACCCTTATGGCAACATCGACGGAGTCAGTGGGTGCACCGATCTTGACGTGGAGACCCGGCGCCTGCTCGATCTGATGAAGAAATACGGCTACGGTGCCGAAACCCCGTTGGATTACACCGAAGGGTTTAATGCCAGCAACCTGCTGCTGCCCGAGTGGGGGCTCGATGCCAACGGCGCCAACAACGACGTTTATAACAACGGCCGCCCAAGCTACGACAGCGGATGGCACGAGTTCCTCCAAGCGGCCTGGATTGCCCGCACCTATATCATCTGCCTGAAATACTGGCCTCAGGTCCGCTCATTCAACATCTGGCTCAGCCGCCCGTACCTCGACATGTATTTTGCGCCGCTCGATGCCGTTAAGATTCCCAACACCCTGGGGCATCTCCTGGGCAACCCGAAATTCAAGGCCAACATCCAGCCCGCCGCCGGCATCCGCGGCTACGTCTTCGAGGACGAGCAGGAGCGCGGCGTGGCCGCGATCTGGTGCACGCTCGACAAGGTCGATGAGGGCATGGAGCAGGGTCCGGTCATCCAGGTCAAGTTCCCGGGCAAGGTTCCTGAATTCATCGACTTGATGGGCAACCCGCGCCAGGCAAAATCCAAGGATGGCCAAGTCGCGATCCAGCTTTCGTCCGCGCCGCTCTTCCTCCGCACCGAAAAAGGCGGCGCAGATCAGTTGATCGCCGCCTTGAACCAGGCGGCAGTTGAGGGTGCCGGCCTGGCGCTGAAAGTCGCGATCCAACCGACTCCCGGTGGAGCCATCGAAGCGGTGCTCACCAACCAGACAAACCGCCCTTTGCATGGCGACGTGGCCGTGGGCAAAAAGAAAACGACGTTCGACGTGGCCGCCCAGGGCAGCGCGGTCTATCCGATCCAGGAGAGCCAGGGCACCGAGCCTGGGACGCTCTATCCGTGGAAGCAGACGCTCGGCGTCACCTTCGCGGGCGGCCGCACCGACAAGGTGGGCTGGGACATGGCGTATTTCTATGTGCCCCACACCGCGGCTCCCCTGCCGGCCGATCCCGCCGCCCCGCAATGGGAGGCGATCCCGGCGATCCCGCTGACTAACCGCTGTGTCAACCCGCCCGCAGCCGGCCAAGCCGCCGTGAAAGCAGGCTACCCCGGCGACCTGGACGCGAAATTCCAACTCGCGTGGGACAAGGACAACCTTTACCTGCGGATCAGCGCCAAGGATGACCACTTCGTGCTAACCGAGGCGTCCAAATGGAAGGACCGCGACCTCTACATGCACGACGGCTGCGCCGAAGTCTATTTCGACACGGGAGCCAACGGCCGCAGCAATTCGATGAAGGGCTACGATCTGGATGATTACCGCTACGACTTCGCCATGGGCACCCCCGATGGCACCACCAGCCCGGCCAAAGCCTATCGGTTCGCCGAAGCCTTCCACCAGCTCGCCGGCGGGATCAACATGCCGACCAAGGACGACGCGGCGAAAAACGTCAAATGCCGGTTCCAGCGCACGGCCGACGGTTATGCCTACGTGATGATCTTCCCCCAGCGCTACATCGAGCCGCTGCGCCTGGAGCAAGGATTCCGCGCCGGCTTCGGCCTCTACCTGCACGACAAGGATGACGCGAAGTTGGATTACCCTAACAAAGGCCTCACGCTGGCCACCGAGCCGGGAGTCTCCGCCGACCGCCGCCCCGACCTCTGGCCGAGCATGATCCTCGCCCCGTAGGCGCGTTCGTCAGAACGCGTGAGCCTTAAAAGGAACATGGAAATGGTTCAGGCTAGATGGGTTTACCACTGATTGTCCCTGACCCCCTTTTCTAGCGGATTGGCGGGAGGGTGAACGGTGCTCCCGTGCATCATTTTTCAGTTCGCATTGTTCACTCCAGCATGCAATGAAACCACAGCCCCTAGGAGCCGGATGCGTGCATTGCGCTCGTCCGGCGCAGCGGGGGGCGCCGTCCGGCCTTTGGGGGCCGGGCGGCCGTATCCCGGAAGCAATCATAATGAAATCTGTCACATCCCTCACGCTTACAGCTGCGTTGCTGGCCATGCCG
>JBAXBG010000271.1:0-3446 GCA_037142115.1 Verrucomicrobiota bacterium | reverse complement strand
CTGCGAACTCGACGACGAATACCTCGAACACACGACCTACGACGACATCCTCGGCTCACTCGACGAAGGCGGTGCCGCCGCCGCCATGCACCAGGATCACCCCGGGGAATTTCGTGCCCGGCTTGGCCTCGCCCAGGGTGACGGGCGAGGCATAGAAGGAGGTCCCGTTGTAGCGTTCGGGCTTGTCGATGGTATTGTGATTCTTGGCCAACACCGCCAGGTCTGCTGGAAATTTGCCAGCGTCTTGGGACGCCAGCCCGGCTGGGCGGTGATGCTGCCGCCGAGGTAGGCGACGCGCACCTCGGTGCCGGATTTCCTGACCCTGGCCAGGAAGTTAGGCAGGCCGGCGCGCGGGCTGCACTCCACGGCGGTGGCAAGCGGCAAATCCGCCTCGGCGGCGAAGGATGCGGCGGCAAGGCACCCCGCGAGCAACAGGGTCCGGACGGGAGCAATCATGCGGCCGAGACTGGTGAGTGCCGGTTCTGATAGCAATCGCTAAAGACATTGCTGCGATAGGGCTTTACAGCACGCCGCGCACGCCTCATCTGTAACGAGTGCGGGAAAGCTCCCCCGCCCTCATGCCAACCCCCACGCCCATGATCAAACCAAAAAACATCCAGCAGTTCATCGTCGAGCCCGGCACACGGTGCAACCTCAAGCATTATCCCACCGACTGGACCGAGACCGACACCGCCAAGGAACTCGGCACCGACGTGATCAAGGAACGGGCCAGGGAAATCCTGGAGGAAAGCCGCAAACAACTCGATGCCGCGCAGGAGTTGCTCTATGCCAGCGACAGCCGCTCGCTGCTGCTCATTTTCCAGGCGATGGACGCCGCCGGCAAGGACGGCACCATCCGCCACGTCATGTCCGGTGTGAACCCCCAGGGCTGCCAGGTGTTCAGCTTCAAAAAACCCTCGGTCGAGGAACTCGACCACAATTTCCTTTGGCGCTACATGAAGGCCCTGCCCGAACTCGGCCGCATCGGCATCTTCAACCGCTCCTATTACGAGGATGTGCTGGTGGTCAAAGTCCACCCGGAATGGTTAGGCCGCGGCCAGCCCGCCAAACCCGACGCCCGCTTCTGGACAAAACGCTGCGAGGACATCAACAACTTCGAAAAACACCTGGCCCGCAACGGCACCGTCGTGCTCAAGTTCTTCCTCCACCTGTCCAAGGATGAACAGCGCAGGCGGTTTCTCGAGCGCCTCACCAACCCGAAAAAACACTGGAAATTCTCCGAGGCCGACCTGGCCGAGCGCGAGCACTGGCAGGACTATCAACAGGCCTTCGAGGATGCTCTCAGCGCCACCAGCACCAAGCGCGCCCCGTGGTATGTCATTCCCGCGGACCGCAAATACGTGACCCGCGCGCTGGTGGCCAACATCATCGTCAACGCCGTCCATGACCTCAACCTGGAATTCCCCAAAGTCTCGCCTCAGCAGATGGAACTGCTCGAGGCGGCGCGCTCCCGGCTGGCCAAGAAATCCGACGCCCCCTCCCCCGCGGCCGATGAGTAAGCCCGCGAGCGGGCCGCCACCGCAGCTGATTTCACCAGGATGAGCGCCCCCTCCACCACCCCGGCCAAGCCCCCGTCGTGGTGGGCGGTGCATCTGCCCGCCCTCGGCTGGCTGCGCGCCTATCCGCCGGGCGGGCTGCGCGCCGATAGCATCGCCGGCATCACGCTGGCCGCCTATCTGCTGCCCGCGGGCATCGGCGCGGCCTCGCTCGCCGGCCTGCCGCCGGTGACCGGCTTGTATGCCTGCATCTTTTCCGGGGCGGTGTTCTGGCTTTTCGCCAGCTCGCGTCACACCGCGATCACCGTGACCTCGCCGATCTCGCTGTTAGTCGGGTCCGCGCTGGGCCTGCTGGCCAATGGCGATCCGGCGCGCTACGGCGCGCTGGCGGCCGGCACCGCGCTGCTGGTCGCCGTGCTGGCCATGCTCGCCTGGCTGGTGCGGGCCGGCGCGGTGGTGAATTTCATTTCGGAAACCGTGCTGGTGGGCTTCAAAATGGGCGTGGCGCTGCAACTCATCAGCAGCCAGTTGCCCAAGCTCTGCGGCTTTGAGGGCGGACGCGGCGACTTCTGGCAAGGCTCGGCGCATTTCCTGGCCCATTTGCATGAAACCAACCCGGCGGCGCTCGCCATCGGCGGCACGGCGCTGCTGGTCCTGCTGCTCGGCCGCAGGCTTTTCCCCAACAAGCCGGTGGGCCTGGCGGTGGTCGTGGCCAGCCTGATCCTCGGCGCCAGCGCGGACCCCGCCGCGATGGGCGTTAGCATGTTAGGCCGGGTGCCGCAGGGACTGCCCGCCCTCGGCCTGCCGGCGCTTCGGTGGAGCGATATCAACACCCTGCTGCCGCTGGCCATGGCCTGCTTTCTGCTGGCCGTGGTGGAAACCACCGCCGTCGGCCGGACCTTCGCCCGCCAATTCGGCGGCCGCCTCGATTGCGACCAGGAATTCCTGGCGCTGGCCGCGGCCAACCTCGCCGTCGGGCTGACCCAGGGCTATCCGATCAGCGGCGGCATGTCGCAGTCGCTGGTCAACGCGGAGGCCGGCGCGCGCACGCCGCTCTCGGGACTGATCGCCGCGCTGCTGATGCTCGGGGTGGCGCTGCAACTCTCCGGACTGCTGCAATACCTGCCGCAACCGGTGCTCGCCGCCATCGTGCTGGTGGCCGTCACCGGCTTGTTCAGCCTCTCCGCGCTCCAGCGCATCTGGCGCTTCAGCCGCGGCGAGTTCGCGGTGGCGATGACGGCGCTGTTAGGCGTGCTTGGCTCGGGCCTGCTGATGGGGGTGCTCATCGGCGCGATCCTGTCGCTGGTGCTGCTGCTGCGCCGCGGCATGCGCCCCCACACCACCGAACTCGGGCTGGTTCCCAACACCGATTATTTCGCCGATCTGATCCGCCACCCGAAGAACCAGCGCACCCCGGGAGTGTTTATTTTCCGCTGTGATGGCGCGGTGCTTTATTACAATGCGGAATTCGTCCGGGACCGGTTTTTCGAGTTGCTCAACGCGCGCGGCGACGAGGTGAAGCTGGCGGTGTTCTTCCTGGGCACCGTGCCGCTGCTCGATCTCGCCGGGGTTGAGTTGCTCGCTGAGCTCCAGCTCACCCTGCCACAGCGCGGCATCGCCTTCCGCCTGGCGGAAGCTCACAGCGAAGTCCGCACGGCACTGCGCCGGACGGGCTTTGAGAAGGCATACGGCCCGATCCAACCCGACCAAACCGTGGCCACCGTGCTCACCCGCTGGAACCATCCCGGCCCGGCCTAGCAGTCAGTGGGCCGGCACCGCTTGCGGTCGCAAACCTCCTGCAGCACGGTGGCGAGCATGCCGATCCGGATGGGCTTGGCGAGGTAACCGTCCATGCCCGCATCCAGGCAGGTTGGCGACCATCTAACAGTGATTTATTGACGGAGCGCAGGCTTCAGCCTGCATCTGCCA
>JBAXBG010000270.1:0-3463 GCA_037142115.1 Verrucomicrobiota bacterium | reverse complement strand
CCCGCCATCACCCTGATCCGCCGCCACCACCAACCACCGCTGTTTAGCGGCGGGCAGTGGGATTTCCCAGACATGCTCCAGGCGCATGGACCCGGCAGCGGGGCTTTCCTCGATGATTTCCAACTCGAGCGGCACCTCACGGCAGTAGCGGGTTGACGCGGCATTGCCCGCAACGATTTTTCCCGCCAAGGAATGCTCGCCATCTACCCTGACAGTCGAGGCCCCGCGTTTCCACTTCCGCAAGCCCTCGTAGGCGATGACGGACGCGGGATCATATTTGGCGGCCCAATCGTGGCTCGATTGGTGTTGGGCATCGTGGGCGTTAGGATAAAAGAGCCGGGAGGCATTGGCGGCATTCAGCAGCCATTTGCCAAGGTCGTGGGCGTAGCGACCATCGTAGCGTGCCACCGGTGCCAGGGTGCCGGCGAATTGGAACGTGTTCATTGCAAACGCATAGCCGCCGCCATCGGTGTTGCTGCCCACCAAACCGGCAATGTCGAGGCCATTCCATTGCCCACTCAGCACACCCCAATTCGGCCGCGCCTGCGGCGCGGGCCCAGGCTCGAAGCACCAATTCAGCAACTTCGAGACATTGTAGCCCCGGTTGAGTTCCGCATTCATGCGTGCGGCGGTTAGAGCGGCATACGGGAGGAGCACTTCATACTGCGGATTGGCGGCCACCGGTTTTTGTTCAAGGGCCCGAATCGCCCAGTCAGCCGCCGTCAGGAACCGCTGGTCCTTGGATCGCGTCCAGGCCGCATATTCGAGCCACGCGATCCCAGCCGCCCCCTCCGGTTCGATGCGCCGCGAGTTGTCATAGGGCTGCATCGTGCGGAGATTGAGCCCGGTGTGGTCGAAATCCGGCAACGC
Organism: Verrucomicrobiota bacterium; assembly: GCA_037142115.1. Lineage (GTDB taxonomy): Bacteria > Verrucomicrobiota > Verrucomicrobiia > Verrucomicrobiales > Akkermansiaceae > Luteolibacter. The sequence continues at coordinate 2,593 of JBAXBG010000270.1, read as the reverse complement.
TGGCGGGTCAACGCGGCCGCCGAGCGCCACGCAACCGTCATACCACTTGCCCGCGATCGCGGACAGCAGCGCGGCACGGTTCTTTTGGCCGGGATAAAGCGCTTCAATTTGGAAGAAGAGCACGTTGGGTAGCACATCATACCAGAACGAATCCCCTGAAGCGCCCCCGATCCAATCCAGGAAAACCCCATCCTTCGGGCTATAGAAGTTCTCCGTCATCGCGACCCAGTCGGTCCCGCGGAAGTCGCTCATGTCCACGCCTACCAGCGCCCCGCTGACAATCGCGCCGAATAAATTGATGCTTTCCGGCCCCGCCTGGTGCCCGATATAGGCTGGCATCCAGATCATCTTGTGGCTCTCGTCCTTCCAACGAATCAAGGGCAGATGTTCGCCGGTTTTGTCAAAATCGAACGCGAAGGCAAGATAATCGCGCGTCACTTGCGACCAGTCTCGCATCGCGTAAGGCTGCGGCAGATCGGGCATGGCCGCCACCTGCGAAATGGAGCGTTGATCCCCGGCCGCGGCGGCAGCCGGCACGCACGCTGCAACCGCCAAGGGGACGGCAAGAGACAGAATCCGAGCCATCAGCTGGTGGCGCGCATGACTCCGCTGGCATTTCAAGTTGCCGGGTTCACTGCTGAGGCGGTTGGTCTTGGGTCGAGGCACTTCTTCGTTTACCATTGGATCCGCTGTCTGGCGTTCAATATCCGTTCGTGACAAATATCGAACATCGCAGCCAACCAGGAGGCCGCGCATGAATTGCGGAATGTCCCCGCAGACTCCGAGCATCCTATCGAAATCGCCAACCCGTCACGCACCAGCGCCTGGTCGTATTCACGCGGGCGGTTCAGAATCACCGCGGAAACCGGCAGAATGATTCCGGTGGGGCCAAACCCGCGGCGTGCCAGCACATGATGCAGTAAAAAGCGGTGGATTCTCCCGTTGCCGTCACTGAATGGGTGGAGGAAATCAAACACAAAGGACACCACGGCCGCGGCCACCAAGGTGGGCATCGGATGCCCTTCCCAATGCTCGCCCTGCGGACCCTCGACGGCCCCTGATGCGCTGCCGCAAGAGCCGGAGATCAAGAAGGAAAGTGTTCATGGGGTGCGCCGGGGACTTGGAAGGGTTGATGGCCGTGCCCCCAAACTTTTTCTTCGCGGCGAACACGTCGTCGCGGTCGCAATGCATGATGATGCTGCCCTCCGGCAATTCAAGGAAGCGGTCCCAGTGGTGGTGCCACTTGCCCTCCGCATAGAACAGCGTCTGATGGCCGTCCGCCCACAGCTCTTCGATGATCGGCTTGAGGGTCGGCCAAAAATAGCGGTCGAACTGTTGGGGGTTGATGAAGGGGACGCAGCCGCGGTGCATCCAGATGCTGACCGGCAGGATGCGTGCCGGATCGGCCGAGGCTTTCGCGATCGCCAGCATATGCGGCATCATCGCCTCGACCGCTGCCATTACCTCGTCCGGCCGCTCGTGCATGTCCATCGTCATCCCGATGTAGCCGCGGAACTTGTCCGCGATGATATCGAACGGGCTTTTCAAGATCCCGCAGATGGCCGAGGGCATCGCGCATTCCGTCCGCAGCCGCTCGACCGCGCCGCCAAAGGCGGTGTGGGATTTGAAATTCGGCGAATCGTGGGAAGCTCAATTCAACCACCTCGCCCAACACGCGCAGGTTGATCAATCCAGCCCGGTGGGCTTCAAGAGCCATCGACTTGGCACGTTCGGGGTTCAGATCGAGAAGCCGGCACCAAGGATTGGAAAAGACGGCCACCCCGTGGTAACCGGCAGCAGTTCCCAGGAGTAGCGCCATCGTGACGGCGACGACCGTTGGCTTGATCCGCTGGCGAATCTTGTTCGCGCGACCCGCAAGGTGCCCGGATTGCGTCCAGGAAGATGCCGTGTTGCGGCCAATCTTGTTGATGTTCAATTCTGAATACTGCTCTGGAAAGGCATCAAGCACCGCTTGCGCCAAGGCCGCTGTCTCGACGCGATCTCCCTCGGGCGCATCCAAGACTGCGGGGGTGGTGGAACGAAGCAGGTGATCCCGGGACCACGCGACCTGCATGGCCAGGAAAGGCAGGCTTGCCGCGTCCAATGCGTGAAGGCTGCGCGTCAGTTTGAAAATCGGGACGTCTTCATCGAGCGCGTAGAGTTCCCTGAGGTGGCGCAATGACTTCTGGCGCGTGCTGTCAGTGGTTTTACCGAGGACATTGCGCTGAAGGATCGCGTCGCGATAATCGCAAGCTGAGGCACCCTGCGGAACTGCCGCCAATAGAGCTTCAAGTTCCGCCAGCATGATGGTGCGGCTGATGTGCGTGCCACCGCCGGTCAATTTCAGTCCAAATTTCACCAGGCCGGGATTAGCCGCCGGCAAGCCAAGTGAGGATGTGGGGCTGGTTGAAATCGAAGGAAGCATGAAGGGTTAGTTGGCCAAAATCAGCGGTGATAGGAAGCAGACGTGTGTATCTGGGGGGCTGACCTACGGCACCCCGGTCGTGGTGCACCAGCGTGTCGATCACAAACCTCGGCCCGGCCAGTTCGTCCCCATCCGTGGGCTCAAAGAGGACCGACAGGCTGAGCGCGG
>JBAXBG010000269.1:0-3515 GCA_037142115.1 Verrucomicrobiota bacterium | reverse complement strand
CACCCGGACCGCGAGTCTCCCGACTCGCACGAATCCCCACCCCACCCCCTCCAATCGTGGCCGGAGGAACTGCGACGTCCCGTTCTCAAGCCTGGGAGAAGTGCTGGCTGACGAGACGCCCCCCTATGGCGTCACAATCCCCCCGATTATTGATGCGATCGCATCAATAATCGGAAAAAATGGAGGTCTCCAAAACCCGCTCAATCGCCGGATTCGGGCCAAATTTCAAATTCCCGTTCCATTTCGGAAATAACGTTCTATATTTCCGCCTCTCATGACCACCGCCCTCCCCGTCGAGCACCATGATCCGACCAACGCGCGGATTCTCGCCATCTCCGAAGATCTCATCACCGGATTTCAGAGTCAGCCATTTCATCGGATTGCCGAGCGCTCGGGGGTTCCGCTGGCGACGGTGCTGGAGCGCATCCACGGGATGTTGGAAGCAGGGGTGATCCGCCGGGTCCGCCAAACCCTGCTCTCGACCAAGCTGGCCCACGGGGCGCTGGTCGCCTGGAAAATCCCCGAGGACAAGCTCAACGACGCCTTTGATTTCATGGCGCAGGAAGACCCGTTTTCGGGCCATGTGGTGATCCGCTCGACCGACGCGGAGGTTTCCGGATCCGGCTACCGGCTGTGGACGACCGTGAAAGTCCCGGTCGGGGAGTCGCTCGATGACCATGCCACCACCCTGATGCGTCTCACGGGTGCCACCGAATATCTGTTGATGCCCGCGCGTGGGGTCTTCGCCTTGGGCGTCGGACATGCCCGCCGCAAAACCCTCGAACCCGGCGACAAAGCCGACGCCCCGGCCGTCATGATGACCACCACCCCGGTCGAACTCACCTCTGAGGAATGGAACGTCCTGCTCGCTCTCAAGGAAGAACTCACGCTGGAAGAAATCCGCGAAAACCCGTGGAACCTCCGCGCCGAACGCGCCGCGGTCACGCTGGAGCGCTTTTTCAAAATCGCCCAATCCCTTAACGATAAAAAGGTTATCGGACGATTTTCCACTTTTCTCGAACACGTGAAGCCGTCCGCCAGCGGGGCCCGGGTCACCCGTTTCAATGGACTGTTTCATTGGACCGTTCCACAGGGGCGGGAAGTGGAGGCCGGCGCGGAGGTGGGGCGGCACGATTGCATGACCCATTGTTACTGGCGGGAAGGCGGCCCGCAGTTTGGCAATGCCAACATCATGGGCGTGGTCCACGGCACTGAGAAATCCCGCGTCCTCGAACACAAGGCCGCCATCGACCGACACCTGCAAGCCGTCGGCATTCCGGTGTCCTACACCAATGTCTTCTGGGGAGGCCGCTCGGAAATCAAACCCTCGGAAATTTCCCCGACGGTTTACGCCGCGTGGCACGCCCGGCATGCGCGGTGAACGGGCCCGCAGGCAACACGCTCCCAGATCCGCTTTGAAGCCACATCCGCCTGGCCTCAATCATCTCCCGCCAACCCGTGGTCCTCTTTCAATCTGGATGGAAGATCCATGCTCTCATGCAACACCGTGATCACTCCGACCGCACCACATGACAACTCGCGGAAAAACACATAATGGCGCTCGTGGCGAACAAACCACACCCCGCGCAAGCACTCGTCGCTCACAGGGCGCCAGCGGTCACGCCGGTACTCAAGGGAATGAATATGGTCAATCAGACCGCGAATATAATGGTCGGCCTGTTCCTCGCCCCATCGATCAAGCGTGTAGTTCCAAATTGCGATGATCCGTGCCTCGGCCGGAGCAAAAATTCTAGCCGACATGGGACGTTCTGCGTGCTTTGGCATTCCTGAGCAGGGCTTCGCCATCTAGCGGGACAAATTGCGATTCATCCGCCTCCGCTCCGGCTTTCAGCTCATCCCGCAGCCATGCTGATTTCCGCGCTTCCTCCCGTTCATAGTCGCGCCGAACCAAGTCACGGATGTATTCGCTGGCCGAGTTGTAAAGCCCCGAACCGCTGACGCGCTGGACGATAAATTGCTGCAGTGTGCCTGCAAAACGTACGTTGATACCTTCAGCCATGTGAATAGGAGTAAGCCGATGCAAAATAGCCAGCGTCCCACAATTTGTCAATGCCGTGGGACAATGCCCTCGGAAATTTCCCCGACGGTTTACGCCGCGTGGCACGCCCGGCATGCGCGGTGAGCGGGCGATGTTGCGAAATCCAAAGAATTTGCGTGAACCGGTGCAGGATTGCTGATGGAATACCTAGCAACACCCATGCAGGCAACCCTCTTACCTCCTCGCAACCCGGCGTTCTGCGCGCCCATCACTTCCAACCGCGAACTGGGGGCTTGCCTGATCGCCAATGTCCCGATGCGCGAACTGCTGGCAGCCGACCTGCGCCGCGCCGGCCTGCAGCTTGTGGAACCCGAGGACGCGGAACCGCGCGCACTCAGAATCCCCATCGACAATTGGATCGAGTTGGGCGCGCTGCTGCTGTTGGGGCGCAACCCGAATTCCGCCTGCCTGATGGACAGCGAGGGCAACACGCTGGCGTGGAAGGGCGCCGCCAACCCGGAGGATTGCCTGGAAAAAATCGTCACCGACGCCGATTGTTTTCCCGTCGTCTATCCGTGGGACCTGCTGCGCATGAACGAGGAGGTGCTCGCGCTGATGGATGAAACCTCGCTGCTGGGAGAAGTCAGCCCGCTGGCCAGCCTGTCGGGCGTGATCCGCCTGGGCAACGGCTCGCGGATCCTGGCCGGCACCGTCATCGAGGGTCCGGTGCTCATCGGCCCGCACACCGTGGTCGGCCCGAACGCCTACATCCGCGGCTCCACCAGCATCGGCGCCAATTGCTACGTCGGCCACGGCGCCGAAGTGAAAAACTCGATCATTTATAACAACACCTACATCTCGCGCCACTGCTACGTGGGCGATTCGATCATCGGCACCCACGTCACCCTGGGCGCGGGCACCAGCACCGAAAACCACCGCCACGACGGGCGCCACCACATTTCCATGATCCAGGGCAAACCGGTCAACACCGGCCGGCTCAAGCTCGGCGCCATCCTCGGCGACGGCGTCCGCACCGGCGTCAACACCTCCATCGAGGCCGGAATCAAAATCGGCATCGCCCGCACCACCGCTCCGGGCAGCCTGGTGAGCAAGGATCTGCTGTGACTGCATTCAAAGCGGCTGCGGCATCCGCCCCCCCCAGGCGCACGTAGCCGCATTCGTGAGAATGCGCTCTGGTGCCATGGCCCGCACCGGCGCAGTCTCTGCTAGGCACCTGGGCCCGTAGCGGAGGGACGCCGACGGCACGGCCTGGCGCGGGACGCGGCAGCGGCGCAAGTGCCCTTGGCCCCCGCGGGACCGGTCTCGCGCCGTCGATGGCCACCGGTGATCCTACACAGGAAAATGAGAACCACTGATTTCACTGATTGAACTGATTTAGAATGAGTTACAACTTAACGCCTGCTCACTCAAAAGGCGAACCGACTACCTGTTATAAAAGTCATTCTTTTCAGTGAAATCAGTGGAAAATCAGTTCAATCAGTGGTTTTTTCAAGCC
>JBAXBG010000268.1:0-3695 GCA_037142115.1 Verrucomicrobiota bacterium | reverse complement strand
AACACCGGCGCTAACACCAACACCGGCACGGGCACCGGCACCGGCACGGGCACGGGCACGGGTGGCGTCCAGATCGGGGTCGGAGGGCTGGGCAAATAGAGCGTCACCGATGAATTGCGCGATTCCCCACTACCGTAGATCCCGCCCTGGTGCCGCGCTGATGGCGGTGTTGTGGCTGATCGCGATTCTGGCGATGGCCTGCATGGCCGCGCTGCGGGTGATCTCCTTCGACATGCAGCTGGCTTCGGCCAAAGTCCATGGCTCGGCGGCCCGGCATTTTGCCGAGATGGGCATTGCGGTGGGCTGCAATCCGGTGGTGAAACGCTCCGATCCGATTCTGCGACAGATGAACGGGGACGCGGGGGAGGGGTTCGAGGCGCGGGTGATGTCCGAGGGGGCCCGCTTCAACCTCAACACCCTGGTCCTCCAGGAGGACAAAACCTTGCTGAAATCGATCTTTTGCGGGTGGGGGCTCGAACTCAAGGAAGCCCAGGCGGTGGTGGATGCGCTCACCGACTGGGTCGACGAGGATGACAATGTTTCGCTCAGTGGCGCGGAACGCAAGGATTACGAGAAGCTGGGACGGATCAACCAGCCGTTCAACCGGCCGTTTTACGACATCGGCGAGGCCCGTCTGGTGCTCGGCATGGACCGGGTCGAGGCCGCCCGCCCGGATTGGCGGAATTGGTTCACGGTGTGGAGCAGCGGCGCCCTCGACCTCAACGAAGCCAGCGCCGAGTTGATCGCCGCCGCGGCGGAGTGCTCGGTGGCCAAGGCGGAGATCATTCCGCAAACCGTCCGCGGTCCGGATGGCGAGCGCGACACGGATGATGATGACCCGTTTAAATCAGCTGCCGCGGCGCTTGATCTTTTGGGAATAGACGCGAATGCTCGCCCCGACCTCGTGCGGCGCTTCACCATCGGTGATGCGACCACCCGCATCGAAAGCATCGGCTACGCCGAGGGAGCCAAACGCAAAATCACCGTCATCGTCCGCAACCGCACCGGGAAACCGGCCCTTCTCGAACGCACCGAAGAAATCATCCCGTGAGCAAAACCACCGCCAATGTGCTTCTCGTCCCCGGCGAATCCGGATGGGAAATCTGGACCGACCCGAGCGAGGGCGTGTTCACCCTGCAGCGTGCGACGGACCTCAGCCGGGCGGGCGATCTGACCGGGATTCCGGCGGGGGACGTGTCGCTGTTGTTTCCGGTGAAATCGCTCACGGCGGTGCCGATCCGGGTGACCAGTGATGACGACGCGCTGTTTTCGGATCTGGCGGCGTTGCACGCCGAACGCCTGGGGATCCGCACCGATGTGATGGCCGGCCAGCTCACCGATGTGTTCGTCATTTCACGCGCCGCCGAAAACACCGCCCTGCTCGCGGTGTTCCTGCGCACTCCCGGCGAAAGCGACCTGCCCACCAGCGGCCCCAAAAGCTTCGACATCTCCGCCCGCGCGTTTCCCGTCACCGGCAACGTCCTGGCCATCTGGCGCGAATTCGGCCGCTGGGTGTTCGCCATCTTCCACCAAGGCAATCTCGTCTATTGCCAAGCCACCGCTGTCGATGCTCCACAGCCGGACTCCTCGCTGGCCCGCGAAATCCGCCTGGCCCTGATCCAGTTGGCGATGCAGGGCCTGGAGGTCGAACCCTCCCGCATCGTCGTCTGGACCAGCAACCCTCACACCGACCCCGCCACCCTCGCCGCCACCTTCCAGGCCCCGGTTGAGGTCCTGCCGCGCCCGCAGCCCGTGCTCCCGACTCCGCTGAGCAAGCTGTTGCCCGCCGACGTCCGCGCCGCCCGCCGCGTCGCCCTGCACCGCCGCAATCTCCTGCTCGGCACCGCCGCCGTGGTCCTGATCTATCTGAGCCTCATCGGCTGGCTCAGCTTCGGTTTGTGGCAAGGGATCAAGGATACCAAGCAAGTCCTCCGCCAAGCCCAGGAGGCCGCTCCCGATGGCGCGGCCTACGCCCTCCACATCGCCAAGTGGGACGAGCTCACCAATGTCATTGACCTGGCCAACTCGCCGCTGGATATCCTCCAGCGCATCGCCGCCAGCATCCCGCCCAACAGCGGCCTGCGCCTCAAAACCGCCGATATCAGCTCCTCGGAAATCAAACTCATCGGCGAGGCACCCCAGCTCCAGGCCGTCAATACCTTCAGCCTCAAACTCTCCAAAAACAACGAACTCGCCAACTTCACCTGGCAGACCCCCGAACCCAATCAATCCACCCGCGGCTGGGAATTCGTCTTCACCGGCTCCGCCCGCTCCGAATCCAAACCCTGACCGACAATTCCGCTCGGCAACGGCATTTCTTAACCAAGCTTCCGGATTTCCTTCCCCATGTCACCTCGCGAAAAAAACCTGCTGCTGCTGTTAGCCATCGCGGGCTTTCTGATCCTCAATTTCTTCGGCTTCGGCTATTACAGCCGCAGGCACAAGGAGGTCGACCACCAACGCCATCAGGCCCATCAGAAACTGGAAACCGCCGCCAAGTATCGCGCCAGCCGCGAGTTGGTCACCGACCAGATGGAATGGCTCGCCCAGCACGAACCGGAACCGGCCGCCAACCAGGACGTCCAAACCAAGCTCCAGCAGCTCTGCGAAAACGAGGCCAAGGCCACCGGCCTGACCATCACCTCGCAGAAACCCCAGCCGACCGACTCCACCGAAGGCCGGCATTTCCACCGCGCCAAAATCCAGCTTTCCATCAACGGCACCGAGGAGGCGCTCTATCGGTGGTTGGATCACCTCAACACTCCCGACCAGTTGCGCATCGCCTCCAGCATTCGGATGTCGCCCAACGTCAAAGACGACACCAAGATCGATTGCACGGCCACCATCGAACAATGGTTCGTGCCACTTCCGCCCTCCACCTGATCTGACGTCCCGCCGCACACGCTCTTTTTTCCGTCCACCCTTCCACCATGCCCACCGCATCTCGTTTCCTGCTGCTTGGCCTCGCCCTCACCGGCGCGGCGCTGGCCGATTTGCCGAAAAAGCCGCCGATTGCGCGCTACGCCGGGCTGTGGACCAACTCGCCGTTCACCTCGAAACCGCCACCCGCCGAGGCCGGGCCGACCGTCAACCCGCTCGAAGACTACACGCTGGCCGGCGTGTCGCCCGTCGCCGACGGATACCGGGTCACCTTGTTGAACAAGAAAAAACCCGACGAACGCATCACCGTGGATTCCGACAACCCCAAGAGCACCTTTAAAATCCTCGAGGTCATCCGCAAAGCGGGCGAACCCCTCGGCACCACGGTCCGCATGGCGTCCGGCACCGTCACCGGCACCATCGGCTTCGATGAAAAACTGCTGGTCCTGGCTGCCGCCCCGGCTGCCAAGCCGAATCCCAAAGCTCAGCCCGGCGCGCCACCCATCCCGCAGCCGATGCAACCCGGCCAGCAACCGCAGCGCCAGCCGCGGCCGCGCGTCGTCCCGCCACAGCAGGCCGGTCAACCGCAACTCCAGCCCAGGAATCCACTCCAGCCCCCTCAAATCAATCGCCCGACTCACCGCGGTGCCCGTTAGTCCGGCACTTCATTCGTAATCCACCGTCATTCTCCATGTCCTTCCAACGTTCACTCATTCTGCTGCTGCTCGCTTGGGCCACCGCGACCGGCCAGCAACCTGCCACCCTCCGGCCTGCCGCCGTTCCTGCCGCCGTTCCTGCCGCCGTTCCTGCCGCCG
>JBAXBG010000267.1:0-3712 GCA_037142115.1 Verrucomicrobiota bacterium | reverse complement strand
GTCTTGCGTCTTGTCGTCTTGCGTCTTGTCGTCTTGTGTCTCGCTCCCCATGACCCCGCCCCGCAAATTTCCGCTGCGCCTCGCCATCCTCGGCGCGGCCGTGGCGTGGCTGATAGGTGACCTCGGCGTGTGGCACGGCCCGCTGCGCCATCAGCTTGAGCGGTTATTTCCGCGCGCTTCACCGGTGGTCGCCCGGGTGTTCCAGTTTCCGATCACGCGCAGCCAACTCGACCGCGCGGTGAGCGCGCGCCTGTGGCGCGCCGGGCAAGCCGGCGAGGCGCTCACGCCGGCGGCCCGCCAGATCGTTCGCTCCGCCGCACTTGATGACTTGATCGATCACGAATTGTTGCGCGTGAAAGCCATGACGGGTGGCGCGCCACTTGCGGTGAGCGACGAGGAAGTCAGCGGGTGCCTGCGCCGGTGGGTGAGCCGCTTCGACTCGCCGGAGGCGATGGCCGGAGCGATGAAATCCCAGGGCATAGCCAGCGACCGGGAGCTGCGCGACCGGCTCGCCGCGCACCTCCAGCAGGAGAAATATTTGGAATCCAAAATCGGCCTGTTAGCCACGCCCACCGACGAGGAAGCGCGCCAATGGTATGGTCGCAACCAAGCGGCGCTGGCGCAGCCCGAACGCATTGAAGTCCGCCAGTTGTTTCTGGCCGCGCTCGAGCACCCGCCGGAGGAGGCGAAGGCGAAGCTCGCTGCGGCGTTGGCGGATCTCACGGCAGGGCGGCGGGACTTTGTCACCCTGGCCAGGGAAATCAGCGAGGATCCCGCGACCAAGGACCGCGGCGGCGCGCTCGGGTGGATGACCCGCGACCGCTTGCCCGTCGATTTTGCCACGCCGGTGTTTGGGCTGGCCGTGCATCGGCCGACTCTGGTGCGCACGCACCTCGGTTGGCATCTGGTCGAAGTGACCGCCCGCCAGTCCGCCGAACCCCGGACCTACCAACAGGCGAAACCCGAAATCCTCGCCGCTCTCGAAGCGGTGAAACGCCCGCAACTCATCACCGAATTCCGTAACTCGCTGCGCCGCTTCGAGGCGGCCCACATCCAGGTCGATCGCGAGCGGGTGGCCGAGTAGGTTGGCGGTAAGGTAGCGCGGCCTCGATGAGGCCGCAGCCAAGGTGTGGCAACGACTCGCCCCAGGGAAGTCGGCACGGCCTGGTTTGGCGGTCTGTGGGTGTTCCTTGGGCATGCGCTCTCATCGAGAGCGCGCCAGCCATCAGGCCTTCCAATTCAAGGCGCCTTTTTTCAGGGCGTAGACGTAGGCGACGAGCAGGATGCCCGCAAAGCCTGCCATGCTGGCCAGGGCCGTCGGCCCGTGGGCGATGAGATCACGGAATTGCAGAGCCCACGGATACATGAAGACCACCTCGATGTCGAACAGCACAAACAACATCGCCACCAGATAGAATTTCACCGAGAACCGCGGCGCGCCTTCCCCAATCGGCTGCATGCCACACTCATACGGGGTGTCCTTGGTGGCATTGCGGGTGCCCGAGCGACCAAACACCACGCTCAGAATCAGCACCGCGATGGCGAAACCAAACGCGACAATCACTTGCAGGAGGACGGGAATATAATGCTCGGGCATGGCTGGGTACGGGTGACGGGTGGGTCATACGGCAGACCGCCCGCTTTGGGTAGCAAAAACCCGCGCCTGGGTGGGGCGCGGGTTGAGAAACAAGATCCAAGTCAGTCCTGGGCGGCGGCTTCCTGGGCTGCCGCATAGCTGCTCGACGCCTCATGCACGCGGGCCGTGCCCTTGTATTCCTTGCCGGTTTTTTCTACCAAGCCGCGGGTCACCAGGTTCTGAAGTTTTTCGTAGGAGCGCAGCCGCAGCATTTCCTCCCCGCCGCTCACCGCGTTGCGGAGTTTGAGGTTGGCAAAAACCCGCTCAAACAGGTCGTTGAAACCGAACATTTTCTTTTCAGAAAGAACGTTCACAAGTTCATCGGTCACATGGTCAGGTAGGCGGCGTGAAAATCGGGTACGTTTCGTGGTGATTGCCATAACGACAAGACCCTACATCCAGAATGTGGCAATAGCGACTCAAAAAAATGGCTAAAATTCCACGCCAAAATCAATTATGTGCAAGAATTAAATGATGAGGGGTGAAAAAAAATGCGAATTGGAGGTGGATGGCAGCTTGACAGGCGGGGGGATTCCGGCATTCTCCGCGCCCCGGCGCGTCGGAAACGTGGTGGGCACCAGCAATTCTCATGAAAAAGGACCTTCATCCGAAATACAATCCGGTTGTCTTCGTGGATATGACCACCGGCACCCGGTTCATCACCCGTTCGACCAAGACCTCCGACAAGAAGGAAGTCATCGACGGCGTGGAACACAGCCTGATCTCGATCGGCATCACCTCCGCCTCGCATCCGTTCTATACCGGACAGAAGCAGTTTGTCGACACCGAAGGCCGGATCGACAAGTTTCAAAAGCGTTTCGGCACCGTGCGCCGTGTCGGCAAGCCGAAGCTCGACTGAGTTCTTCTGCGATCTCCGATTTGCACCCTTACGCCCGTCTGCCCCGCGCAGCCGGGCGTTTTGTGTGGCGGCCCCACGGGATTTATCCCGAAATCCGAAGTGGCGCTCCAAGCCATTGTCAAAGAATCCACTGAAGGCACTGAGAACCACTGAGATCACTGAAAAATTCCCCGGATCACAGTCATCTCGATTTGGGGATTCCCGGATGGTCGGCCGCCGATCTCTCTTCTCCGTGCTATCAGGGTCTTGTTCCGTATTTCAGTGGTTTCAACACACCCCCATTCAACTTTGGTTTTCGGGTTTAGCGCTCTGCGCTTGCCTGACGGGGCGGGATTTCGGAAGTTGGCGGCGTGCTCGCCAAACGAATCATCCCCTGCCTGGACGTCACCGACGGCCGTGTCGTGAAAGGAATCAATTTCGTCGATCTGATCGACGCGGGGGATCCGGTGGAATGTGCGATGGCCTACAACGCGCAGGAAGCGGACGAATTGGTTTTTTTGGACATCACGGCGTCGTCCGACCATCGCCACACGATGGTGGATGTGGTTCGGCGCACCGCCGAACATTGCTTCATCCCGCTGACGGTGGGTGGCGGCATCCGGACCGTGGACAACATGCGCGAGATGCTGCTGGCCGGCGCGGATAAAATCGGCATCAACACCTCCGCCGTGCTCACCCCCGGCCTGATCGATGCGGGGGCCCAGGCCTTCGGCAGCCAATGCATTGTGGTGGCCATCGACGCCAAACGCGAGGGTCCCGGCAAATGGGGGGTTTACACCCATGGCGGGCGGACACCGGTGGGCCTCGATGTGGTCGAGTGGGCCAAGGAAGTCTGGCGCCGCGGGGCCGGCGAGATCCTGCTCACCAGCATGGATGCCGACGGCACCCAGGCCGGCTATGACATCGAGCTCACGGCCGCGGTGTCGACGGCAGTCGGCATTCCGGTGATCGCCAGCGGCGGCGCGGGCAACCTCGATCACATGGTCGACGTGCTCGCTGCCGGCAAAGCCGACGCCGTGCTTGCCGCCAGCATTTTCCACTTCGGCATGCACACCGTGGGTGAAGCCAAACGCCACTTCGCCAGCCGCGGCGTGCCGGTGCGACCGCTGGTGAAGGCGCTTTAGCCTTTCGACGGGCTACGGAGCGCGGGCTTCAGCCCGCCTCTTGATCATTTCCCAGCTGGCGAGTCGGGAGACTCGCGGTCCGGCTTCAGCCCG
>JBAXBG010000266.1:0-3723 GCA_037142115.1 Verrucomicrobiota bacterium | reverse complement strand
AATCCCCCCGTGCCGCGCAACCCACCCCCGGCGTGCCGCCGGAACTCGCCAAGCTCGGAATCTCCGCCGCCGATTGGGAAAAAATCCAAGCCGCGCTCAAGTCCGATGTGGGCGGCTCGTCCACCCTCGCCATGCCCGAGGAATACCGCGACCTCGTGCGCCACTACTTCGAACAAATCTCCACCGGCAGCAAATGATCCAAGCCCATGAACATTGCTACAAGGTAGGGTTGGTAATTCCTGCTTTTCCCGTTTTCAGGACGCCAGCCGCCAGCCTAACAAGCTTCTGCACGGGGCTGCTGCTTGCCGCCGCGTGGTTGGCCGTGGCACCGCGCTCCATTGCCCAGCAGCCCGTCCCGGATCCGGTGTTCGGCGAGTGGCAGGCCCGCGCCAACCCGGCCATCGAGCGCGCCTTGGACTACCTGCAACACACCCAGAAGCCCGACGGCTCGTTCGAGGGCGCCTTTGGCGACACCACCGGCGTGCCGGCCCTGGTCGGCATGGCCATCCTCTCCAAAGGCCACCTGCCCACCGAAGGCCCCTACGCCGCCACCCTCAACCGCTGCATCGACTTCATCCTTGCCAACCAATCCGCCGACGGTCTGTTTGAAAAAGGCCGGGCCGGCAGCGGCCCGATGTATGCCCACAACATCGCCACCTTGTTTCTATCAGAAGTCAGCGGCATGGTCGACCCGCCGCGCCAAAAACGCGTGGCCGCCGCGCTGGCCAAGGCGGTCGCCCTGATCCTGCGCGCCCAGGCGGTGCCCAAGGATGAACGCAACCGCGGCGGCTGGCGCTACCATCCCGGGTCGAAGGATTCGGACACCTCCTGCTCCGGCTGGGCCCTGATGGCGCTGCGCTCCGCCAAGCTCAACGGCGCCCCCATCCCCGATGAGGCGATCCGCAACGCCATCGATTACCTCCACCGCCATCAGGACCCCAAGGACGGCAGCTTCGGATACTCCAACATCAATGATCACGCGCTCTCCCTCACCGGCATGGGCCTGCTCTGCCTCGAACTCGGCGGCGAACACGGCAGCGAGCGCACCCAGCACGCCGCCGACTGGCTGCTGCAACATTTCCGCGAACTCGCCGGCAACCAGTTCGAGTTCTACGCCAATTATTACAACGCCCAGGCGATGTTCCAAATCGGCGGTCGCCACTGGCAGGAATACGCCGCCTGGATGTATGCCGCCTTCCTCCCCAAACAAGCCACCGACGGCTCGTGGGACAGCCGCGAGGCCGGTCGCACCTACGGCACCGCCATGATGGTGCTCGCCTTCACCGTGCCCTGGCGCCAGCTCCCGATCTATCAGCGCGACGAGACCGTCGACGAGGCCCCGTGACCGGCCGGTGGCGTGGGACCGCGAGTCTCCAGACTCGCAATTCTTGGGCGGCCCTGGCACGGGCGAGTCTGGAGACTCGCTCCGGGCGGTGAAAGGTCCGCGGCGGACCCGCGGTATTGATGACATCATGAAACTTACCGCACTCGCCTTTCTAGCCGCCCTGGTCCTGGGACCCGCCGCCACTGCCGCCGACGGCTGGATCTCGATGTTCAACGGCAAGGACCTGAGCGGTTGGAAATCCAACGTCGCCAGCGAGGAGCACCCCGAGCTGAAAGCCGGCGTGTTCACGGTCAAGGAGGGCGAGCTCGTGGTCTCTGGCGGGCGGGCGCATCTGTTTTACATGGGGGCGGATGGGGCGGCGTCATTCAAAAACTTCGAGTTCAAGGCCAAGGTGAAAACCAGCCCCGGCGCCAACAGCGGCATCTACATCCACACCCGCTTCGAGGACAAGGGCTGGCCGAGCGCCGGCTACGAGTGCCAGGTCAACGCCACCCACACCGACCACAAGAAGACCGGCGGGCTCTACGCCGTGGCCGACGTGATGGACACCGCTCCTAACAAGGACGGCGAATGGTGCGATTACTCGATCAAGGTGGACGGCAAGCACATCGTCATCGCTATCAACGGCAAGGTGACCACCGACTGGACCGAGCCGGCCGACTGGGATCCCGCCAAAACGCTGCACAACATGCCCGGGCGCAAGCTCGGAGCGGGCACCATCGCGCTGCAAGGCCACGACCCGAAGAGCACGACCTGTTATAAGGATCTCTTCATCAAGCCGCTGCCTTGATCTGATCTACTAAGGGTCTGTCCCTTTTTCACGAAGGCCGCCGTTACGGGCCGTTGGCGTGGGACCGCGAGTCTCCAGACTCGCGATTCTTAGGCTGCCCTGGCACGGGCGAGTCTGGAGACTCGCGGTCCGGGCCTCACACCACCAGCATGCAGTCGCCGTAGCTGTAGAAGCGGTAGCGGTGCGCGACCGCCTGGCGGTAGGCCTCGAGGGTGAGGTCCCGTCCGGCGAACGCGCTCACCAGCATGATCAGGGTGCTTTGCGGCAGGTGGAAATTGGTCAGCAGGCCGCCCACCACCCGGAACTCATACGGCGGATAGATGAAGATATCCGTCGCTCCGGCGTGCTCGTTCTCTGCCAGCCTCATCCCGCTGCCCGCGGCCTGCCGGCCGAGCGCCTCGAGCACACGGGTGACCGTGGTGCCCACCGCCACCACCCGGCGCGCGGCGTTGACCCGGCGCGCGGTGGCCGCGCCCAGCGCGAACTTCTCCGAGTGCATGACGTGGTCGGTGACGACCGCGGCGCTCACCGGGCGGAAGGTTCCCACGCCGACGTGCAGCGTGAGCAGGGCGTGCGGCAGCTTGGCCAGCATCTCCGGGGTGAAATGCAGGCCGGCGGTCGGGGCGGCGATTGCACCCTCGGCGCGGGCGAACACGGTCTGATAGCGTTCGCGGTCCGCCAGCTCGTCGTCGCGGCCCATGTAGTGCGGCAGCGCCAGATGCCCGTGCTGGTTCAAATCCACCGGCGTGTCCCAGCGGATCACGCGGTCGCCATTGGCGCAGACCTCGATCACCGTGCCGACCGCACCCCCAACAGTTAGGGTGCGTCCCGCCTGCATCCGCCTGCCGGGCCGCACCAAACACCGCCACTCCACCGGCGAGAGCCGGTCGAGGCACAATAACTCGATTTTCCCGTCGTCGGAGAACACCCGTGCCGGGATCACCTTGGTGTCGTTGAGCACCAATAAATCGTCGGGCCGCAGGAATTCGGGGAAGTCCCGGAACATCCGGTGCTCGATGACGCCGCGCTCGCGGTGCACCACCAGCATCCGCGAAGCCGCCCGCTCCGCCAACGGCCGCGCCGCGATCAACTCGTCGGGCAAGTGGTAGTCAAAATCCCGGGTCTGCAACGGCATGCCCGATTCCATAGCCGCTCCAATCCCGGACTGCAAGGGCTGGGTCTGCTACGAATGGCGTTAAAACAGGCTGGTTTGGGTCGGACTGGGAGGCTTCCGAGTCCGCCTGAAGGCGGGACTACTTACGCTGGAATCAACGGTGTTCGGGGAGGTATGTAGTACCGCCTTCAGGCGGTTTCTTCAGACCGTGAAGTGAGGGCTCAGAGAGCTTGTCCCGAATGGGGCGGGGGTGGCTTCAGAGTCCGCCTGAAGGCGGGACTACCTACGCTGGAAGCGACGTGCTTGGGGAGGTAGGTAGTACCGCCTTCAGGCGGTTAGTTAGCCTGGGCGGCCCCAGATCGTCACTTTGGCCTGCGCTCTCATCGAGAGAGCGCCACCACTCGGCCACACCGGATGGCTCAATGGCAGCACGACGGCAGCTCTTTGGCAGCAGGAACGACCGGTTCGGGCGGC
>JBAXBG010000265.1:0-3727 GCA_037142115.1 Verrucomicrobiota bacterium | reverse complement strand
GCGCTTGGAAGTCGGGCGGTTGCGGGGTTTGTTGGGCGGGTGGACCTGATCCGGATTCGTGGCGCGCGCCAGCACAACCTGCGGAACATCGACGTCGATATTCCGCGCGGCCAACTCGTCGTCATCACCGGACCGAGCGGCTCGGGCAAGTCGTCGCTGGCCTTCCACACGCTCTATGCCGAGGGCCAGCGGCGCTACGTCGAATCGCTCTCGGTCTATGCGCGGCAGTTTCTCGACCAGCTGGAAAAGCCCGACGTGGACTCGATCACCGGCCTGAGTCCGGCCATCGCCATCGAGCAGCGGAGCGGCGGCCTGAACCCGCGCTCGACGGTGGCGACGGCCACCGAGATCCACGACTATCTGCGGGTGTTATGGGCGGCGGCGGGCATCCCGCACGACCCCGTGACCGGCGAGCGCCTGCAGCGGATGGGCGCGGCGGACATCGTCAATGTGCTGGCAGCGCTGGGGGAGGGGGTCAAGGTGACGGTGCTCGCCCCGGTGCCCGACGCGGAGTTGGGAGATCCCGCCAGGTTGTTAGTCAATCTGCAGCGCCAGGGGTATATCCGGGTGCGGGTCGATGGCGAGGTGCTGGAAATCGAGGAGGCGGGGCGCTCGTGGCCGGAGGTGCCGCCGGTGGTGGAGATCGTGGTCGACCGCTTGGTGATCCGCGCGGGCGGCGAGGCGCGGCTCGCGGATTCGGTGGAAACCGCACTTCGGTTGTGCGGCGCGGAAGCCCGCGTGGCGGTCCAGGACCCGGGCTCCGAGGACTGGCGCGACCTGAGCTTTCAAACGTCCTATCGGAATCCAAGCACCGGATTCATGGTCGGAGAGCTCTCGCCCAAACACTTTTCCTTCAACTCGCACCTCGGGGCTTGTGAGGCCTGCGAAGGGGTGGGCACCACGCGGCAGGCTGACGGCAAGCTAACAGAAATCGACCACCGGCCGTGTCCGGAGTGCGGCGGCAAGCGCCTCAAGCCGGAGTGGCTGGCGGTGCGCATCGAAGGGGCCGACGGCCGGTGGTTGGGCATCCAGGATTTTTGCGAGCTGGGCGTGGCGGATGCGATCCAATGGCTCGACGGCATTCAGGTGGAGCCGCTCAAGGCGGCGGTCTGCCAGCGGCTGGTGCATGACGTCAGGACGCGGCTCGCGTTTCTGGAGGAAGTCGGGCTCGATTACCTCACGCTTGAGCGGGCGAGCGGCACGCTCTCCGGGGGCGAGGCCCAGCGCATCCGGCTGGCGACCCAGCTCGGCGCGGGGCTCTCCGGGGTGATTTATGTGCTCGATGAGCCGAGCGTCGGCCTGCACGCGGCGGATACCGGCCGCCTCATCGGCGCGCTGACGCGCTTGCGCGACTTGGGCAACACGGTGGTCGTTGTGGAGCACGACGAGGACATCATCCGCGCGGCCGATCACGTGATCGACCTCGGCCCCGGCGCCGGCGCGGCGGGGGGAAACGTGTTGGATTGCGGGCCGCCGCTGGAGCTTGCATCAGCCACCGGGCGGTGGTTGCGCGGCGAGGTGCCGGGCTTGCTCCCGCAGCCGCCTGCCGCGCCGGCGTCAGGCGCGCTGGTCATCCGTGGCGCGCGCGAACACAACCTGCGCAACCTCGATGTCACCATCCCGTTAGGCCGGCTGGTCTGCCTGTGCGGCCCGTCGGGCAGCGGCAAGTCCACCCTCGCCGATGACATCCTGCGCCGCGCGCTGGCGCGGCATTTCCACGGCACCGGCGAGATGCCCGGTCAGCACGACCGGATCGAGGGGCTGGAGCTCATTGAAAAATGTGTGGTGGCCGACCAATCGCCCATCGGGCGCAGTCCGCGCTCGAACCCGGCGACTTTCACCGGCGCGTTCGACCTGATCCGCGGCTTGTTCACCCAGCTGGCGCTCTCCAAGCAGCGCGGCTACGGGTCCGGGCGTTTCAGTTTCAACGCGGCGGGCGGCCGCTGTGACCGCTGCCTGGGCAACGGCCGCCTCAAGATCGAGATGCACTTTCTGGCGGACGCGTGGGTCGCCTGTCCGGCGTGCGGCGGGCGGCGCTTCAACCGCGAAACCCTGGAGGTGACCTACAAGGGGAAATCCATCGCCGATGTGCTCAACCTGCAGGTCAGCGAGGCCCTGGGGTTTTTCCGCCCGATCCCCAAATTGCGCCACATTCTATCGATTCTCGACGAGCTGGGGCTCGGCTATCTGATTCTAGGCCAGCCCGCCAACACCCTCTCGGGCGGCGAGGCCCAACGCCTCAAACTCGCCCTGGAACTGGCCCGCCCGCCGGCCGCCCACACCCTTTATCTCTTCGACGAACCGACCACCGGCCTGCACTTCGGCGATGTCGCGCGCCTGTTCGGCGCGTTCCTGCGCTTGCGCGACGCCGGCCACAGCGTGCTGGTCGTCGAACACCACCTCGAGGTCATCGCCGCCGCCGATTGGGTCATCGAACTCGGGCCCGGCGGCGGCGTGCTCGGCGGCAACCTCGTCGCCCAAGGCCCGCCCGCCAGCCTCCTCCAGCACCCGGACTCGCCAACCGGCCAAGCGCTGGCGCGCTCCGCCGCCAGGGACCGCGAGTCTCCAGACTCGCCTCGTCCCAACGCCTGACTGCGCTGCCCGCCAGCCGCTACCTGCAAAAAGGGACAATCTAGAGCGCCCCAGACCCATTGTGTGAGAGGGGAACAAGAAGGACAAGAGAGGGGGATAAGAATTCCCCCCCCTGGAGTTTGGCCCGTTTTTAGGGGGACAAGAATGTCCCCCCTCCGAGGGCGCACAAGAATGTCCCCCCCCCGCTTGCGCCGTCCTGCAGCCGCGACCAAATCACCCCCGCGCGACAAATTTCGGTGGACAATCCAGATGCGCACCGCTACCCAACTTGCCTCCCGAGCGGGGTGTTCGCCCCGCAAAATCTGGCAGAGTAGCTCAGTGGTAGAGCAGAGGACTCATAAGCCTTTGGTCGGCGGTTCAAATCCGCCCTCTGCTACCAGATTAGTTTCAACGGGTTGTGGCGGAAAACGGGGCCTGAAAAATGGCCCTCTTTTTTGATCTTTGCCACTTCTTTGCCACTTTTCGCATGGCCGCATGGTTTCCGGGGCTGTGATTTTCGTTGAAGTTGCCTTCCTGGCAGCCGTTCAAGTGGGTGTCTGGTGAGGCTCTCTGATTTGTTTAAGTGCTCAGGATACCCGGAGTTCAGGGTCCACCGAGATACCATCTGCAGCTACGTCCAGCAGCCTCCAGCGAGGATCTCGTGCGACTGGCGTTTTCGCTGATCGACCCGGAGATTTTCCCTGCTCCCTCCTGGATGGCGCGAGAGGACCCGCTCGACGCGCAGGACGTGGACCACGCATTGCGGATCGCTGAGAAGCACCGGGCCAACGTGGAGTCCTTGCCGACGGCACGGGAGAAGCTCGCCTACCAGGCGGGGACGCTCGATAGCGAGGAGATGATCGCTGGCCTGCCTGGTGCGTCGCAGAAATGAAGCGGGCTGCACGGCACCGCTCGGCCCCTTCTGGCGCTCGATAGTCTGGACGACCCGCCCGGAGGCGTCCCGGACCACTTCCTTGCAGGTGTCTGCGGCCAGCAGGGATGCGAATGCCAGGGAAATGATGATCAGCAGGCACAGCTCCTTCATGTTCGCTGGAACGTAGTCCGGGGGAGGTTTATTCGATTGGAATGTGGAAAGGTGGACTCCGGCGGTAAGGAAATCGGAGTTGCAACGCGGAGTCTGCGCACGTATGATCAG
>JBAXBG010000264.1:0-3746 GCA_037142115.1 Verrucomicrobiota bacterium | reverse complement strand
AGGCAGCGCTCGTAGTCCATGACGGCGTCGCAGAGTTCGACGCCGCGGTTCACCGGGCCGGGGTGCATGATGTAGAGGCCGCGGCCGCGAATCTCGGCGAGGCGGGCCTCGGTGATGCCGTAGAGCCGGTGGTATTCGCGCAGGCTGGGGAAATATTGGACGTCCTGGCGCTCCATCTGGACGCGCAACAGATAGACGAAGTCCGGCCCCCAGGCCATGGCTTCCTTGTAATCGGTGAAGCGGTGGATGTGCTCGCACATCCGCGGGACCAGCGTGCCGGGCCCGAGGTGGGCGACTTGCACGCCGAGTTTGAGCAGGATCATGCTGGTCGAGCGGGCGACCCGCGAATGCAGGATGTCGCCGACGATGAGAACCTTTTTGCCGGCGGGGTCGGGGAATTTCTCCTTGATGGTGAACGCGTCCAACAACGCCTGGGTCGGGTGGGCGTGGGCACCGTCGCCGGCATTGATGACCGAGGCGCGGGTTTGTTTGGCAATCAGGCCGGGCAGGCCGGAGCGGTTGTGGCGCACGATGATGAAGTCGGTGCGCATCGCCTGGAGGGTCTCAACAGTCTCCCTAACAGACTCGCCCTTGGTGACGGACGAGCGGGCGACGTCGAAGTTGGTGACGTCGGCGGAGAGGCGTTTGGCGGCGACCTCGAACGACGAGTGGGTGCGGGTGCTGGCTTCGTAGAAGAGCATGAGCACGGATTTGCCCTTGAGGGCGGGGACCTTTTTCACCGAGCGGGTAAAGAGCTCCTTGAACGGGACGGATTGGTCGAGGAGGTGATCGATTTCACTCCGCTCAAGGGATGCGATGTCGAGGAGGTCTTTATGTGCCATGACGGAGTTGGGGAAAATAATGGAGCGCGCCAAAAATGATCACAAACAGCGAAATCACTGAGATGAACGCCGCATGATGGCGGGAAAACGGCCGGTAGAGCACAATGCAGGCCGCGACCAGGAGCGCGGCGGCCACGCAGCCGACGGGGACCATCAGCGGGCGCGGATCATAGGCGAGGGCGTGGCCGAAGAGCCGAAGCCAGCTCAAGTCGGCGGTGGTGATGGCGGGCGGTTCCAGCGAGGCGGTCACCGCGCCTGCCACGACCGCCACGTATCCCAGAATGATCAAGGCGGGATGCGCAGGGACCAGCTTCGGGTTGACCACCGGGGAGAGCATGGCCAGCGCCTGGCGGCGGCGGATGTCGTTGAGCTCATCGTCGCTGTGTCGGTGAAAGGGGAGATTCGAGTCGACAGGTGGCTCGGCCAAGCGCGTGACCGGCAGCGGCAGTTGTTCGGATTTGCGCAGCGAGTGAAACGGTTTGAGGCTGAGGACCGGCACCGCGGGTTCCGCGACGGGCGCAAGGTTTGCGCTTGGGGGGATTTGCTCGGAACGCTTCAGCGAGCGGACCGGTTTGGGGCCGGATGGGGTGGCGAGCGGGGCGGGAGTTACGGCATCCTCCACGCTGGGGAGGGTTGCAGAGCCGGCTGAAGCCGGCGCTCCGTGCGGGGGAGCGTCTTCCACGCTAGGGAGGGTTGCAGAGCCGGCTGAAGCCGGCGCTCCGTGCGGTGGCGACGCGAGTTCCTCCCCCGGGGGCACGGCCGGAATGCCGAGGCTCTCGCGGAGTTTGGCAATCTCCTCGGGGGATTTCTTGCGCTGCGGCAGGAGGCTCATGGATTTTCTTTTTCGACGATCCGGACTTGGTCCAGACCGTCAGTCCCTTCCAACGACACCCATACATGATCGGAGCGGAGCGTGTCGAGAGTGATGCCAACATAATCCGCTTGGATCGGCATTTCTCGGTGACCGCGGTCGATGAGCACCGCCAGTTCGACGGTGGCGGGGCGGCCGTAATCGGCCAGCGCGTCGAGGGCGGCGCGGATGGTGCGGCCGGTGAAGAGCACGTCGTCCACGAGGATGATGTGGGCACCCTCGACTGGAAACGAGATATCGCTCTGCTGGAGGGCGGGGTTTTCATGCAGGTGTTCGAAATCGTCGCGATAGAGCGAGATGTCGAGCACGCCGAACGATAGGTCGCGGTCTTCTTCGGAGAGGATGTTGAGCAGGCGTTCGGCCACTTCGTCGCCGCGGCTGCGGATGCCGACCAGGGCGAGCGGTTGGCCCTGGGATTTGTCGCGGATGGCTTGAGCGAGGCGTTCGATGCCTGCGGCAATATCTTCGGCGGTGAGGGTGCGCGGTTGCATGAGTGGGTTAATCGAAATTGAAGATGCCGATATCGCGGCGGCGTTGCAAGCCCTCGAACTGGATAAGATCGGCGGCGGCGTGGGCTTTGGCGGCGGCCTCCTGGCGGGTGGCAGCACCGGCAACCACGGCTAGCACCCGGCCGCCGTGGGTTTCCCAATCGGCATCGACGTTGAGGCGGGTTCCGGCATGATAGACCCGGAATTCGCCGGTGTGGCCCAGGCCGTTGATCAGGTCGCCGCTGCGCGAGGATTCCGGATAGCCGGCGGAGGCGAGGATGACGCAGACGCTCCAGCCGTCATCAAAGGTGAGCAGGTCCTTGCGGAGTTGCCCCCGAGCGCCAGCCAGGCAGAAGGCGGCCAAATCGCCATGCACCAAGGGCATCACCGCCTGGCACTCGGGATCGCCGAAGCGGCAGTTGTATTCGATGACCTGCGGGCCGTCGGGCGTGAGCATCAGCCCGAAGTAGAGGAACCCGCGATACGGCAATCCTTCCTGGCGCAGCCCGGCAACGGTGGGCCGGACGATTTCCTTTTCGATTTGCGCCATGAGTTCTTCGGAAACCAGGCGGCGGCTGGCGACGGCGCCCATGCCGCCGGTGTTCGGGCCGCGGTCGCCATCCAGCGCGCGCTTGTAGTCGCGGGCCGGGGTGAAAATCAGATACTGGTCATCGACGATGGCGGCGAAGACGGAAACCTCCGGGCCTGTGAGACATTGTTCGACGAGCACGCGGCCTGGGCCGAAGCGCCGCTGGGTGAAAACCTCCTCGAGAAAAGCCATGGCGGACGCCTCATCCGGGCATACCGCCACGCCCTTGCCGGCCGCGAGACCGTCGAACTTGAGGACCGTCGGGTATTCCCCGGCGATGGCGACAACCGCTTCATCCAGGGTGTCGACAGCCGTGGCGCGCGCGGTGGGGATGGCGTTGCGGAGCAGAAAGTCTTTGGCAAACTCCTTGCTGGCTTCCAGTTGCGCGGATTCTTTCGGCGGCCCCCAGCAGGGAATCCCGCGCTCTTGGCACAGGTTGGCCAGCCCCACCCCTTTGACCAGATAGCTCTCCTCGCCGGCCACGCACAGGTCGATCGCGTGGGATTTCATCCAGGCGACGAGCGATTCCAGGCCGTCGGCCTCGATCGCTTGAGCGATCTGAAAAATCGCATCGCTGCCGGGGTAGCAGAATAATTCGGGTTTGCCCGGCGATTCCGCCAGTGCCCGTAACAGCGCGTGTTCGCGCCCGCCTTTGCCAACGACCAGTATTCTCATCTGCGGAGGTTTTCGCGGAAACCTCCGCAAGACTCAATCCTGAATATTATCAGTGCACCGGGTTGGAATTGGCGGTGCATCGGTGAACAGCACGCCGCTCTGCGTGCTGTCACCAGCACGCCTACGGGCAATTGCGCTCTAAGGATGCTGTTGCTTGTGGAGGCCTTCGGTGGATTCTTTTTGCGGTTGCGGACGGGTCGCGGGCTCCGCTTGGCGTTGTGTGGCTTGCTGCTGTTGCTGGCGGGCTGCCTGTTCGGCTTGGCGCTGGGCTCCCTCCTGCT
>JBAXBG010000263.1:0-3750 GCA_037142115.1 Verrucomicrobiota bacterium | reverse complement strand
GCCCTCAGCGACGAGCAGTGGGTGGCGGTGGACACGCTGATCGGCACCCTGACCAGCGGCGAAACCCAAATCTCGCTGATGCAGGAGCTGGGCGTGCTGGCCAAGCCCAAGCCGATGCCCAAGGGCGGCAAGAAGGATGGTGATGATCCTGACGAACCCACCGCCGGCCAGCTGGCCTTCCATTTCTTCGAGGCGATGATGTCGCCCTTCATCAACACGCGCTGCAACCCGGACTACAAAAAACTGCTCTACGCGCTGCCGACGACCTCCAGCGAGGAAAACCCGCTGTCGCTGGCCACCCTGGAAAGCGAGTGCCGCGCGATGCTCGCCGACATCGAGGAAGTCCAGCGCTCAAACGCCAAGCCCGCCAAGGGCCGCACCATCGAAGCCTAACCACCAACACCCATGCAAACGCTCACCCATGCCCCGTCGACCCTGCTAGACCTCGTGGTCCGCGAGGGCGGACTGTCCGACCTCAACGATCTGACCCCCAGTCAGAAGTCGAACCTGTTTGCCAAGCTGGGTGCGGTGCAGCTGATCCTGCAAGCCGCCTACGGCACCAAGCAGCAGATCGTGAAAATCCAGGCGCGCACGCTCCATGTCTCCGAGCAGGCGATCAACCAGTGGCTGGCATGCTACCGCAAGTTCGGATTCCGCGGGCTGGTGGATGGCCGGCGGATGGCCGCCAAGGGTCGCGGCTCGCTGCCCGATGTGACCAAGCAGTGGATCAAGGACGAGATCCTGCGCTGCCAGCGCCGCGATGCCGTGGCCGAAGTCCACCGGATGGTCATTGCGCAATGGAACTGCTGGCGCAGGACCGGCGACCCGCAGTGGGCGATCCCAGGCTTTAGCGCGCCGCCTCCAGATGCCGGCAAGGGTGAGCCGGCCGGGTTCTCCATCGAAACCTTCCGCCGCTGCCAGCCCACCAGCTATCAGAAGTCCCTGGCCAGCCAGGGCACCATCAGTTCCTACCGCTCGCTGCCGTCTATTCTCGGCACCCGCGTCGGCATGCAGTATCTGGAATGCGTCCTGTTCGATGACCAGCAGTACGACGTGCAGGTCCGGGTGATGGGCTATGACAGGCCGATGCGCCCGCTCGGTTTCAACTGCATCGACCGGCTGACCGCCTTCCCGTTCCCGCCGCACATCCGGCTGCGCTGGTTCGATGTGGACGCACAAACCCACAAGCACCTGACCCAGAAGGAATACGTGTGGTATGTCATCCAGTTCCTATGCACCGTGGGCTATCGCTCGGATGCCACCGGCACGCGCCTGGTGCAGGAACACGGAACCGCCAAGAGTTGGTCCAACAAGATGATGGCCACACCGGACGGGTTCCACTCGTTTGAGGATGCGCTCCAAAGCCTCACTGGCGGATGCGTCTCCATGGATTCTTCCGGCCTGTTCAACAAGGCCGCCTTCGCAGAAATGCTCTATGGCCCGAAGTCATCCGGCAACCCGCGCTACAAGGCTGGCATCGAATCATTCTTCCATGTGGTCCGCACCTATCAGAATTACTTCATCGGTGCCACCGGCCGCAACATTGAGATGGCCCCAGAGGATACCTATGGTATCGACAAGATCGAGCGCACCTGGCTCAAAGCCGCCGAGTCGCTGCCAGAGTCGCTGCGCGAGGGCCTGGTGTCCAACTACATGACCGGCGTGGAGTTCGGCCGCCTGGCGATGCTGGCCTACGATGCCCTGGCCGCCCGCGATGACCACAACATGGAAGGCTGGTCCGCCTGTGAGTTCGTGGAGCCGGTGTGGCGCTGGGAAGAGGACCAGCCGGGAATGTGGCGCTCACGCAGCACGCTCGCCGCACTTCCGCCCAACCTGCGCGAGACCGCCCTCTCACAACAGGCGCGCAACCCGCAACTCACCACGCTCCACCAGTGGTCGCCCGCCGAGGCCCGCATGTCCTGCTGCCAGGATCCGGCGATCAAGAAGCTGGCATTCCAGGATGCCATCCACCTGCTTCCCACCGAGTGGGCCAAGCATGTCAAGGTGCGCGACCGCCACCAGATCCATATCACCGACGAACTGCTGCCGGGTGAAGAACTGATTTTCCTGCCCGAGCTAACCACTCCCCGAGGCCGCACCGAATACCTTCAGCCCGGCGACGAACTCCAGGTCTATCTGAATCCGCTGATGCCCGACATGCTGCTGGTCTGCGACATGCAGTTCCAATTCATCGGGACGGTGACGCGCAACGTGCGCATCAACCGCAGCAACGACCAGCTTGAGGAAATGTTCAAAGCCCGCTCCCGGATCAAAGGCGCGCTGGATGCCCCGGTGCGCCGCGCCCTGCAGCCGGTGGCCGACCGCCGCAACGTGGTCAAGTCCCTCAATGACGATCTGATCACCAAGGCCCGCGCCGACCAGCAAGGCAAGCCCGCCACCGAGTTTGAGATGCATTCGGCCGCCGGCCAGAAAGCCGCCTCCACTCGCCGCACCAATGAATGGGTGCAAGACGCGGATTTGTCCGCCGCCGCAGAGGCTATGCAACCTTCCTGCACTCCCGCCGCAGAGACGATTCCGAGCGATCAGATCGCCGACTGGCTTGCCGATTGAAACCCCTCTCCCGATAGAAAAACAACACCATGCCAAACACCGCAATCATACCGCCCGACGATGCCCCCGAGGATAACCGCCTTACGCCGGCCGCCGCCCAAACCCGAATCAACATCCCGCTCAACCTGGGCAACTGGCGAGAGCTTCCAGAGCCGATTGTTTCCGAACTCGCCTGGTTCCACCAGCACGCGCTGGAAGAAAACCTGACCTGGAAGCAATGCGAGGCCGCGCTGAATTACTCGACCACCACGATCTGGCGCAGCCTCAAGGGAACCTATTCCGGTGACTGGGCCAAGGTCGCGCAGGCCATCCACAGCTACCGCAGCATCGTGGCGGAGCGCTACGCCATCAAGCACGCCGCCTACCGCGAGACGCGCATTACCCGGCTTGTCACCGGCGGACTGAGTTATGCCATGGCCAACAACTCAATCACCAAGATCACCGGCGAGAGCCGCCAGGGAAAGACGGCCAGCGCCAAGTGGTGGCGCGATCAGAACAACCACGGCCGCACGGTTTTCGTGACCGCCCCGGCGTACGGCGGCAGCCGCGCGCTGCTCAAAGAGATCGCCGTGACCCTCGGCGTGAACCGCAACACCGGCACCACCAACATGCACGAGAGCATCCTGAAAGCGTTCAATGAAAACCGCATGCTCATCGTGGACGAGGCGCACCGGCTGCTGCCACGCTCGCGTGCCGGCGATCCGGTGTTGCTGGAAATCCTGCGCGACATCCACGACCGCACCGGCTGCGGCCTGGCACTGCTAACGACCAGGCGGTTTGACGAAGGCATCGCCAAGACCGAATACCAATACGAGCAGGTGCTGGGCCGCATCGGAATGCCGGTGCAGTTGCCGCGCGAATTCGAGTGGGCGGATATTTCGCCCATCGTGGACCAATACGCCGGCCACCTGGCCACAGACCTGAAAAAGGAATTGCTGCGAATCGCCAACCAACCGGGCCGCCTGGGAATCCTCTGCGAGACCCTCAAGTTCGCCAGCCGAATCGCCGCCAAGCAGTCCAAGCCGGTCACCGGAGAGACCATCAAGACGGCGATCGCCACCCGCATCCAGATGATGGGCGAGGCGGTTTACGCCAGGAAATAATCCGCCATGTTCGACCAGGGCACATTCGACTTCACCGCCAAACCGGCCGCGCCGGTGGGTGAGGTCGAATGCCTGG
>JBAXBG010000262.1:0-3827 GCA_037142115.1 Verrucomicrobiota bacterium | reverse complement strand
CCCAAAGCGGGGAAGCGCGGGCGCTTCCCCGCAGTCCAAAGCCACCGCCACCCGGACCGTCCCGTCCTATCAGTTTCCGGTGGTGAGCTTGAGCACCAGGCAGTCATAGACCGTGCGGTCCGGCTGATACTTCGCGCACGAGCGCATCAGAATCTGCACTCCCTTGTGCTCGGAGCGGCCGTGCAATTCCAAGTCGGCGGGGATGTGCTCCTCGCCATCGATCAGGCGCACCATGTCGAGCTCCTGGCCCAGCACCAGCGGCTTGTGACCCGGCATCGACACAATCATCATCGGCACCAGATGCGAGGCAATCTCGATGGGCACCAGCGCCGGCACGTGCTCGGCCGCCGCATGCTTCACCTCCAGCTGGATCATGCGCGCCCGCGCGTCGGGCGCCATCGACTCGAGCGCCGAGTTGATCGCGTCTAACAGCCTGTGGCGCACCTCGGACAGATCGGTCAGCGAGGAGAGCGCCTGCATCGAGGGCATCGACTGGATCGCCTTGGCCAGCGAGGAGATCTCCTTGAGATAGGAATTCTTTTGGCCGTCGGGCACGAAATACATCACCACCAGGTGGACCGGGTTGCCGTCGGGCGACCCGTAGTCGATGCCCGCCGGGCTCCAGCCCACCGAGCACAGCAGTTCGCCGTCCCAATCGGAGCGTGCGTGCGGGCAGGCCCAGCCTTTGCCGATGCCGGTGTTGTGGAGGCGCTCGCGCTCGAGGACGGTCTCGGTGATGCCGCTCTCGCCGCCGATGTCGGGAATCGCCTCGATCAAAGTCGCTAGATATTCCAGCGATTTCTCCTTGTTGGAGTCGGGCAACTCGATCAGGCGGCCCTCCTGAAGCGCGGTTAGCAGGCTTTTCATGTCAATCTATTCCGTATTTGTTGTGGAACCACACCTTCACATGGTGGGTCATGATCGAATAAGCGACCAGGAACCCGCCGATCCAATACCAGTAGCTGATGGGCAGCGGCACCAGGCCGAAGTAGGCCGCGAACGGCGAATACGGCAGGAACGCCCCGGCCGCCATCACCACCAGCGTCGTGGCTAACAGGAACGGGCTGGCGCAGCTCTGGAAAAACGGGATCTTGCGGGTGCGGATGATGTGCACGATGAGCGTCTGGGTGAGGATCGACTCCACAAACCAGCCGGTATGGAACAGGCTCTCGTAATAGACCTTTTCCGCAGCGCCGGTGCCCGGATCGCTGAACAGGTGGCACTTGAACACATACAACATCAGGAAAAACGTCGCGTAGTCGAAGATCGAACTCATCGGCCCGATGACCATCATGAAGCGACGGATGTTGCCGATGTTCCACTTGCGCGGCGTCATGAGATACTCCTCGTCCACCTTGTCCGACGGGATCCCGACCTGCGACGCGTCATAGAGCAGGTTGTTGAGCAGCACCTGGATCGGGGCCATCGGCAGGAACGGCAGAAACCAGCTGCCTCCCACCACGCTGAACATGTTGCCGAAGTTGGAACTCGCGCCCATCCGCACGTATTTGATGATGTTGCCGAACACCTTGCGCCCCTCGATGATCCCCTCCTCGAGCACCACGAGGCTCTTCTCTAACAAAATAACGTCGGCCGACTCCTTGGCCACGTCCACCGCCGTGTCCACCGAGATCCCGACATCGGCCACCCGCATCGAGGGCGCGTCGTTGATCCCGTCGCCCATGTAGCCGATGACGTGGCCGCGCTTCTGCAGCGCGATGATGATGGATTCCTTCTGACTGGGCGAGAGCCGCGCGAACACGTTGTGCTTTTCCGCCAGCTCGCCGAGCGCGTCCTCGCCGAGTCCTATCAATTGGTCGCCGGTGATGACCTCCTCCACGACGAGCCCCACGTCCCGGCAGATCTTGCGGGTGACCAGGGCGTTGTCGCCGGTGAGGATCTTGGTGTCCACCCCGACCTGCTTGAGCAGCGCGATGGCCTTGGCCGCCGAGTCCTTGGGAGGGTCCAGAAACGCCAGGTAGCCCAGCAGGATCAGGTCGCCCTCGTCGGCCACCGAAAACACCTGCTTGGTGCGCGGGAACTCGCGGTAGGCGATGGCCAGAACCCGGTAGCCGTCGCGGCTGAGGGTCTCGTATTCCTCCAACAAGTCGTTCTTGATCAGGTCGATGATGAGATGGATCTCGTCATCAATCTGATAGTGGGTGCAGACGCTGAAGATGTCCTCGACGGCGCCCTTGCAGATGAGCACGTGGTCCTCCTCGTAATCGACGACCACCGACATCCGCTTGCGCTGGAAGTCGAACGGGATTTCATCGACCTTGCGGCAGCCGCGCTCCACCTCCAGCTCGGTGTGCTGCAAAATCGAGCGGTCCAGCAGGTTGTGCAAACCTGTCTGGTAGTAACTGTTCATGTAGGCGTAGCGCAGGACGTCCTCGCTGCTGCGGTTGGTCACGTCCACGTGCTCCTCGAGGATGACCCGGTCCTGGGTCAGGGTGCCGGTCTTGTCCGTGCACAGGATGTCGATGGCGCCGAAGTTCTGGATCGCGCTGAGGCGCTTGACGATGACCTTCTTGCGCGACATGGCGATGGCCCCTTTGGAGAGGTTGACCGTGACGATCATCGGCAGCATTTCGGGGGTGAGCCCGACGGCCACGGACAGCGCAAAGAGCAGCGCCTCGGCCCAGTTGTGGGAATGGAAGCCGACGATGAAGAATACCACGGTGACCATCACCACCATGAAGCGAATCATCAGCCAGGTGAAGCCCGAGATGCCCTTGTCAAAACTCGTCTGCACGCGCTGGCCGGAGAGCTTTTCCGAGATCGAGCCAAACTGGGTCATGCGCCCGGTGTTGACCACCACCCCGCGGGCCGTGCCGCTGAGAACGTTGCTGCCCTGGAAGCAGGCGTTCTGCAATTCAATGACCCCCTGACCCGGCGCGTTCACCGGGTCGGCATGCTTTTCGATGGGCATCGACTCGCCGGTTAGCGACGACTGGCTGACGAAGAAATCCTTGGCGATGATCAGCCGCAGGTCCGCCGGAATGAGCGACCCGGCCTGCAGCACCACGATGTCGCCCGGCACCACTGCCGAAATCGGCAGTTCCGTCTCCACGCCGTCGCGCATCACCAGGCAGTTGGCGCTGACCATGGCCTGCAGGCGCTCCACCGCCTTGCTCGAGCGGTGCTCCTGGACGTAGGCGAGCACCACGCTCAGCACGATCATGGCCCCCACCACCACCGCCGAGCGCACATCGCCCATCGCGAAGGACACCACGCAGATGACTAACAGCTGGACGACCAGCGGATTGCGGCAGCGCTCGGCGAGTTCGCGCCACAGCCCCACTTGTTGTTTGGCGCCCAGATCATTGAGGCCGTGCAGGTCGCGGGCGGCTTCCACCTGCTCCTCGTTGAGGCCGGCCTCGGTGACCTCCAGCCGCAGCAACGCCTCGTCGGCCGTCAGTCCGCAGATCTCGACGAGTTTCTGCTGCTGTTCTGACACCTTGGCCAGTTCCGCCTGGGCGGCCTTGAGGAAGACCGCCGGGTGGATCTTTTCCAGAACAGTGCGAAACATGAAGAAATCTGTGCGATAGGTTGGCTGGTTGGATAAGAACCTCTCCGCCCGAAAACGAAAGCGATCCACTGCGCGGCGGGGCAAACCCGTCCGTCGCGGGATTGCACCCGATCCTTCCGCCCCGGGCAACCCCTTTTATCCTAAAGGGGAAAATGAAAACCGGAAATCCGGCTTTTTAAAACCACTGATTGAACTGATTTTTCACTGATTACGCTGAAAGAATCCAAGCGATAGCCGGATTGGATCGCCCACCGTTCAGATTGGTGGGAGCGGCACGATAACTTATTCTAAATCA
>JBAXBG010000261.1:0-3866 GCA_037142115.1 Verrucomicrobiota bacterium | reverse complement strand
TTATGCGCCTCACCCCACGTTTGAGGAGGGGGGACATTCATGTCCCCCTCTGCGCATCGTGCGTTTCAAGAGTGGCACGAGCAGGCCGCCTCACCCCGCCGCGAGCTTGACTAACAAATCATCGCTGTCCACCGGGTCGCCCTTGTGGACGAGCACTTCGGCGATGGTGCCGTCGCTGCCGGCGCTGACGGTGGTGAGCATTTTCATGGCCTCAAGGACCACCAACTTGTCGCCGGCCTTGACCTGCTGGCCGACGGAGACGGCGACCTCGGTGACCATGCCGGGCATCGGGGCGCAGGCCTGGGCCGGGTTGTTGGGTTCGCCCTTGATGCGGCGGGCGGTGGAGCTGGCCTTGAGCGAGTTGTCGAAGACGATGGATTCGCGCGGCATGCCGTTGAGTTCGTAGAACAGGGCGCGGCGACCGGCGGTGTCGGCCTCGCCGATCGAGATCAGCTTGATGATGAGGATTTTGCCGGGGTCGATCTCGATCTCGATTTCCTCGCCGATGTGCAGGCCGTAGAAGAACGCGGGCGTGGGCAGGGCACTCAGATCGTCGTAGCGAACCTTGAAGGCCGTGAAATCCGCGAACACCTGCGGATACATCAGGTGCGAATAAAGGTCATCGTCGCTCGCCGGGTGCCCGAGCTTGGTTGCCAGAGCGGCGCGGGTGGCCTCCAGGTCGACGGGATCGGCGAGCTCACCGGGGCGCTTGGTGGTGGCTTTGCGGTTGCCTAACACGACCTGCTGGACGTCCACAGGCCAGCCGCCGTCGGGTTGGCCGAGGCCGCCGGAGAGCATGTCGATGACGGATTCTGGGAAGTCGATCGAGCCGGGTTTGAGGTTCGGCACGTCGGCGGCCTTGATCCCGCGGGTCACCAGGAACATGCACATGTCGCCCACCACTTTGGACGACGGCGTGACTTTGACGATGTCGCCGAAGAGCTGGTTGACCTCGGCGTAGGTGCGCGAGATCTCGCGCCAGCGGTGGCCGAGGCCCATGGAATTCGCCTGTTCGCGCAGGTTGGTGTATTGGCCGCCGGGCATTTCGTGCTCGTACACCTCGGCGGAGCCGGCGCGCGGCGCGGAATCGAATGGCTGATAGAACGCAAGCACGCCCTCCCAGTAGTCGGAGAGTTCGTTGAGCGACTCCAAATCGAGGCCCGGGTCGCGTTCGGTTTTGGCGAGCGCGGCGGCCACCGAGTTGAGGTTGGGTTGCGAGGTGGAGCCTGACATCGAGGCGATGGCGAGGTCGACGATGTCCACCCCGGCGTTGGCGGCGGCGAGCACCGAGGCGGCGTTGAGGCCGGAGGTGTCGTGGGTGTGGAAGTGGATCGGGATGCGGATTTCCTGTTTGAGCGCGGTGACGAGCTTGCGCGCGGCGAGCGGCTTGCACAGCCCGGCCATGTCCTTGATGGCCAGGATGTGGGCGCCCATGCGCTCGACTTCCTTGGCCTTGGCGACATAGTATTTGAGCGAATACTTGTCGCGCTTCTCGTCGTTGATGTCTCCGGTGTAACAGATTGCGGCCTCGCACAGCACCTTGCCGTGGGCGCGGGCGGTCTCCATGGCCACCTTCATGTTAGGCAGGTAGTTCAGCGAGTCGAAAATCCGGAAGATGTCCATGCCGGAGTCGGCGGCGTGGTTGATGAATCCGGCGACCACATTGTCCGGGTAGTTCGAGTAGCCGACGGCGTTGGAGCCTCGGAACAGCATCTGGAAGCACAGGTTGGGGATCTTTTCGCGCAGTTGGCGCAGCCGGTCCCACGGGCACTCGCTGAGGAAGCGCATCGCCGTGTCGAAGGTGGCACCGCCCCACATTTCCAGCGAAAACAACTGCGGCACGCGGTGCGAAATGACCTCCGCCACGCGCAGCATGTCGTGGGTGCGCATGCGGGTGGCGATGAGCGACTGGTGGGCATCGCGCAGCGTGGTGTCGGTGATGAGCAGGCGCGTCTGGCCGAGGATCCACTGCGCGAATTTCTCCGGGCCTAGCTCCAGTAACAAGTCGCGGCTGCCGGCGGGGACTTCCGCGTGGTGGGCACTCACCAACGAATCCGGCACCCGCGCCTTGGGCAGAGCGGCGGCGGGCTTCCAGCCCTTGGCGGTGGGATTGCCATTGAGCGTGATGTCCGATAGATAGGCCAGAGTGCGCGTCGCCCGGTCGCGACGCGGGTGGAATTGGAACAACTCGGCCTGGGTGTCGATGAGCCGGGTGTGGGCCTGGCCGGCGCGGAAGGTCGGGTTGGCGATGACGTTTTCCAGAAACGGGATGTTGGTTTTCACGCCGCGGATGCGGAACTCGCGCAGCGCGCGGTCCATCCGCTGGCAGGCCATCGGAAAATCGCGGCCCATGGCGGTGATTTTCACCAGCATCGAGTCATAATACGGGGTGACGACCGAACCGGCGTCGCCCGAGGCGGCGTCTAACCGGATCCCGAAGCCCGCGGCCGACCGGTAGTTGAGGATCCGGCCGTAGTCGGGCGAGAAGTTTTTTTCCGGGTCCTCGGTGGTGACGCGGCACTGGATGGCAAATCCGATGCACGGGATCTGATCCTGGGGCGGGATCGCCACTTCCTCGCCGAACAACGGATGGCCCTGGGCCACCAGGATCTGCGAGCGCACCAGGTCGATGCCCGTCACGCACTCGGTCACGGTGTGCTCGACCTGGATGCGCGGGTTCATCTCGATGAAGAACCAGTCGTTGTGATCCATGTCGTAGAGGAACTCGACGGTGCCCGCGTTGTTATAACCGATGCCTTGGGCAAGCTTGACGGCGGCCTCGCACAGTTCCTTGCGGACCCGCGGCTCAAGGTGCATCGCCGGAGCGACCTCGACGACTTTCTGATAGCGGCGCTGCACCGAGCAGTCGCGCTCGTGGAGGTGGACGACGTTGCCGTGCTGGTCGCCGAGGATCTGCACCTCGATGTGCTTGGCGCGCGAAATGTAGCGCTCGAGGAACACCGCCGAATTGCCAAACGCATTGAGCGCCTCGTTCTGGGCCTCGGCGAGCAGGGCGGGCAGCTGCGAGGGTTTTTCCACCACCCGCATCCCGCGGCCGCCGCCGCCGAAGGCGGCCTTGATGATGAGCGGAAACCCGATCTCATGGGCGACGGTGAGCGCCTGGTCCGGATCGCTGATGGGCTCCTCGGTGCCGGGCAGCGTCGGCACATTGAACTTGTGGGCGAGCGTGCGGGCGGCGGTCTTGTCGCCCATGTTTTCCAGCAACTCCGGCGACGGCCCGATGAAAATGATGCCCTCGCGGGCGCAGGCGCTGGCAAAGGCCGCATTCTCCGATAGAAACCCGTAGCCCGGGTGAATCATGGTGACGCCCTTCTGTTTGGCCAGCGCCACGATCCCCTCGATGTCCAGATAGGCGCCGACCGGGCCTTTCGAGGTGTCCAGCGGATAGGCCTCGTCCGCCTTGAAGCGGTGGATCGAGAACCGGTCCTCCTCGGCGAAAATCGACACGGTGCGCAGGCCGAGTTCGTTGGCCGCGCGGAAGATGCGGATGGCGATTTCGCCGCGGTTGGCGGCCATCAATTTGCCGGGGCGGGTGGGGAGTTCGGACATGGCGGGTGGGTGTTCGGGGTTGGGTTGAGGCATGCGCAAGCGCGCGAGGCCGACCACCCTAGCGCATGCTAGAGATTGCGAAAGGCAGTTTTTTCGCCGATTTACAACCCATCGTCCGGGCGCCTCAAGCCAGACCGACAGCCTGGGTGAGGGATGCGCGTTCGTCAGGTCGCTCGGGGGTAGGCGCGTTCGTGAGAACGCGGCAGCGCGCGCTGGGGTAGGCGCGTTCGTGAGAACGCGGACGCGGCAGCGCGTGCTGTGACCCGCACGCCTACGTCAGAGCTTCGTCGCGTGGA
>JBAXBG010000260.1:0-3901 GCA_037142115.1 Verrucomicrobiota bacterium | reverse complement strand
ACGCGGCTCAGTCGCTCTATATGGCACTCTACGACTTCTCACCAGTGGGCTATTGCACCCTGGGTGAGCTTGGGGGCATCCTGCAACTCAATCTCACGCTGGCCAAGCTGTTGGATCATCCACGTGGGGAGATGGTCCACCAGCCGCTCAGCCGCTACGTTCTGAACGCCGACCAGGATATTTACTACCTGCACCGCACGCAACTGCTAGAGACCGGGCAACTGCGGGTCTGTGAATTGCGCTTGGTGAAAGCGGACGAAAGCGTGATCTGGGCGCGGCTGGAGGCCATCGTTGCCCCGGATGCGGGGGGCGAGCTGATCAGCCAGGTGGTGATCAGCGACATCAGTGGCAGCAAACAGGCCGAAGAAACCCTGAGGGAGTGGAATCAGATGCTCGAGCACCGGGTGGCCGAGCGCACCCTAGAACTGCGCCAGAGCAAGGAGCGCTTCCGCCACCTGACGCAGGCGACCTTCGAAGGCATCGCGATCACCGCGGGCGGCATGGTGATCGACAGCAATGACCAGCTGTGCGCCATGTTCGGTTATCGACCGGGCGAGATGAAGGGCCGCTCGATTATGAGCTTCGTGGCACCCGAGTCACAGACGTGGGTCAGGGAGCGCATCCTTGAGTCCGGCGAGGGTGCCCACGAGTGCGTTGTCATTCGCAAGGACGGCACGCGGTTTCCGGCCCAAGTCCAAAACCGCATGGACATCTGGCTGGGGCAAACCGCGATGATCAGCGCCTTGCGTGACCTCACCGAGATCAAATGGATGGCGGGCAAACTCAAGGCCCAACAGACCGAACTGGAACATGCCCAGCGCGTGACCTTGGTCGGCGAGGTCAGCATCGGCATCATTCATCAGATCGGCCAACCGCTGTCTGCCATGGGGGCTAACCTCGCGGTGGCGATCCGCAAGATCAAAAAATGCAAATCGTCCTGCGGCACCCATGAAGTTTTCCAGGACCTCCAGTTGAACATGAGATGCCTGTGCGACTCGGTGGGTCACCTGCGGGCGCTGGCCCATCCTGAGCAAACTCAGCGGGCATCCGTCAACATCAACGACTTGGTGGAGGGAACCTGCCGCCTGCTGCGGCTGGAATCCGAGCACCGCCAGATCGAGCTGACCGTCGAGTGCGCCCACCGGCTTCCGCCGGTGCTGGCAGACATGGTGCAACTGAGCCAAGTCATTCTCAATTTGGTGCACAATGCGTTCGACGCTTGCGCCGATTGTCAGAAGGGTCGGCGAGCGGTGGTCATCTCGACCCAGGTTCTCGGCGATGATCGCGTCGAGTTGAGCGTGCGCGATCGCGGCCACGGGATCACACCCGAAGTGCTCAGCCACTTGTTTGTGCCGTTTTTCACCACCAAGGCGCAAGGGGTAGGAATCGGGCTGCGGCTGAGCCAGACCATCGTCGAGGCCCATAGCGGCACCATCACGGGCAGCAACAATGCGGATGGCATCGGCGCGATTTTCCGCGTGGTCCTGCCAGGCTTAACCGTTACAAACGCAAATTGACCCAGCCGTTGTGAACAGGAAGGGCAGTTCCGTTCCACGTGACCAAGGGAAGACGTCGCGTGATCCATCCGGCTCCGCTGACCTCAAATTCCTTCGCCATCTCATGCGCCAGGACACTCACGCTGAGGGTTGGTTTTTTTCCGGCCTCGCCCCTGGCATAAAAGCTCACGGTGTAGTCCCGGTCTTGTTCCACCGGAATGCCAAACGAGGCGACCGCCGCCGGGAACCTCCCGCTTCTCAATGCCAGCGCGCGCTTCCCTGTGTGTCGGAAAACGGGCTTGGCTGGGGGGCCGCATTCGCCTCAATCAACAGCAACGCCGCGACGCCAACGGATAGAAATTTAACAAAGTGGGGAAATGACTTCATGGGATGGCGTTCACAAG
Organism: Verrucomicrobiota bacterium; assembly: GCA_037142115.1. GTDB lineage: Bacteria > Verrucomicrobiota > Verrucomicrobiia > Verrucomicrobiales > Akkermansiaceae > Luteolibacter. The sequence continues at coordinate 2,001 of JBAXBG010000260.1, read as the reverse complement.
GCGGGATGGTTGCCTTTACCTGGCGTGAAGCTGCCAGAAATCGAATGAGCCATCATCGGCGTGGAGCGGGGCGAGCGCCGGGGTCACGTCCTTGAGCATATATTCGCGCTGATAGAGACGCCCTGGTCCCTCTTCGCCGTAGAAGCACTCGACGTCCTTCTTCATCCCATCGCTGTAGCCGGTCTGGTATTGTTCGCCGATGGGCGTCATCCGCACCACGGTGTCGCCCTTCCACATCACGCGGTAGTGGTATTGCCGGTGCTTGGGATTGCCGATGGCGATCTCCTCTTCCTTCACCGGCACGGGATAGGTGACTTCGATTTTATCTCCGGCCTGGCGCGGGCCGAGTTCGAGATAGCCGTTCTCCACCGCCGCCTTCACCTCGCCCTTGTTCGAGCGGACCTTGATATCCCTGGCCTCGACAAAATCCGGCACGCGCACCCGGACTTTGCACGCCTCCTTGAGCGCGATGCTCAGGTACCCCTGATACGGCTGGTAGCAGCGGATCTCGGCCTGGGGAAGGAGCTTGTCGAAGTGCATGTTGACCGAGAGCACGCCGTTCTCGAAGCGCGACGCGCTCTTCCAGGCGATGTAGAACGCATGGACGCCCGCGCCGGCGCAGCAGTTCTGAAAGGCCCTCACCTTGGTTTTACCCATGCCGCCTTCGCAAAAGGCCAGCGTGTGCGTGGGCGAACTCCACCCGGCAAAGCCGCCGACCATCCGCGAGCCGACGTCGCGCCAGCTGGAAGTCGCCGTATCGGGCTGGTCGCCCGGCTTGAGCCAGCTTCCGTCGCCCACCTGGTTTTCCGTGAGTTGGTTCCTGACGATCCGTTCCACGTCCCCCCAATACTGCGGGTGGCCGTTGTTAGCGAGGGTGGTGGCCAGGCCGACAAAATCCATCACCGCGCAGGTCTCGCATCCCACCAGATCATCGCCCCGATAGGCGACCTCGGGCAGCCAGCCGAAGCGGGCCCCGGGGATCGTTTGCACGTCGCGGTAAATCGCGTTCACTTGATCAAACAGCGCCGTGTCTTTCCTGTAGAGGGCGTAATCCGCCGCGCCGGATAAGATGCGCAATCCCGCGTGCATGTGGCCTCCAAACTTCTTGTTGTCGGGGTTGCCTAGCAGCGAACTCCCATGCACCAGCTTGCCGGCGTATTCCGCGGCGGCCGGATAATTCGCCACCCGCGCGCAATTCATCAGGCTCTTGATGGGAACGGCCCGCCATTGGTCCTTGATCCCGAAGGTGCCCGGGAGATTGTCCGCGGTTTTGCGAATCAGCTCCTGCAAGGCGGGGGCTTTGCTATCGGCGTAACCGCTAGCCACCGCGTGCAGCGAGGTGCCTTGGGAAAACCCGAGGAATCCGGTGCCGGGAACCACCAATCCGGTCTCGGGGCTTAAGAAGCGCAGCGCATTCTTGCCCAATATCTTTTCATTGCGGCCTTCGCGGCCGGTCATGTGGCGGGCCATGATCGAGGCCTCCCACATCCGGGATGCGACATCGGGCGAGTCCACGCCACGTTCATGGCACGCCTCCGCCGGGTCGGTCCAGAAGATGTTGAAATAGGGCATCCCGTCCTTATCGACCATGTTTTCCAGGCAGTTGTAGGCGCGGCCGGCGTAGGTCTCGAAGGCGAATGTCTGGGGCGCTTGTGTCCGGCCTTTGGGAGCGGCTTGGGCTGGTGCCGTGTCGGGCTCCGCGCCCAGCAGCAGCGGCGCTGGTAAGGCGGCCAGCAGTAGCACGGCGATCGTTGTGACGGTGTGTTTCATTGTGGTTTGTACGTTCATTTTTCGGTCTCGACGGACTTCGACTCGCCATTGATGCGGACCTTGACCCGTCCGGGTGCCGGAGCGGTGATGCGGTAGTGAATGACACGCCCGTCCTTCCATTCGATGTCCACGGTGAAGCCGCCGCGGGCGCGCAGGCCCTTGACCGAACCGGTTGGCCACGCCTTGGGCAAGGCCGGCAACAGGTGCAACTCATCGCCCTGGCTCTGCAGC
>JBAXBG010000259.1:0-3913 GCA_037142115.1 Verrucomicrobiota bacterium | reverse complement strand
AACAAGCAATCGGCATCATCGAAACCAAGGGTTTCATCTCCCTCATCGAAGCCTCGGACGCAGCCCTCAAGGCCGCCGACATCAAAATGACGGGCTGGGACAAAATCGGCTCCGGCCTTGTCACCGGGTTTTTCACCGGCGACGTCGCCGCGGTCAAGGCCGGCTTGGATGCAGCCGCCTCCGCCGCCTCCAACCTCGGCACCGTCACCTCGGTGCAGGTCATCCCCCGTCCCCACGACGACCTCTCGAAGCTGGGCACCTGGATTGGCTAGAAGAGACAAGACTTGAAGACGCAAGACGCAAGACTTGAAGATTCAGGAAAAAAGTCGTTACGGCCGATCTCTCTTTCTCGGCTCTTGTGTCTTGTAGTCTTGAGTCTTGCGTCTTCCTGCTAACCAATAACCCATAATCTCCCCACCCGATGCTCATCCTCGTCGCCAACCTTGGCTCCACCTCGTTCAAATACCGTCTCTACCGCATGGCGGAGAACGGCGGCGAGGTGCTGGCCAAGGGCGGGTATGAGCGGGTTGACGATTACGCCGCGGTTATCGCTGACGCCCTCGCCACCCTGCAGCGCGACGGAATCATCGGCAGCGCCGATGAGATCGACGCGGTCGGTTTCAAAACCGTGCTGGGCAAGGACCTGAGCGGCTGCGTGATGGCCGATGAGCGGGTCATCGCGGCGCTGGAAGGATTCACCGCAGTGGCGCCTGCGCACAACCCGCCGTATGCGGCGGGCATCCGCCAGTTCGCCACCTCGCTGCCCAAGGCCCGCTTGGTGGCCCTGTTTGAAACCGCGTTCTATCAATGGACCTCGGCCGCCTCCGCCACCTACGCCGTCCCTGGCAGCTGGCGTGACATCGGCATCCGGCGGCATGGCTTCCACGGGGCCAGCCATAAATTCGTGGCCGAGCGCTCCGCCGAGCTGTGCGGCCGCGAGGACGTCGCGCGTATCGCCCGCCGGCTCTATCAGGATGGTCCGCGCGCCGTCGCGGGCGCACCGTTGCGGGTGGTGTCCTGCCATCTGGGCGGGTCGAGTTCGGTCACCGGCATCCGCAACGGGGTCGCCATCGGCAGCAGCATGGGGTTCTCCCCGCAAAGCGGGCTGCCGCAAAACAACCGCGTCGGCGACCTGGATTCCGGCGCCATCCCCTATGCCATGCGCACGCTGGGCATCTCGCTGGATGAGGCGGAACGCCAGCTGACCAAGGAGTCCGGACTGTTAGGCATCTCCGGGATTTCCAACGACACCCGTGACATCAGCACCGCCGCCGCCGCCGGTGATCCCGCCGCCCAGTTGGCGCTCGACGCCTTCGTGCACTCGATCCGCCATTGGACCGGGGCGTTTCATTTTGAGATGGGCGGCCTCGACGCCCTGGTGTTCACCGCCGGCATCGGTGAAAACAGCGTGCAACTCCGCGCTGCCGTCTGCCACAACCTCGAACCCTTCGGCATCTGCCTGGACGCGGCCAAAAACGCCGCCTGCCACGCCACCGAGGCCGTCATCAGCACGCCTGACTCCGCCGTGCAAATCTGGGTCATCCCCGCCAACGAGGAACTCGTGCTTGCCCGCGAGGTTTTCCGCAAACTCTCCTGATTCATCATTCTCTCAGATCCCACCATACCTCACACCCACCAAATACCACCATGGCCAAACAAGCAGTAGGACTTCTCGAAACCCGCGGCCTCGCCTGCCTCGTCGTAGGCGTTGACGCGATGCTCAAATCCGCAAACGTCGAACTCGTCGGACCGATGAAACAAATTGGCAATGCCATGTGCAATGCCGTTGTCACCGGCGATGTCGCAGCCGTGAAAGCCGCCATCGATGCCGGTGCCGCCGCCGCCGCCAACATCGGCGAAGTCATCAGCGCCCACGTCATCGCCCGCCCGGACGATGCCATCGACGGGGTGCTGCCCAAGGAACCCGCCCGCGCGCCGCGCAAGTGATGCCGGCCTGAAGGGTGGGGGAGGCGCGCCTGTCACGGGCGCGCCGCTCCCCGCGCCCTTCCCGCATCTAGCGGAAACCCCAACACATCATGTTCCTCGCGGAAGTCATCGGTCAGGTCGTCGCCACCAAAAAAGACGAGCTCATGGTCGGCCGGACGCTGCTCCTGCTGCGGCCCAAGCTGGTGGACGACCAGAACCCCTCGCAGTTCAAGAACGGCCAGAACACCATCGTCGCCATCGACACCGTCGGTGCCGGCCAGGGCGAGCTGGTCTTGTTCTGTCAGGGCAGTTCCGCCCGCGCCGCCAAGGGCCTCAAGAATATCCCCGTGGATGCCGCCATCGTGGCCATCATCGACCGCGTCGAAGTCCAAGGCAAAACCATCTACAAAGAAGGCTGAGGCGTCTTATTAACCACTGATAAACCTCAGTGCCCTCAGTGGCTTTCAGTCTATCAGTGGTTTCTCTTTCCCTGTTTCCCTCTTTCACAATTTCCCATTTCCTTATGAGCTTAGATCCCAATCAAGTTAAAAGCATCGTCGAAAGCGTGCTGTCACGCCTCGCCCAGGGGAGTGCGTTGGTGCCTTCCGTTCCAGCAACGCCTGCGGTTGCGCCAGCCGCCTGCGGGTGCTCCCGTGGCACGGCCCCCGGCCAACACGGCATCTTCTCGTCAGTCGAGCAGGCGGCGCAGGCCGCCCAGGACGCCTTCCTGCAACTCAAAAAGCAGGGTGTGGCGGGGCGCGCCAAGGTCATTGAAATCGTCAAGGGCCTGGCTGTCGCCAATGCCGAGCCGTGGGGCCGCTTTGAGATGGATGAAACCAAGATCGGGCGTGTCGATCACAAGATCGGCAAACTGCTCATCACCAAGAACGTGCCCGGCACCGAGTGGCTGCAGCCGTATGCGCTGAGCGGCGATGGCGGGATCACCCTGGAAGAATACGCGCCGTTCGGCGTGATCGGCGCGATTTTGCCCGTCACCCATTCGGTTCCCACACTAACAGGCAACGTCATCAGCATGGTGGCGGCCGGCAACTCGGTCGTCTTCAACCCGCATCCGGGCGGCGCGCGCAGCGCGGCCATGGCCGTGCGCGCCTACAACGAGGCGATCTATCGGGCCATCGGCATCGACAACCTCATCACCACCATCGAGCAGCCGTCGCTGGAGTCGTTTGACCAGCTGTGCAAGAACCCGCTGGTCGCGCTGCTGGCCATCACCGGCGGCCCGGCCGTGGTCAACGCGGCGATGAAATCCGGCAAGCGCGCCATCTGCGCCGGTCCCGGCAATCCCACCGTGGTGGTCGATGAAACGGCCGACCTGGCCAAGGCGGCCCGCCACATCATTGAAGGTGGCGCCTTTGACAACAACCTGCTCTGCATCGGTGAAAAGGCAGTGTTTGTGCTCAGCTCGGTGTTCAAGCGTTTCTGCGAGGAACTGCAGAACGCCGGGGGAGCGCGCATCAACGCCCAGCAACTCGAAAAACTCACCGCGGCCGCGTTTACCTATCAGCCCGGCGATGGCGGTTGCTCGCACCCGGTGTTGAACCGCTCGCTGGTCGGTGCCGATCCCTCCAAGCTCGCCGAGCACGCCGGGGCCACGATTCCCGAGGGCACGCAAATCCTCTTCGCCGAGACCGATGCCGATCATGCCTTTGTGCAGGAGGAGCAAATGATGCCGATGTTGCCCATCGTGTCGGTTCCGGACTTCGTCACCGGCGTGCGCGAGGCCAAGCGCGCCGAGCACAACTACCGCCACTCCGCCATCATCCACACCAAGGACGTCGATCACATGACCTACATGGCCAAGGAAATGGACACCACCATCTTCGTCAAAAACGGGCCCTCCACCGCCGGCCTCGGACTGGGTGGGGAAGGCTACCTGTCTTACTCGATCGCCACCACCACCGGCGAGGGGATCACCACTCCCAAAACCTTCACCCGCGTCCGCCGCTGCGTGCTGGTCGAAAACCTC
>JBAXBG010000258.1:0-3945 GCA_037142115.1 Verrucomicrobiota bacterium | reverse complement strand
AGGTGAAGCCAGAGGTGAAGCCAGAGGTGCGGCCCGGGGAATGTGGATTGGCAAGATCATCAGCATGCAGGAACTAATGGGCTTGGAAACGGACACGTTTGACGCCCTCTCCGGTCTTCCGGTGACTGAACTGGAACAACAGTATCAGATGTTGCGCGGCGAATACGATGTCAGATTGAATAGATGAGGAGCCACGCAGCTGGGCCAGTGGGCTGCCGCGCTGGCGAAATCGCTTATCGCCTGCCTGACATCGCTCGAAACATGACTCCCCAACTGGCAGGAGCGGAATACCAGCTTCCAGTCAGTTAGGAAAACAAGCGTCTCGCCTGTCCTCCGTTCTCTAACCGATCACCTCGACGGGCGCGTCGGGCAGAGCCTTGAGGAAGGACTTGCCATAGCGTTTGGTGAGGATCCGGTTGTCGAGGATGCAGACCAGGCCGCGGTCGCGGCCGGTGCGGATCAGGCGGCCGACGCCTTGGCGCAGCTTGAGAATCGCTTCCGGGACCGTGTATTCCATGAACGGATTGCCACCGGCGGCCTCGATGGCCTCGAGGCGCGACGCGGTGAGCGGGTGGTCGGGCACCGCAAACGGCAGGCGCGTCACCACTACGTTGGAGAGAGACTCGCCGGGCACATCCACCCCGGTCCAGAAACTGTCGGTGCCGAACAGCACGCTATGCACGTCCTGGCGGAATTCCTCGAGCATCCGGTGGCGTGGCATCCCCTCGCCCTGCATCAGAACCCGCCAGCCCTTGGCCTGGAAAAATCCCTCCAGGCGCTGGGCCGCATCGCGCATGGTGCGGTAGCTGGTAAACAACACAAACGCCCGCCCCTCGCTTTCCTCCACCGCCTGGCGAATTCCTTCGGCCAGCAACTCGTCGTAGCGCGGTGTGCCGGGATCCGGCACGGATTTGTAGATCCGGACGCGCATCTGCTTCTGGTAGTCGAACGGGCTGCCGATGCACAAGGCGCGGGCGGATTCCGCGCCCACCCGGCCGCGGAAATAGCCGAGTTGCGGGTCGCCCACCCCGAGGGTCGCGCTGGTGAGCACCAGGCTTTTGCCCGCGCCAAACAACAGCGGCCGCAAGCGGTCGGCCACTTTCACCGGTGCCGCGAGCAAGGTGTATTGCGTTTCATCGCGTCCGCCGCGCTCGACCCAATACACGCTGTCGTCGTGGGCTTGATCGAGAAACACCGCCACCGAACCATGCACCTCGCGCAGCCGCCGCGATGCATCCTGCAGCTCCGCCCGCGGCGCTTCCCCTTCCACGTCCGTGGCCAGCGCATCGATTTCCTGCCACAGCCTGCGGAACGGCTCGGCCAGCACGTTGGGCACCACCTCGGGCTCGCGGACCCGGCATTCCTTGGAAAAATTGCCGAACGTCGTCACCTCGCCAAGCTGGTCGAAAAACCGGTCGGCGGCGGCCAGTGCCTCCTCCACCGCGAGCATGGCCGAGGATTTGTTGAACGCCTTGAGCAGGCCCTTGCGGGTCCGCGGGTGGTAGAGCCGCTGCAGGTCGAAGCGCAGGCCGGCCTGGGAGACCCGCAGTCCCAACTGGACGGCGGCGACCTGTTCGATGGTGTGGGCCTCATCGAGGATCGCAAAATCGTTGGGAAAGAGGAACCCCTGGGGTTTTTTGCCCTCCGTCTCGCCTTCCGTCAGCTCGGTGTTGAGCAGCGCGAAAAACAACGTGTGGTTGACCACCACCAGCCGCGCGTCGGCCGCCGCCTTGCGCGCCTCCTGGAAAAAACAATTGCCGCGCGGCCCACAGTGGCGCGTCGTGCACAGGTGCGCCTCGCTGCACACCTGCAGCCAAACCTTCATCTGCGGCTGGAAATCCAAATCGCTGAGCGTGCCGTCGCGGGTCGCCTCCGCCCAGCGGCGGATCCGCTCCAACTCGTCGTTTTCCGAGCCGGTGAACAGGTCGGCGGTCTGCTCCAGCGCCCGGCGCAGGCGCTGCGGGCACAGGTAATTCTGCCGCCCTTTGAGCAGCACCGCCGGCAACTCGTCCCCCACCAACTTTCTCACAATCGGGATGTCCTTGCGCACCAACTGCTCCTGCAGGTTGATCGTGTGGGTTGAGATCACCCCCTTGCGGCCGGTGTCCAACGCGAAGCGCGCCGCCGGCAACAGATAGGCCAACGACTTGCCCACTCCGGTGCCCGCCTCCGCCACCAGCGGCCGCGCCTCGAGCAGCGCCTCGGCCACCGCCACCGCCAGCTCCTGCTGCTGCGGACGGTATTCGAAATCGCGCGACTTGGCCAGGATCCCCTGGCGCGAAAACGCCTCCCGCACCGCATCGCAAAATCCGGGCATCGGTTGGCCATCTGAAAGGGCAATCATCGCCGCCCATCGCAACCCGCAATCGCCCGCCTGCCAAGCCGCAAGTGCGGATCACTCACGGAGAACCTCCGTCCCGGCGGTTTCGACCCACAGGCGGGTCGCCTGTCGGGGAACCCTGATGTTACGGGAAACCCGTTCTTGACAGGCGAGACGCCTATCCCCCCACAAGGCGCTCGACAGTCACTCCAGGCCGTGGCCATCTTGCCCGCCACACGGTCACCGATGCACCTGCTCCGTCACCTACAGCCCCGCTTTTTGCTGATCCTCGCGCTGGCCGCGATCGGTGCGGGACTTTGCGCGCTGGTGCTGCCCGCCGAATACCGCGCCGTGGCCCAACAACTCATCGGCTTTCCGGACTCCGACGTCGCCGCCCAGCACGCCCGCCCGCTGGTGCTGGCCGCGCTGTGTTTTCTGCCCACCCTCGCGGCGCTGGCCTACGCCCTCGGCGGCACCCTCGACCGCTATATCACCCGCCTGTTTCTGGGCATCTTCGGCATTTGTCTCTCCGCCCTGTTCCTGATTTGGCTGCTGATCGACCTGACCGACAACATTGGCGATTTCCGCAATTCCCGCCATATCATCGACACCATCGTCACGCTCTATGCCACCCGGCTGCCGCCGATCCTGATACTGCTGTTACCTTTCAGCCTGCTGCTGGCACTGCTCCATACCCTCGGCAAGCTGTCCACCAACCGGGAAATCATCGCCATGGTCCAGGGCGGTCGCGGGGTATTGCGCATCACCCTGCCGGTGTTGATCATCGGGGCGTTCTGCACCCTGCTCAGCCTCGGCCTCAACTATCACTGGGCCCCCACCGCCGCCGGCCGCGAGCGCGAAATCCTCGCCCAAGCCAGAGACAAACCTGCCACCAAGGCCACCCATGTGCTCTACCGCAACACGGAAAACCGCCGCCTCTGGATGATCGACGCCTTCCCCGCGGACTATCAAAACGGCAAGCCGCTGCTCAACATAGAGGTCACCACCACCGACGCCAACCATATACTCCAATCCCGGCTGTTCGCATCCCAAGCCCTGTGGGACCAGACCCAACAACTCTGGACGTTCCAAAACCCGGTGATCTGTCGCTACACTCCGGGTCACCCGCCGGTTTATGAAACTCCCGCCGGCCCACTGCGCGTCAATTCCTGGTCAGAAACCCCATGGCAGCTGATCAAACCCGGCCTCAGCGCCGAAAACCTCGGCATCCCCGATCTCAACGCCTGGCTGCGGGCCAATTCCGGACACCTGCCGTTCGCCGATCCCGCGCCCTACCTCACCCAGTGGCACTACCGCTGGGCCCTGCCCTTCGCCTGTCTGGTCAACGTCCTGCTCGCCGCACCCCTCGCCATTCACTTCTCCCGCCGCGGGCCCGGCGGCGGCATCTTCGTCGCTATTGTCCTGTCCGCGCTGATGCTGCTGGTCAGCAACATTTCCATCGCCTTCGGCGCGGCCGGCACCCTCCGCCCGGCCCTCGCCGCCTGGCTCCCCAACCTCGCCTTCGCCCTCTTCGGCCTCGACCTGTTGCGCCGCCGCATCACCGGTCGCCCGTTCGCTCACTCCCTGCGCCAACTCCTGCCCGGCAGTGACTGAACGGGCAAAGC
>JBAXBG010000257.1:0-3947 GCA_037142115.1 Verrucomicrobiota bacterium | reverse complement strand
TGCTGTCACCAGCACGCCTACGATAAGCCAGTAGGCGCGTTCGTGAGAACGCGGCTGGGTATTGGCGCTGCTGTTGGTGATGTTGCCTGCGGTGGAAAACGCGCCGCTCGACAGGGTCATGGCAGCCGCGGCCCGCCCGTGGCCTTGTGATCTGACCCGTCCGTGCCCATGTTGGCCAAATCAGATGAAGGTCGTGCGGGGGGGCTTCCACGACGAATGGCTCCGCCGGATTGCCCCATCACCGGATTTCCCTTGGCAAAGCGGAGGTTTTCCACCCTATTCGGCGCCCGCCCATGCCAACCGAAGCGATCCTTTCCACCGTCCGGCAGTTTCTCGGCGTGGACCCGACCGTCCCCATCACCCTGCAACCGATCAAACGGGGAGCCTCCGGACGCACCATCATCCGGGTCAAAACCCCGATCCATGAGCCGATCATCGGCATCCATTGGACCGAGGAGCGCGAGGACAACTCCCAGTATATTCCCGTCGCGCAGTTCCTCAAACAGGCGAAACTGCGGGTGCCGGCCATCATTCACGACCGCGCGCGTTACCGGGTGGCGCTGGTCGAGGACCTCGGCGACACCTCGCTGCTGTCGCTCAAAGACCAGCCGTTTGAGGACCGCCTGCCGTATTACCGCTCCGCCTTCGAACAGATCGACCGCCTGTTCTACGCCAAGCCGCCCAAGGACTTCCACCTCATGCCGCCCTTCGACGCGGCCCTCTACCGCTGGGAACAGCTGTATTTCTTCGAGCATCTGGTGGAAGACCAACTCGGACTCGATGCCACCGCCCTGCGCCACAACCCGCTCTTCAACGAGCTCGCCGAGCGCCTCGGCACGGTCGCGCGCCACCTCGTGCACCGCGATTTCCAATCCCAGAACCTCATGATCAAGGACGGTCAGGTCTGGCTGATCGACTTCCAGGGCCTGCGCCGCGGCCGCCAGGAATACGATCTGGCGTCGCTGGTGTTCGATCCCTACATGGACCACAGCGCGGAGGAGCGCGAGCATTTGTTAGGACTGTGGGAGGAAGTCGCCGACGAGCGCCCGGAACCCACGCTGTTTCACCAATGCGCCGCCCAACGCCTGATGCAGGCGCTGGGTGCCTTCGGCAACATCCTGGCTAACCGCGGCGATGATTGGTATCGCCCGCACATTCCCACCGCGGCACGCCTGCTAGGCGAAGTCACGGCCGGCACGCCCCTCGAATCCCCGCTCGCCCCCATCCTCGCAGCCATCCGCTGATCCGTTTCCGTGGCTGGCATCCTCACACGTCGATCCTGGGTGCTGCTCGGCGCGGCGGCCGCCGCCGGCAGCGGGTGGTGGCTGATCCCCGGTAGTGCCATCGACCGGGCGGTCTTCACCGCCGTGGCCCGTGCCTCGGCCAACCCGCCGTTGTTCATTGCCGGACAAGACCAACCCGACGCCCCGTGGAGTCTCCGGACCTTCGCCGCCAGACCCCTCTCCGACCCGCTTCAGGCACCCGTGGTGGTGGCACTCGGCGACGACCCCGCGGGGGTTTTTCAAAGCTCCCCGCCCTCCCCCATCGACCTGGCGGTCATTCTAACCAACATGCGGCGCCTCGGCGCCAACCAGGCCACCACCGCCGCGGTGCTGGCCTGGAGCACCCCGGATCCGATCGGGCTGGCCGCGCTGGACCAGTCCATCCGCCGCTTCGACTCGCTGGTCATGGCCGCGCCGCTGTCGCGCGGGGCGGTGACCGAGATCATGCCGCCCGCCTTCCGTAGGGCGTCGATTCCGTTAGACCGCGTCCACGGCGATCCCGCCGCGCTGCCCGTGGTCAACCGGATCCCGCTGCCCGGCGTCATCCTGGGCGGGGACAACACGCTGGCCGGGTTCCAGGTGCTGGACGCCGAACCCGAGAGCAGGTTCGCGCCGCTGCTCGCCCGCTGGGAGGACCGCGTGGTGTTCGCCGCGCCGTTGCTCACGGTCCTCCAACAGCGCGGGCTAACCGTCGAGGGGCTGGATGTCCGCCTGGGCGAATTCCTCAAACTCGGCCCGGATGGGCCGACCGTGCCGCTCGACCGCTACGGGCGGCTGGCCATGCCGCTCAAGCCGCTCGCGCCACGCGCGCGCATCCCCGCCGAGGCGGTCATCGATGGCGACCCAGACCTGCTGCCCGATCATGCGCCGGGAGTTGTCGTGCTGCGCGATGACCGGAGCGCCGCGGAACCCGCCACCCGCGCGTTCTCCAAACAACTTCCCGCGCTCATCGCCGCTATCGCCTCCGAGGCCGGCCTGACTCCCGTCTGCACCTATCCGCGGCTGCCCGTTGGCCTGGAATTCGCCGCGCTGGCCGCCCTCGCCTACGGCCTCGCCGCGCTCAGCGGTTGGCCCGCCTTCGCCCGCCACCTCACCCTGCTGGCGCTGGCGCTCGCCTGCCTCACCGCCCAGTGGGTGGCTGCCGGTTGCGCGCAACTCTGGCTGCCCGGCCTGCCCGCGCTCGCGGCCATCCTCACGGCCTGGATTCTAGCAAATAAGATCCCCCTGCCGCCGGTCGTGCCGCGGCCCGACGCGCGCGGTGCCCGCCCGCCACGGCGGCCAAGCCAGGCGCCCGCGACAGCCCGCACTAGCAGGACCGGCCCGGAGCGCGAGTCTCCAGACTCGCATCTTCCCCATCAAGCTCGCGGCCGCGGGTTGGCTTGTCAGGCGAGTCTGGAGACTCGCGCTCCAGGCACCTTTGCGCTTTGCGGCGGGCGCTCCGTCCGCTAGAATGCGCGCCATGCAACCGATCGACAAAGCCAAGGCGCTGATAGAAGCGCTGCCGTATCTGCAGGCCTTCCGCGGCAAATCCATTCTGATCAAACTGGGTGGTTCAGCGATGGAGGACCCCGATCTGGTCGCGCGGGTGATGCGCGACGTGGTGTTTCTGGAAGTGGCGGGGATCAACCCGATCATCGTCCACGGTGGCGGCAAGGCGATTTCCGCGGCCATGGAAGCGGCCGGCCTGGAGGCGAAATTTGTCGGCGGCTTCCGCGTCACCACCGATGCCGCGATCGACATCGTGGCGCGCGTGCTGTCCGAGGAAATCAATCCCGGGCTGGTCACCATGATCCGCAGTTTCGGCGGCAAAGCGGTGGGCATCCCCGGCAACGCGGTCTTCCTCGGCGAGAAAGCCCAAGGCTCCGATGCGGAGGGCAACCGCGTCGACCTCGGGCGCGTCGGTGAAGTCGTCGGCTGCCAACTCGGCCAGATGGACGCCGCCCATCGTGCCGGCATCGTCACGGTGATCTCGCCCTTGGCGGTGGAACTGGCCACCGGTCGCCCGCTCAACATCAACGCCGACCTCGCCGCCGCTGCCCTGGCCAAGGAACTGCGCGTCGCCAAACTCGTCTATCTCTCGGATGTGCCCGGCCTGCTCGCCGACCCGCACGACCCGTCGACCTTGATCCACTCGGTCACCCGCGCCGAGGCGGCGGAACTCATCGCCGATGGCACGATTTCCGGCGGCATGATCCCCAAAATCCGCAGCGCCGTGGACGCCCTCAACGCCGGCGTGCGCAAAGTCCACTTCGTCGATGGCCGCCTGCCGCACGCCCTGCTGCTGGAAATCTTCACCGACGGCGGCAGCGGCACCGAAGTGGTGCGGTAGCATTCAGGAGGGGGGACATTCTTGTCCCCCTCTGCGCATCAAGACGCGACAAGAATGTCGCGGCTCCTTAGGTTGATGGTCCCGTTTTTCAAGAGGCGGACGAGACGTCCGCCCTGCTGCTGGAATTCAGGAGGGGGGACATTCTTGTCCCCCTCTGCGCATCAAGACGCGACAAGAATGTCGCGGCTCCTTAGGTTGATGGTCCCGTTTTTCAAGAGGCGGACGAGACGTCCGCCCTGCTGCTGGAATTCAGGAGGGGGGACATTCTTGTCCCCCTCTGCGCATCAAGACGCGACAAGAATGTCGCGGCTCCTTAGGTTGATGGTCCCGTTTTT